>NZ_CP046523.1:1230304-1584572 GCF_021497885.1 Streptococcus oralis
CCTACTTCTAGCAGAATATCGACGATATTTTTGGCCCAAATATTAGGGATAGCAGTGCTACCGATATGCTCTATTCTTTGAATAACATTGGCACCCAATATTTTTTTCAGACTTGTTTTTTCAAATTCATACCAGTCTTTCCACTCTGACTTGTGCTCTACTAGAAAAATAGGAAAAAGTTGCCAGAGTTCCTCTAAACTCATTTCTTCAAGTTTCTTTATCATGTCTATAAGGTTTAAATCAACTCTGTCCCAAACTGGTCTTGCTTGATTTTGCCAGCCTTCATCAAGCCACCGAGTGCTTTCTTGAACTGACCTTTAGAAATGCCAAAGGTTGCCTTGATGTCCTCTGGAGAAGACTTATCATTCAAGGTCATGAAACCGCCATTGCTTTCCAAGTAAGTCAAAATCATCTGGGCATCATTCTCCAACATTTCAAATGAACGAGGTTTGAGAGAGAGGTTCAGAGTGCGGTCAACCTCGCGGAAACCAATGACACGCGCATCTAATACTTGTCCCAAACGCGGCTCTGCGTAACGCTCACTAGGATGAATAAAACCAAGCATGTTATTCTCTGGCAGATAGACAAAGGTTCCTGACAGCTTGAGACGATAAACAATGGCTGGCCAGTTTTGGTTCTGCATGTTGTTGTAGGCAGGACGAGCTAAACGCTGGAAATCTTCCTGATAAGCCAAGAGTCCCCAGATTCGGTCTTTCTTATCCACTTCAAGACGGATGTAGAGTTTGTCACCCTTCTTAGGCCAGAGTTCCTTAAGTTCAGGGAGAATATCTAGCGATACCACAACTTCCTTATCAGGCAAGCCTGTATCCACAAAGACACCTAGGTCTTTACGAACTTCTGTTACGGTTCCCCAACCAAATTGGTCCTGAGTGGCAGTCACTTCTAAGGTTGTCAGACGTAGTTTTTGCTTCATATCTGTATAGGCAAAACCTTTGACCGTATCCCCTACTGTATGTTGACCTTCTTCCTTAGCAAGAGCATAGGTCTGACCATCCTTTTGCACAAAGTAAAAACGGTCATTTTCATCGATGATGAGTCCAACGATAAAACTTGCAAGATTTGTATTCATATTTCCTTCTTTCGAATAAAACTCAGCCAGCAATGCCAACTGAGTTTTTCTGTTTATTTTTAGACTTCCAAAAGTTCTTTTTCTTTATTGGCAGTCATATCGTCGATGTGTTTGACAGCATCGTCTGTTACTTTTTGAATATCTTTTTCAAGAGTCTTCAATTCGTCTTCAGTGATTTCTTTTGCTTTTTCTTGTTTCTTAGCTTCATCCATAGCATCACGACGGATATTACGTACAGCCACTTTAGCATTTTCACCGACCTTCTTCACTTCTTTGGCAAGGTCACGACGAGTTTCTTCTGTAAGAGCTGGGATAACCAAGCGGATCACAGAACCGTCGTTAGCTGGTGTGATACCAAGATCAGAAGCGTTCAAGGCACGTTCGATGTCTTTCAATGAAGACTTGTCGAATGGCGTTACCAACAAAACACGAGCTTCTGGAATAGTGATAGAAGCAATTTGGTTAAGAGGAGTTTCTACTCCATAGTATTCTACGTGGATACGGTCTAGTAAGCTTGCGTTGGCACGACCGGCGCGGATACCACCAAATTCACGAGCAAGTGATTGGTGAGACTGGGTCATTCTCTCTTTAGCTTTTTCTACAATTGCATTAGCCATAATTTTCTTATTCCTTTTCTTCGATATTATTTGATACTGTTGTTCCGATATTTTCACCAAATACGACACGTTTGATGTTGCCTGGTTGGTTCATGTTGAAGACCACCAAGTCAATGTCGTTGTCCATAGAGAGGGTTGAAGCTGTTGAGTCCATGATACGAAGACCTTTGTTGATAACGTCACGGTGGGTCAATTCTTCAAACTTAACGGCAGTCTTGTCTTTCTTAGGATCGGCATTGTAAACACCGTCTACGCCATTTTTAGCCATAAGAATGGCATCCGCTTCGATTTCAGCTGCACGAAGGGCTGCTGTTGTATCTGTTGAGAAGTAAGGTGAACCAATTCCAGCACCAAAGATAACAATACGGCCTTTTTCAAGGTGGCGAAGGGCACGTCCACGTACGTAAGGTTCTGCCACTTGTTGCATAGCAATGGCTGTTTGTACACGCGTATCGACACCGACTTGTTGCAATGAATCTGCCATTACAAGAGCATTCATAACGGTCCCAAGCATTCCAGTGTAATCTGCCTGAACGCGGTCCATTCCTGCTTCTGCAGCAGGTTCTCCACGCCAGAGATTTCCTCCACCAATTACAAGGGCAATTTCGATACCTAAGCTATGAACTTCTTGAATCTCTTTTGCGATTTTTTGAACTGTTTGGATATCAATCCCTACGCCACGTTCACCTGCAAGAGCCTCACCTGATAACTTGATTAAAATACGTTTATACTTGGGGTTAGCCATTTTTACTCTCCTTTTTTTATCCTACCTATTTTATCACAATTTCTTAGATTTTTATAGTACCATGAGCAATTCTTTCAAAAAAATTAGACCGTTAAAAACTCCTCTAAGTCGGTAAGGGCACGCTCTGCAATTTTTTCATAACGAGCCTTCTTATCACGGATACGCTCGCCTTCTAACTCCTTGATAATCCCGAAATTGACGTTCATCGGTTGGAAATGCTTGCTGTCAGCATGGGTGATGTAATGAGCCAGACTTCCAATCGCTGTTGTCTCTGGGAAGATAGCTTCTCCTTCTCCCTTAAAAAGACGAGCCGCGTTAATACCTGCAACCAAGCCTGAAGCTGCTGACTCAACATAGCCTTCCACACCCGTCATTTGACCAGCAAAGAAGAGGTTGGGCTGTTTCTTAGAACGATAGGTTTGCTCAAGAAGATTTGGTGAATCCATGTAAGAATTGCGGTGCATGACACCATAACGAACAAACTCAGCATTTTCAAGACCCGGAATCATTTGGAAGACACGCTTTTGTTCTCCCCATTTGAGGTGAGTTTGGAAACCGACGATATTGTAGAGGCTACCAGCCGCATTATCCTGACGAAGCTGGACAACAGCATACGGTGTTTTGAACTCCCCATCGCGAGGTCCTGTGTAGTCGTCTGGATACTCCAAACCGACTGGCTTCATCGGACCATAAAGCATGGTTTTAATGCCACGTTTAGCCATGACTTCGATTGGCATACATCCTTCAAAGTACTTTTCTTTTTCAAAAGAATTAAGTGGTGCTTCTTCCGCATTGACCAAGGCCTCATGGAAATCCATAAACTCTTGCTTGGTCATTGGAGCATTGAGGTAGGCCGCCTCTCCCTTGTCATAACGAGACTTGAGATAGACCTTGCTCATATCGATAGTATTGACATCGATAATAGGCGCCGCCGCGTCATAGAAATAGAATCCATCCCCATCATTAAGGGCATGAATCTTCTCAGCTAGGGCATCGCTGGTCAAAGGACCAGTAGCGACAACCGTAATAACATCCGTCGGCAATTCTGTAATTTCATCACGAACCACTTCAATCAAGGGATGATTGGCCACTTTTTCAGTCACCATTTGAGAGAAACCATCACGGTCCACCGCAAGGGCACCGCCTGCAGGAACACGTGTAGCTTCAGCAGATTCCAATATGACAGAACCCAAGCGACGCATTTCTTCCTTGAGAAGACCGACAGCATTGGTCAAAGCATCCCCACGTAAGGAATTGGAACAAACCAACTCTGCAAAATTGTCTGTTTTGTGCTGGGGTGTAGGCTTTACACCACGCATTTCATAGAGTTTAACTGGAACACCACGTTCTGCGATTTGGTAGGCTGCTTCAGAACCTGCTAAACCTGCTCCGATAACATTGATATAAGATTGAGACACGACACTAATACCTCTTTGGGAGTGTGAAGATAAGATTCACATTGAAAAAGTTCCCCGAACTTTCTTCGCTTTCGAATTTCTTGGCTCAGGTTGAAAAAGTCCCTCGGACTTTTTCACTCCCACAAATCTTTCTAAATTTTCTTCTACTAGTATAACAAAAAAAGGGAAGAAGGCAAACTTCCCTGTTTAGTCATTTTCTTGATTTTCTTCCCAGTCGTGGTAGGCAGCGTAAAGCTGGCTTTTATTCCACTGGTAAATCTTCGCTACTTCCTTGATAGCTTGATTTTTCTTCATGCCTTCTTGGATACGAGATTGGATTTCTGAAAACAAGTCCTCCTCGTCCTTTTCCTCCACATCCTGACTGGCACCTTCGACGATGAGAAGGCATTCGCCCTTGAGTGGCGTTTCAGCAATACTTTCTACTAGCTCTGAAATCTTTCCACGTTGGTATTCTTCATAAATCTTGGTCAATTCTCTAACCAAGACAACCGAGCGGTCACCGTAGACTTCTAGAATGTTTTCCAATGTATCCGCTACACGATGGGGCGATTCATAGAAAATCTGAGTTTCAGGATAGTCTTTTTTGGCTTGAAAAAAATGCTTTTGCTGGCCTGATTTTCTCGGTAAGAAACCGTAAAAGATATGTGGTTGTGGTGCTAGGCCGCTGGCAATCAAGGCAGAAATCCCTGCGCTGGCACCTGGAACTGTGACAACTGCAATCTCTTCCTCGATGGCTGCCTTGACCAAATCATGCCCAGGATCCGAAATACTAGGCAGACCCGCATCAGAGACCTGAGCAATACTTTGTCCCGCCTTCAGAAAATCAATCAAATCAGGAATTTTTTCCTTGGCATTGTGCTCATGAAAACTAATCTGCTTGGTCGAAATGTCAAAATGCTTGAGCAAAAGCCCTGTATTGCGCGTGTCCTCAGCAGCAATCCAATCCACCTCTTTCAAGGTCTGGATGGCACGAAAAGTCATATCATCTAGATTGCCAATCGGTGTTGCTACTAGGTAAAGCTTGCCATAGGGAGACTGCCCCTTAAAACTTTTTTGAATCTGCATGCCTACTCCCTGTACAACAACTCGTCACAGAACATACATTCCTCGTCCTGTTCTCGGCGTTGGCCGTAAAAATCATTACATACGTGAAAACCATCTTTATAGATCCGACGGACGCTTTCACGAACATGCTTGGCCTTAACGGGTGTATCTGCTTCCACCTCGCCCAAGCGTTCTCGCAACTTACTATTTTCCAAGCGAAGAGCTGTATTTTCCTCTACCAGGCTCTTGAGATTTTTCTTGATGGCTTCCACATCGGCCAAGGTCACCAGTAATTGTTGGGAAAAATCGTCTAGCGCGTCAAATAATTCTTTTTTGTCCATAAACCAGCCCTTTCCTTTCTTAATCCTTCTTTGAGTTTATATTTCTTTCAAGACCAGATATTCCATGGCGTTTTGAAAGCTGACATTGGCTTGCCACATTTTTCTAGCTTCTAGCAAATCTTGCAGAACCACTCTTATTCTTGCTTGGAGAAGATCCTGTCCACATAGCACTTCGAGGATTCGCAAAACCTGATCCTGTTTTTCCTTGTCATCTGCCAAGTTGGCTAATTTAGCAACTTGAAGATAACTTTCTTTTTTCTTAGCTAATAACCAAGTCAGCAAGCGTTCACTCTCATCCACCAAGGTCCAAAAACTTGCCTGATTTGCCAACTTTTCAGCTTCAGCTCGTGATTGACAAAACTGGGCTAAGAAAGTTGCTTTTTTCTTGACCAGACCTGCTTGTTCTAATTGATGGATGAGTTTTTCTTCTTGCTTTTTAAAGTGGAAAATCTGTGTCCGACTACGGATAGTCGGTAATATCTTTTCCTCATCGCTGGTCAAGAAGAAAATGTAAACTTCACTCTGAGGTTCTTCGATGACCTTGAGCAGAGAATTAGCCGCGTTGGGATGCATTTTCTCCGCCTGCTCGATAATAAAAACCTGTTGCTGACTTTCAATCCCTGCTTGGGAAAACTGACCCACCAATTCCCGAATCCGTTCTGTCTTGATGACCTGATTGACTGGCTTGATTAAAGTAACATCGGGAAATTCTTCCTGCTCAATCAGCTTGCAGTTTCGGCATTTCTCACACGGTAAAACACCTACCTTATCCCTACAAAAGAGGCTCTTAGCTAAAAATTGCGCCATTTCCAAACTTCCAAAGAAACCTGAAAAAAGGTAGGCGTGATTGAGCTGCCCTTGTTCTAGGATACGGACAAAGCGGTCAAACTGGTCTGGTTGCCAAGCCTTTAGTTGATCTTGTTTCATTTTGCCAATCCCATTCTCTCAAACAAGATAGCCTTGGTAGTTTCCACAACCTCCTCCAAAGGGAGACTGGCATCAATCTTGGCAATACGATTTCCTTCTTTTTCCAGAAGAGAAAGGTAGCCTTGACGGACTTTTTTGTGCAAGTCCAAACCTTCCAAGTCCAAACGATTGACCTCACGATTGCTATTAGCAGCAATGCGAGCCAGTCCTTCTTCCACCTCGATGTCAAAATAGAGTGTCAAATCGGGTTTGAGACCATCTGTTGCAAAGTGATTGAGCCAATCAATGGCTTCAATATCCAAGCCACGACCAAATCCCTGATAAGCAACGGAACTATCGATAAAGCGGTCCATAATGACCAACTTACCAGCTTCAAGAGCAGGCAGAACTTTTTCCACCAAGTGCTGTCTGCGACTAGCGATATAGAGAAGGAGCTCTGTTTTAGGATCCATCTGAGTATGACTTGGATCCAAAATCACTTGACGAATCTTCTCCCCAATCAAGACTCCGCCAGGTTCACGGGTCGTCAGCACCTCTACTCCTTTTTCCTCTAAAATGGGGAGTAAAGCCTCTAAAACACTGGTCTTTCCTGCTCCCTCTGGTCCCTCAAGAGAGACTAAAAATCCTTTTGACATGTCTAACTCATTTCTTTTTTTCTACCTTCTATTCTATCAAAAAAATAGGTTTTTGTGACAATCTTTTTGTGTCTTCTCCATTCAATCGACCATAAAAGAGGTTGGGGAGTCATCCAACCTCTCATTTACCTAGTTCTTGTGTTCGTTTATAGGCTTGATGAACTGCGTCCATGACTGTGCCTCTAAAGGCATGTTCTTCCAGACTTGCTACACCAGCGATAGTCGAACCTCCTGGGCTACAAACTTGGTCTTTCAAGACTCCAGGATGTTGCTGACTTTCGAGAACCATTTGTCCTGCGCCGACTACTGTTTGGGCTGCCATTTTCAAGGCCCTTTCTCTTGGCAATCCAGTCTGTACACCCGCATCTGCCAAAGCCTCGATAAAGAGATAGACAAAAGCTGGTCCACAACCTGCGAGACCTGTCGCTGCATCGATTAAGCCATCCCCCAGCTCAACTAAGAGACCCGCATTTGCTAATAATTGACAAAAGAGTTCACTGTCCTCAGTACGACAGTTTGCTGACATGGCATAACTAATCACTCCTTGCCCGATAGCCACCGGAGTATTGGGCATGATACGAATGATTCGGTGTTGACTCGGAAGAAGTCTAGCCAGTTTTTCCAAGGTCAATCCAGCTGCCATGGAAATCAAAAGAAGACTTTCTCTTTTTTCAAGAACAGTCTGGTATTGAGCCAGCAGTTCAGAAAACTGGGTTGGCTTTACTCCTAGGAAAATCACATCTGCTTCTGCAAAAATTTCTTCATTACTGGAGGCCTGGCCGCCGAAGTTGGCGATGAAAGCATCTACTTTTGCTTGACTACGATTGGCAAGGAGAATCTGTTGGCCCGTCTTGGCCTGCAAGACAGCCTTGGCCAAACTAGCACCCATATTTCCCAAACCGATAAATCCAATCTTCATCTCTTACTCCCTTATCTGTCCGTCACCAGTAACCACATACTTGTAGCTGGTCAACTCTTTCAAACCCATTGGCCCACGCGCGTGCAGTTTCTGAGTAGAAATCCCCATTTCACATCCAAGACCAAATTGTCCACCATCAGTGAAACGAGTTGAGGCATTGACATAGACCGCTGCAGAGTCCACTTGGTCTGTAAAGTAAGCCGCAGCTTCAGCATTTTCTGTCACAATGGCGTCCGAATGATGGGTACTATGGGCTTCAATATGCGCGACTGCTTCTTCTAAACTGCTCACAACCTTAACTGCTAAGATATAGTCTAAAAACTCGGTGTCAAAGTCTTGGGCCTCGGCTGCTTGACCTGAAAGAAACTGACTTGCTTTGCTATCTAGGCGGAATTGAATCGGTTCCAACCCAGCTTCTTTTCTATCTGCAACCAGAAGATGCTCCAAGCGAGGAAGGAAACCTGCTGCCTTGTCTTCATGAACCAGCAAAACCTCCATAGCATTGCAGACAGAAGGACGACTGGTTTTAGCATTGTTGATGATAGACAGAGCCTTGTCTTCATCGGCATCCTTGTCCACATAGACATGGACAATCCCAGTTCCTGTCTCAATAACAGGCACGATAGCATTTTCAACAACAGCATTGATCAAACCAGCTCCTCCACGAGGTATGAGAAGGTCTAGATAACCCTTAGCCTTCATCATGGCATAGCTACTTTCTCGGCTGGTATCTTCTACTAGTTGAATCACATCTGGATGAATGGTAGTCGTCTCCAAGCCCTTCTTTAAGGCTGTGACAATGGCATGAGCTGTTTGATAGGCATCCTTACCACTACGAAGAACAACTGCATTTCCACTCTTGAGAGCCAAGGCAGCCGCGTCAGACGTCACATTTGGACGGCTTTCATAGATAATACCAATAACACCCATAGCTACACGTTTCTTGGTAATAAGCAAGCCATTTTCAAGATGACTTGTCTCTAGGACTTCACCGATGGGATCTGGTAAAGCAACCACTTCACGAATCCCCCTTGCCATTGCTTCTATACGTCCTGCATCCAAATAAAGCCGATCCAGCATGACATCTGAGATTTTCCCCTTGGCTGCTGCCATATCAAGGGCATTGGCCTCTAAAATCTCCTCAGTTGCAGCCAATAAGTGATCAGCCATAGCTAGCAAGGCTTGGTTTTTCACTGTTTCACTAGCAGTGTTGATTGACTTCTTAACAGCCTGTACTTGTTCAAATTGTTCTTGTGTACTTACCATCGTTCACCTCTAAAATTCTGTAAAGAGCAGCTGGATTTCAGGAGTGATGGAAATCCAGTCATCACGGTGAATCAAGACTCCCTTAGCTTTTTGAGAACGGAGCATATCTTCTAGGGCTGAGACACCAAATTGGACACGTCCCTTTCCAAGAGATTGACCTGTTTCTTTATCTGCTACTGTAACAATATCATGATAAGAGAAGTTCCCTTCCACTTCTACCACACCTGATAAAAGGAGACTTTTTCCGTTTTTTGAAAGTGCTTCTGCAGCTCCACCATCTACCCAAATCGTTCCTTGACTTGGAGCATAGAAGGCTAGCCACTGTTTCTGAGTACGAAGGCCCTTTTCTTGCGCAACAAAGAAGGAACCATCCTTGGTCTCGTCCGCCGCCTCAATCAAGGCATCTGATTTCATGGACGAGCAGATATAGACTGGCACACCCGACTCCGTCGCGATCGTAGCTGCTTTGATCTTAGTCAACATCCCACCTGTACCATTAGACGAACCTGCTCCACCAGCCATATCAATAATCTCACGATTGATGGTCTCGATTTTCTCAAGACGTTTGGCTCTTGGATCTGAGTTGGGATTTCCAGTATAGAGACCGTCTACATCCGTCAAGAGAACTAAGAGATCTGCCTGCACCATAGCCGCTACCTGAGCACTCAGAGTATCATTGTCCCCAACCTTGAGCTCATCAATAACGACACTGTCATTCTCGTTGATGATAGGAATGGCACCACGATGAAGCAATACAGACAAAGCCTGGTGGGCGTTCTTATAACGACGTTTATCTACAAAATCATCCTGTGTCAGCAAGATTTGCGCAGAGACGATTTGGCGCATGAGGAGATTTGTCGTGTATTCTTCTAGAAGCAAACCTTGTCCTACTGCAGCCGAAGCCTGCTTATCTGCAATCTTGGTCGGACGTTTTTTAAAACCCAAAGCTCCAAAGCCAGCCGCTACTGCCCCAGAAGAAACCAAAATCAACTCATGCCCAGCTTCATGCAACATAGCTAATTGTTGGGTAATGGCCTTTACTTTACTTCTTGATAAACTCCCGTCTTCATTTGTTAAGGAAGATGTCCCTACCTTAAAGACGATTCGTTTGTACTTCATATTCTCACTCCGATTCTTCATATTTATCCATTATAACATGAATGCTTTAAAATAGAAAAGACTTGAAATAAAAAAGGTTGAGACAAGCATCTCAACTCTTTTATCTATTCTCAGTTTTACGCAATCTTTCCAGCGTTTCTTTAAAAATCTCTGGAATATCTGCTGTGAATTCCAAGGTTTCACCTGTTCTCGGATGGGTAAATCCTAGGGTTTTAGCATGGAGAAATTGTCCATGTCCTTTCAAGGTCTTGCGAGGACCATAGACCTCATCCCCAGCGACTGGATGGCCAATATAAGCCATATGAACACGGATTTGGTGGGTACGCCCTGTTTCCAGTTGCAACTCCACTAAACTATAATCACCAAAACGTTCCAAGACGTGAAAACGTGTTACGGCAGGCTTTCCTTTAGCAGTCACAGCCTGTTTCTTACGGTCTTTCTCGCTCCGACCAATCGGCGCTTCAATGACACCACGATCATTGGGAAGATTGCCATGAACAATCGCCCAGTATTTGCGGAGAGACTTTTTATCCTTGAGTTCTTGGGCAAGTGCTAAGTGGGCCTCATCATTTTTTGCAATCATGAGAAGTCCAGATGTGTCCTTGTCAATGCGGTGAACGATACCCGGTCGGAGAACCCCATTGATACCTGACAAGTCTTTGATATGGTACATGAGGGCATTGACCAAGGTTCCGCTAGTATGACCAGCACTCGGATGCACCACCATTCCCTGAGGTTTGTTAACAACGGCTACATCCTCATCTTGGTAGATGATCTCGAGTGGCAGATTCTCAGCCACATACTCTAAAACCTCTGGTTCTGGCACATGGTAGGTGACGATATCGCCCTCTTGGACAGTGTATTTAGCTTTTTTTACTTGCCCATTAACCAAAACTTGTCCAGCCTTGATTTGTTCATTCGCGAGACTACGTGACAATTCTGTTAGATCCGATAGAGTCTTGTCTAGACGTTGTCCACCAGTTTCAATTTTTATTTCCATTTACTTCCTCTTTAAGCATTGCAATCAATAAAACAATCACACCAACTGTTAAATAGCTGTCGGCAACATTGAAAATCGCAAAGTTGATAAAGTCTAGGTGAAACATATCCACCACAAAACCTTGACTCATTCTGTCAATAAAGTTGCCCAGACCTCCCGCGATTATCAAAGTCAGTCCAAAAACCATCCAGAGAGAATCCTCCATGTGTTTATGTAGATACCAAATGGCACCTACCATGACGACCAGTGTAATAACAGCAAATAACCACTGCTGATCTTGCAACATGGAGAAGGCTGCCCCTCTATTTTGCAGATAGGTCAAGCTAACGAGATTGGGTATCCACGAACGCACTTCACCCAGTGGAATCTGCTGGACAACATAGGCTTTAACCCACTGATCCAGCCCAATCAAAAGCAGTATAATGACTGCCACTATTCCTCTTTTTTTCATGATTTCCTCTTTTGATCAAAATATTCTTGCATGACCTCAACGAAAAGATTCCCAGCTTGACTAAGCTCCACTTCCTCACGTTTGACATAGACCATGCGGTTATCTAGATTGTCCTTGAGACGAATGACTGTGATTCCATTAACACTGTCACTATCTAAAAATCCTGAACCTGTCGCATAGGAATCCGTTCGCTCCAAAATACCATTCAAAGTAGCACGGTCGGTCACATTGAACATCTGGGAGCTCGCGCTGGTGTCGACAAAGTTTTCTGAATAGTAAAGGTACTCATCCTTTTCCTGGGTGAAACGAACTGTTGGTAAATCAGCTAGGTCCTCCATGACCAATTCCTCTTTCTGTGCTAAAGGATGCCCTTCACGAAGATAAATGTGAGTCTGGAAAGGAATTAGTTCAATAACTTCTAAACCAAGCTTTTCAACCCGTTGCATGATGCCCTTTTTATTTTGGTTGTTGAGGTAGATAATCCCAATCTCACTATGTCCTTGGGCTACTTCGTCTAAGATTTGAACAGTAGTTGATTCAAAAATACGGAAGTTTTTGTAGTCAGGATAACGTTCTGAGAAGGCCGTAATCGTTGGTGGCAAGAAGTCATAGTGCTGACTGGCAATGGAAAATTCATCCTTTTCTTCCTCAGGATTGGCATACTGATTTTGAAAAACATCAAAGCCTTTGACCAATTCTTGCGCCTTCTCATAAAATTCCATACCACGGCGGGTCAAAAATGTTCCCGAACTCGTCCGACGGAAAATTTTAAAGCCTAACTCTTTTTCCAAATCGCGCACAGAAATAGATAGACTTGGCTGACTAACATACATCTTTTCTGCAGCTTCACGGAAAGTACCACTATTGGCAATAGCCACAACATAGCGTAATTGTTGAATGTTCATCTTTTACCCCCAACTTCTCTATCTGTTCATTATACCATATTTTAGAAGTTTTCCACCTAGGAAAAATAATGTCGCTCATAAAATTCATCTACACTAGTAACAAAGAATTATGGATATCATAACAAAAAAATAGGCTCTCCGAAAACTCGGAAAGCCTTATTTTATGCTACTTCTAGCTCCCTCGCCTTTTCATTTTAAGGCTCGGGATAAAAAGATTCATTGAACCTTTTTATTTTGCGATTGGGTAAACAGAAACTTGTTTTTTATCGCGACCTTTACGTTCAAAGCGTACTACGCCTTCAACTTTAGCGAACAAAGTATCGTCTCCACCACGTCCAACGTTTACACCTGGATAGATGTGCGTACCACGTTGACGGTAAAGGATTGATCCACCTGTTACAGTTTGTCCGTCAGCTGCTTTAGCTCCAAGACGTTTCGCTTGTGAATCACGTCCGTTTGATGTAGAACCTCCACCTTTTTTGTGGGCGAAAAGTTGCAAGTTGTTAAGAGTCATTTTTAACATAATGTTTTCCTCCGTGTTAGTTTTCTGTGATAACTCTGGTTTGGACGAACTCAGAAGAGTTCTCCGATAAGTTTGCCATACCTAAGAAAAATGATTCAAAGAATAACTGGGTCATTTCTCTCTGGTGCGAAGGAAGATCCGCTGGTATTTCAACCTTTAGATAGCCACCTTCATCTTCGTTTAATTCTAAGATTGGTTCATAGCCTGCAAATTTCTCAATGGAATTGACAAAGTTAATGGCAAGCGTAGAAACCGATGCACACACGACATCTAAGCCGTATTCGCCACTCTCGGCGTGTCCAGTAATTTCCGCACTCCTCAGCTCGCCATCTTCGGCTCTCTCAAAGACTGCTTGTATCATGTGTTCTCCTTAAAATTAAGCGTTGATCGCGTTGATGACAACTTTTGTATATGGTTGACGGTGACCTTGTTTGCGGTGGCTACCTTTTTTAGGTTTGTACTTGTAAGTAACAACTTTCTTTTGTTTTCCTTGTTTTTCAACAGTTCCAACTACAGTAGCTCCAGCAACAAGTGGAGTTCCGACAACAGTGTTTTCACCACCAACAAGAACAACTTCGTTAAAAGTAACTTCTTGACCAGCTTCAACGTTCAATTTTTCAACGTAGATTGCTTGACCAACTTCAACTTTAACTTGTTTTCCGCCAGTTTTGATAATTGCGTATGTGCTCATTATGCACCTCCTATGATTTTTAGGGTTTCCCCGTGTTTTTGTGAAGACTCGCCTAGCATCGTGGGACGAACCACTTCTGTCTCACAGAGTGAGCAACGATGTTCGTGCGGTTGCACAGGATTGTGCATAGTCAACTCTTCAAGTATAGCATATCTTCTTTTTTCTTACAAGTAAAATCAATCAAATTTAAGCTTTTTCTTTCCCTTTTTTCCTCCAAGAAGCAAAAAGCATACTGATGTAAAAGATGCTCATCATCAGGGGAACACCTAAAATTGTCTTCTCCTGATAGTAAATCGTCAAATAAGCTGAAAAAACAACTCCGAAGACAAAACTGCTAAGTAAGCTAACAAAAATCAAGCCTTCTCTTAGAAAAGGCGTATGCTTGGTCCGGAAATAATCTCCAAAAGCCAACATGGTACGTTTAATATTCCCTGTCATAAAAGCATTATTATAGGCAATACCTGACACTTCTCCAAAAGCAGTTGTCACCAGTCCCATACAAAAGGCCAATGGCGGCACGAGATAGATATTGTCAACCGTTTGCGGCACAAATCCTATAATTAGGGACAGGGCTGCAAGTGGAATCAAGGACAAAATCGGCTTTTTAACAATTCGTAGTTTTTCCTTATACAATGTCAGAAAAAAGACACCCATCATAAAGAAAAGCAGGGTCATTACTTTAGCACTTGCATCCGATACATTTTGTTGAATGAGTCCTACAGAAAGAAAGACGACATTCCCAGTTTGTCCAGCAACAAGGGTATTTCCTCGCACGATAAAGGTATAGGCATCTACATATCCTGCACAAAAAGTCAAAAAAAGCGCTAGTCTCTTAGACTGACGTGATATTTTTCTTATTGGTAATAATCTCATTTTCTCCCCCTTCTCATTTCATCTACTTATCTAAATATTGTACCACTTTCTCCAAGAAATGCGTAGTCCATTTGAAAATTTTTACCATCTGTTGGATAGTCCTTCTTTTCTATGTTATAATGAAGGAAGGATTTGAAGTCGGAAAAGGAGTATTTATGCTTAAATTAGGTGTTATCGGAACAGGTGCTATTACCCATCATTTCATAGAAGCAGCCCATGCTAGTGGAGAATACCAGCTGGTTGCAGTCTATTCTAGAAAACTAGAAACTGCTGCAACCTTTGCTTCTCAGTATCAGGATATCCAACTCTTTGATCAATTAGAAGACTTCTTTAAGTCTTCCTTTGATGTAGTCTATATCGCCAGTCCAAACTCCTTGCATTTTGTTCAAGCCAAGGCTGCCTTGTCTGCTGGTAAGTACGTCATTCTTGAAAAGCCAGCTGTCACTCAACCAAAAGAATGGCTGGATTTGAGACAGACAGCTGAGAAAAATTACTGTTTTATCTTTGAAGCTGCTCGTAATTACCACGAGGAAGCTTTTACTACTATCAAAAACTTTTTAGCAGACAAGCAAGTGTTGGGAGCCGATTTCAACTATGCCAAGTATTCTTCCAAGATGCCGAACTTGTTGGCTGGGCAGACGCCAAATGTCTTTTCAGATCGTTTTGCCGGTGGAGCCCTTATGGATTTGGGGATTTATCCTCTCTATGCTGCTATTCGCCTCTTTGGAAAAGCTAAGACCGCAACCTATCAAGCTCAACAGCTTAACAATAGCATTGACCTAAATGGAGACGGTATTCTCTTCTACCCTAACTTTCAAGTTCATATCAAAGCTGGGAAAAACATCACTTCCAATCTCCCTTGCGAGATTTACACAGTGGATGGAACCTTGACCCTCAACACAATTGAACATATCCACTCAGCTATTTTTACCGATCACCGAGGAAATCAAGTTCAGCTCCCTATCCAACAAGTTCCTCATACGATGACTGAGGAAGTTGCTGCATTTGCACACATGATCCAGCAACCAGACCAGAAGCTCTACCAGACTTGGCTGGATGATGCAAGCTCTATCCATGAGCTACTATATACTATGCGCCAGACTGCTGGCATTAGATTTGAGGCAGAAAAATGAAAACCAAACTACCCACTGAATGGCAGGAATTGAGTGACCAGCTCGGTTTCCAAGAATTCACCCCCATTCAAACTCAACTATTTGAGCCCATTCTTGCAGGAGAAAACCTCCTGGGAGTAAGCCCAACAGGAACTGGTAAGACCCTCGCTTACTTACTCCCAAGTCTACTTAGACTGAAAAAGAAAAAAGCCCAACAACTCTTGATCCTAGCACCAAATACAGAACTAGCTGGACAGATTTTTGACGTATGTAAAACATGGGCAGAAGCTATCGGCTTGACTGCTCAGCTCTTCCTATCAGGTTCAAGTCAGAAACGCCAGATTGAACGCCTCAAAAAAGGACCAGAAATTCTGATTGGAACCCCTGGCCGTATCTTTGAGTTGATTAAATTGAAAAAAATCAAGATGATGAATGTGGAAACCATCATTCTGGATGAATTCGACCAATTGCTAGATGATTCTCAGATTCACTTTGTTGAGAAAATCACCCACTACGCACCTCGTGACCACCAACTCATCTACATGAGTGCGACGACCAAGTTTGACCAAGAAAAGATTGCACCAAACACGCGCACTATTGATCTCTCTGATCAAAAGCTGGACAACATTCAACATTTCTACATGCAGGTAGACCAACGTCACCGAGTGGATATGCTACGAAAACTGGCTCATGTAGAGGATTTCCGCGGACTAGTTTTCTTCAATAGCCTATCAGATCTTGGAAGTGCAGAAGAAAAATTACAGTATCGGGATGTCTTGGCTGTCTCCCTCGCTAGTGATGTCAATGTTAAATTTCGAAAAGTTATTTTAGAAAAGTTTAAAGACAAGCAGCTAACCCTGCTCCTTGCAACTGACCTTCTGGCTCGAGGGATTGACATTGATAGCCTAGAATGTGTCGTAAACTTTGATGTTCCTAGAGATATGGAAACTTACACTCACCGCGCTGGCCGTACAGGTCGCATGGGTAAAGAAGGTTATGTGATCACTCTCGTCACCCATCCTGAAGAACTTAAAAAACTCAAGAAATTCGCAAGTGTTAGTGAAATCATCCTAAAAAATCAAGAACTCTATATCAAATAAGGTTGGCTTCCGCCAACCTTTTTCTTATCCCCAAGTAATTTCTAATTGATAGCTGGCAAAGGGGTGTCCCTCTTGGTTTTGCAGTTGATAGGCGAGCTCGATCTTTTGCCCATCCACTTGATAACGACTCGTTTGGATGATAAACTCCTGCATGCCCATTGGAGTCGGAATGTAGGCTAAACTATCACTATCCTTGAGAAAACGCATGATGGTTTTGGGACTCGAGAAGCGGGTCATCACCAGTTCTTGACCATGAAACTTGAGAACCACTTTTTCCTTTTCCTCATTGTAGAAAAGCAGATAGCTATAATCGCCCTTTTCACTCTCTTCCACGTCATAAAGCTGGTCAATGACTTCCAACTGTTCATCAAACTGAATCGTATTTCGCATCCGAATCTTCACATCAAGTCCTCTTTCTTCTCTCTTGTCCTACTATTTTACCAAAAACTCTAGCTTTTTGCTATAATGGTCATATGAACGAAAAAGTATTCCGTGACCCAGTTCACAATTATATCCATGTCAATAATCAAGTCATCTATGACTTGATCAATACCAAAGAATTTCAACGTCTGCGTCGTATCAAACAGCTAGGAACTTCCAGCTATACCTTCCATGGTGGCGAGCACAGTCGCTTTTCTCACTGTTTGGGGGTCTATGAGATTGCTCGTCGTATCACGGAGATTTTTGAAGAAAAATATCCTGAAGAATGGGATCCTGCTGAGTCTCTCTTGACCATGACCGCTGCGCTCCTTCATGACCTTGGGCATGGTGCCTACTCCCATACTTTTGAACATCTCTTTGATACAGATCATGAGGCCATCACCCAGGAAATCATCCAAAGTCCTGAAACAGAGATTCACCAAGTCCTGCTACAAGTAGCGCCAGACTTTCCTGAAAAGGTGGCTAGTGTCATCGACCATACCTACCCTAATAAGCAGGTCGTACAGCTCATTTCCAGTCAGATTGATGCGGATCGTATGGACTATCTCTTGCGCGACTCCTATTTTACAGGAGCATCTTATGGGGAATTTGACTTGACTCGCATCCTCCGAGTCATTCGTCCTGTCGAAAATGGCATCGCCTTTCAGCGCAATGGCATGCATGCCATCGAAGACTACGTGCTCAGTCGCTATCAGATGTACATGCAGGTTTATTTCCACCCAGCAACACGGGCCATGGAAGTTCTCCTACAAAATCTCCTCAAGCGCGCTAAGGAACTCTATCCTAAAGACAAGGACTTCTTTGCACGAACTTCTCCACATCTCCTGCCCTTCTTTGAAAAAAATGTGACCTTGTCTGACTATCTAGCACTTGATGATGGCGTGATGAATACCTACTTCCAACTCTGGATGACCAGTCCTGACAAGATACTAGCCGACTTGTCGCAACGTTTTGTCAACCGCAAGGTCTTTAAATCCATTACCTTTTCAGAAGAAGATCAAGACCAACTCGCAACCATGAGACAACTAGTTGAAGAAATCGGTTTTGATCCAGACTACTATACTGCTATTCATAAGAACTTTGACCTCCCTTATGATATCTATCGTCCCGAATCTGAAAATCCACGGACACAGATTGAGATTCTACAAAAAAATGGTGAACTGGCAGAACTCTCTAGCCTGTCCCCTATCGTCCAATCCCTTGCTGGCAGCCGCCACGGAGATAATCGTTTTTATTTCCCTAAAGAAATGTTGGACCAAAACAGCATCTTCGCAAGTATCACCCAGCAATTTTTACACTTGATTGAGAACGATCATTTTACCCCAAATAAGAACGAATAGAGGAAATTTATGAGTATTAAACTAATCGCCGTTGATATCGATGGTACCCTGGTTAACAGTAAAAAGGAAATCACTCCTCAAGTCTTTTCTGCCATCCAAGATGCCAAAAAAGCTGGTGTCAAAGTCGTGATTGCAACGGGCCGCCCTATCGCAGGTGTTGCCAAACTTCTGGACGACTTGCAGTTGAGAGACCAAGGTGACTATGTCGTGACCTTCAACGGTGCCCTTGTCCAAGAAACTGCTACTGGGCATGAGATTATCAGCGAATCCTTGACCTATGAGGATTATCTAGATATGGAATTCCTCAGTCGCAAGCTCGGTGTCCACATGCACGCTATTACCAAAAATGGTATCTACACTGCCAATCGCAATATCGGAAAATACACAGTGCATGAATCAACCCTCGTCAGCATGCCCATCTTCTACCGCACTCCTGAAGAAATGGCTGACAAGGAAATCGTCAAATGTATGTTCATCGATGAACCAGAGATTCTCGATGCTGCGATTGAAAAGATACCAGCAGAATTTTACGAATGCTACTCCATCAACAAATCTGCTCCTTTCTATCTCGAACTCCTTAAAAAGAATGTAGACAAGGGTTCAGCTATTACTCACCTAGCTGAAAAACTCGGATTGACCAAAGACGAAACCATGGCGATCGGGGACGAAGAAAATGACCGCGCCATGCTGGAAGTCGTTGGAAATCCCGTTGTTATGGAAAATGGAAATCCAGAACTCAAAAAAATCGCCAAATACATCACCAAAACAAATGATGAATCTGGCGTAGCCCATGCTATCCGTACGTGGGTACTGTAAAAAGGCAAGAATAGACGAAAACCGCTCAGCAGAGCGGTTTTTTACACTATTCATATTGCCCCCTGCATGAATTTGTAAGAACTTTTCATATTGAAAATAAACAAAAATGTTGAAATATAGCTGATTTTAGGGAAATACTTTTAGGTATTTTCAATGTCAGGATTTAAAAATGGGGCAAAAGTGGGGCAAAAACAAATTAACGAAAAAAATATCGAGTTCGTGCATCAAGTAAATGATAAATTGCAAGAATAAGTGCAACATTTACTCGAACTCATCCTCTAGAGCTTCACTAGCAGTTCTGTAAGCTAAACATTTTCGTGGTCGGTGATTGATATCATATAAAGCCTTGGTTCCCAAAGCTTTTTTATGTTATAAACTCATTAAAAGAACCCCCAGTTAGATTTGGAATATTTTTTATTCTGTGTCACATAAAAATAAATAAAATGAATGGCTATAGCTAGAGCTAAAATGGTTGTTATACTCACTACTATTATAGGATTAGAAGCAAAGATTAAAGAGAGAATCAAGGCAGCCAGATAGAGTGTCGCTTGGACACAGTAGTAACTTTTCGAATAGCGAAGATAGTGTTTGTTATAGGGCCCATTTACTAGGACAGCAGCTTGAAAGAGGCCAAATCCGATATAAGAGAAGCTGGTTGCAAAGAGACGATTAGCTTCAGGATTCTGAAGAAAACTCATCGATACAGTCAGCATCATAAGTCCAATGAAAATAGGATAGTGACTGTAAATTAGAAATAGTCCCTTTTGATTAGATTTTTCATCAATAGCATGGTCGAATTGACCAAAATAAAACAAGAACAGAGAAATCATAATAATGAAATAAAGAACCGAATAAATCGAGAAATTCTCGATTGTAAAGAAGTTAGCTAGATTCGTAATCATCTCTCCAAACGTAATAATGACAAGAAGGGAGATGCGCTCGATTAAATGGGGGAGATTTACCTGGTAATGCTTATCTTTATTAAGCAAGATACTTGGCATAATAAATGTTAGCAGAATACTAGCATAAAGGATATAGACTCCAATGTAAATAGGAAGAAGAGCTGCTAGATAGATTTCTAAACTTCGTAGACCTGTTATCCATAGAAAACCTTTGATACTTTCCCTATGAACATTATCGGTTGATTTTCTAAAAAATTCAACCAAATATTGAAAAAATAAGGTAAGGGTTAATGTACCAATAGCCCAACAGAGATAATGAAAATATTGTTGCCAATCAGGTCCAATCATATTGGCTATAAAGAGTAAAAGTCCCATTTTGATAAACATGATTACTATGTTAAATAAAGAGTTCTTTCCATAGCGATTGGTATAATCGGTTTGAATCATCCAGGAATCGATGAGAAAGAAAATAGCAATGAAAAAATCAAGGAAAGAATTCCAAGTCAAAATACCGTTATGAAGATGGTCGATTAAAGTAGTTACTTTTGAAATTGCAAAAACAAAAACTAGGTCATAAAAAAGTTCTGAAAATTCTACACGTTTATGTTTAATAAGAGTTGTCATCTTAAGTCCTTTCTATTCTAGAAGTACAATTTATTATAACAGAAAATGGTAATGAGAGAAAAGGAGATGCTTAAATAACTTCATGTGACGCGAATTGTCAAAACCTTGGAGCACATTTACCTCATGTACCAACTCACAGGCAGAGTGTTTGATGATTGATAATGAAGAATAAGATTTTACAATAGAAAAGCGAGGATATCCTCGCTTTTTTTATTTAATCTAATAGCTCCTTATTTTCAATTAAGAGCTCTAGTGGAGATTTATCTCTTGCTTCAATAAAACCAGGTTCATATTGGGTATGAAGTGTTCTTTTCTGAGAAGTTGGATCAATATACAACTCTTTTCCATCTTCTGTGTATAGTTGGTTGCCTCTTGTTAGGTAAAGTAAATCCTCTAAGTACTGTCCATCAGTATGTAGGAAATGCTCGATGTATTTGACAGCTTTTAAGATTTCACTTACTTTATCAGAGTATTCATTAGATTCAAGAACACTCTTTTCTAACTCAATCTCTTTACTCGTTCCAAAGAGTTGGGTTGGAGTTGCATTAAAATATTCTGCTATCTTATCCAAATTTGCAAAGGTAGGATAGCTTTTTTGTTTTTCGTAATCAGAGATGGACTGTTTACCGATTCCTAATTACCTCAGTCTCTTCAGTCTGTTAATTTTTTTTCGAAAATTTCTCTCATTAGTTAAATTAAATGGTTCTTTTCAATTAAGTTTTAACTTCTATCTGGTAAGTAAAAGGAAAAATAATACCCGTGGTGCTAGTTAAACTCAAAATACAAGAAAAGCCTAAAAGGACTATACTGTAAGTGACAAAACAAAACAGGAGGATAGTCCAAATGAGCCACTTACATTAGTCCTGTGAAATACAGAACTAAATCCTTCACTTAAATTACTTGTCTAACTTTTTGGGGTCAGTACAAACAGTGCTTTTTTTGTTGAAATCGCAAAGAATCTAAGCTTTCTTTTTGCAGATAACATTCGCTCTTTTATTTTCGGTATGATTGAGTCGATGCCCCGTTCTCGACCGGTTATTATTGCAACTTATCGAATGCTAGAGCACTATGCCATCACTTTTTGGAAGAATACTTGGAGCAATTCTACGCAGAATGGAATGCGAAAAAGTGATAGTTAAAGAGACGAAAAAGCTGAGAATATGATTTCCCAGCTTTTTTGAATGCGATAGAAATAGCAACTAGACTATTTACGAAAGGCCTCAATAATGTAGGTGAAGCCAGTAACTAAAAATGCAAAGGCATTGACATAAACGACAAAGACACTTGTAGCCACTGGATTGAACAGAATCACTAGACCTAGTAAAAATGCAAGCAAGGCTACCCACGTGATATTGCTACCAATAATAGGGAAAATCAATCCTAGACGAATGCCTTTAATGAAGGCAATAATGGCTTCTACAATTAACCAAATTCCTACAATGGTCGGAATGACGACCGGCAGGGTCACAAAGCCATAAGCAACGAGGTAAAGAGCTAAGAGAAGACTAACAAACCCTTGGAAAAGATAAACAGGTGAGCGAAGCTCTTTTGGTGCAGAGAAATAGCCTAAAATAGCTGCTATAGAAGAAACCAGTAAACCAAATGCAATCCACCAGCTGTAAGCAACAAGATTAGCTACTGGGTTTGTAAATAGGAAAAGTCCTAAAAGGGCAAAAACAACTCCTGCAAGGAATAGCAGTAAACGATTAGAAAATTTCATTTCAATACCTCCGATATAGTATAGTTTGATATTAAAGTTATTGTACCTCTTTTTATAAAAAATGTCAATAAAATAAATAGACAACTTGGAAGTTTCAGTCTGGATCGCAAAAAGAAAAGGTGTTTTCGCTCCTTTTCACAGATTGAAGACAAAGTCCTTATAAAAGTGTCTTCTAAAGATTTTAACTTCAATCTGAAGCGAGGTTATCCTCGCTTTTTCTATTTATCAAACAATTCCTTATTTTCAATTAAGAGTTCTAGTGGAGATTTATCCCTTGCTACAATAAAACCAGGTTCATATTGGTTATGAAGTGTTCTTTTCTGAGAAGTTGGATCAATATACAACTCATCTCCATCTTCTGTGTATAGTTGGTTGCCTCTTGTTAAGTAAAGTAAATCCTCTAAGTACTGTCCATCAGTTTCTAGAAAATCTTCGATGTATTTGACAGCTTTTAAAATCTCACTTACTTTATCAGAGTATTCATTAGATTCAAGAACACTCTTTTCTAACTCAATCTCTTTACTAGTTCCAAATAGTTGGGTTGGAGTTGCATTAAAATATTCTGCTATCTTATCCAAATTTGCAAAGGTAGGATAGCTTTTTTGTTTTTCATAATCAGAGATGGACTGTTTACCAATTCCTAAATCTTCAGCTAGTTGAGTTTGACTTACTCCTTTTTCTATGCGTAGGCGTGCCAAATTGGGTCCAAAATTTTGAATAATAAAGGTCATGGGAAACTCCTATTTTTATTTTTAACTTATTTTATCACCTATAAACTTACAAATCAAGTTTTTAGTTGACTGCCCCAAATATTTTTTATAAAATATATTTATAACTTATTTATAAGTTATAAATGATACAAAATGGTTCGTAAGTTTAGGATAGTGAGTGAGGAGGAAGTTGAGGAAGAGACTATGACTTATGACTATTCGAAGCTTTGGAGCTAGAAATTGTGTGGACAAGGACAAGGGACGAGCCTGACGGGAAGTCAGGCGAAGTCCTGCAGAGTGCCGTCCAGACAATTTCTAGCCAAGCAAAAGCTGGCTATTCTAACAGCCAGCAAAAAGGGACACTTAGGACAACGTCCAAAGAACGACGGAACGAGCAAACGTTGATTTGACGGTGTTTCTGAGGACTAAAAAATCTAAAAGAAAGGGGGACAATTTTGTTGGTTTCTATACAAGATTTAAGAAGCATTCAAGAACGATGTGAAATAGGAGAATTAGTACAGAGGTTAGATGTCAGTATTGATAGACTAACGGTTATCTGGGATACAGATACTGATTCCCTAAGACGGATTTTCAAAAATCTGAAACAGGCAATAAGTACAAGAGTTGATTCATTTGAAATATATGATAATGTTCGAGATGATGTCTTTACTTTAGCTAAAGTTTTTAATGAGTATGATTCTATCAATATTATATTTTTTCAATTATCCACTTATGGAGGTGAACAATTGATTCGAATTGATTTCAATCCTAATACTTTAAAAGAATTTGATGGAATGAAAGTATGGAGGCAATTAATGTACTTTGCTAGATTGAATTCATTGACAGTACGTTTGTCTCGTTTTGATTTGGCATTTGACATTTTCAATAGGCCTGAAATCGTTAATTTGCAACATATTAAAGGTGGTGTTACCCATAAGGTCTTCTATGGTAGAGGGGGTGAATTAGAGACGAAATATTGGGGTTCTAGCGGTAGTAATGTACAAGTTAGGTTATATGATAAGAATAAAGAAATCATTGCTCACAAGCGCGATGAGAAGCTAGATTTGGCTGTAAATCCGTTTTGGTGGAGACTGGAATTCCAACTTAGAACCAAAGCGATTGGTGAGGAGATGGTCCAAGATGTTATGAATCGACTTGATAATTTCGGATTTTATAAGCTAGAACATATTCGAGTGGAGCAAAGAGCATTTACAATTATCTTTCTCAACAATCCTGAACTGTTATCATTGGCTTTTCCAAATTTAAAATCAGACAGCATCAAAAAGAAAAAAACAAGAGTCCGCAAACTATTGAGAGAAGAAACGAACCAATTTGCGGAAGAATTAAAAGAAGTATTAATACAGAATCTCCCTAAATTAAATGCAGAATTACAACTACTTGTAGGCGAGTTTCTGAATTTAGAAAATAAATAAGGAGGATAACTATGGACAATAATTTAATTAGTAACAAAGAATTAATTGAAATGGGCTATCGCCCTCATACGGCGAATGATATCATTCATCAGGCAAGAGAATTACTTGTCTCACGAGGCTATACATTTTATAATCGCAAACGTTTGATGGTTGTTCCAAAAAGTGTTGTAAATGAGATTCTAGGAACTGAGGTGGCGTAATATGGCAAGTGTTCGTTATCGAAAGCGAGGAGATAGTAATTTATGGACCTATGAAATTCGTAGCGAAGGGAAAACTGTTGTTCATAATAGCGGTTTTAAAACAAAAAAACTTGCAGAGTCAGAAGCTGAACCGATTCTGCAAGAACTTCGTTTAGGAAAAAGAATTTCTAGAGATATTTCTCTTGTAGATCTGTATCAAGAATGGCTTGAACTAAAAATTCTACCGAGTAGTAGGTCGGAAGAGACAAAGAAAAAATATCTTCTCCGTAAAAACACAATTGAAAGATTATTTGGAAATAAAAAAGTCACTCAAATTCGTGCGAGTGAATACCAAAGAATTATGAATAAGTATGGACAAACAGTTGGTAGAAATTTTCTTGGTAGATTGAATACTGGGATTCATCAGAGCATCCAAATGGCAATTGCAGACAAAGTTCTAATAGATGATTTTACACAACATGTCGAGTTATTTTCATCCAAAGAACAACAGATGACAGAAGAGAAATATTTACATACAGAAAAGGACTATCTGGATTTACTTTTAGCAGTAAAGAGAAAATTTGATTACCAACGTTCAATTGTTCCTTATATTGTCTATTTTCTATTAAAAACAGGCATGAGGTTTGGAGAGTTAATAGCGTTAACTTGGAATGAAGTTGACTTTGACAGAGGACTGCTAAAAACATATAGGAGGTTTAATACCCTTTCTCATAAATTTGTCCCTCCAAAAAATAAAACGTCTATTCGGATGGTACCGATAGACGAAGAATGTATTAAGATATTACAAGTCCTAAAAATTGAACAGGAGAAGGCTAATAAAGAGCTAGGAATCAAGAATAGGTATAAAATGATTTTTCAGCATTATGGATATATTCACTTGGTACCAGATATTGCAAGTGTCAATAAAGCTTTGAGTGTTCTTTTAAATGAATTAGATATTTATCCAATTATCACGACAAAAGGAGCACGTCATACCTATGGAAGCTACCTCTGGCACAAAGGATTTGACCTTGGAGTTATTGCAAAAATTCTAGGGCATAGAGATATTTCAATGTTAGTAGAAGTATATGGACACACTTTAGAAGAGAAAATTTTTGAAGAATTTAATCAAATTAGAGATGTTTGGAAAGATTGCTCATAAAAAAATGTGGGGCAAATGATGGGGCAAATCAGTTATAGACAAGCAAAAAAGCCTTATAAATCAAGGCTTTTTCCTGTTGATTTAGATGCCCCCTGCAGGAATCGAACCTGCAACTACTCCTTAGGAGGGAGTTGTTATATCCATTGAACTAAGGGAGCTAGAGAAAAACCCTGCTGGATAAGCAGAGTTTTTTAGTCGAATTAACGACGGATTTCTTTGATACGAGCTGCCTTACCTTGAAGTGCACGTAAGTAGTACAATTTCGCACGACGTACTTTACCGTAACGAACAACTTCGATCTTTTCAACACGTGGAGTGTGGATTGGGAAGATACGCTCAACACCTACACCGTTAGAGATTTTACGAACTGTGTAGTTTTCTGAGATACCAGCACCTTTACGTGCGATAACAACACCTTCAAAAATCTGGATACGTTCACGGTTACCTTCGACAACTTTCGCGTGTACACGAACTGTGTCACCAGGACGGAATGATGGGATATCTGTACGAAGTTGACCTTCAGTCAAGCTTTGGATTAATGGATTCATTTTATTCTCCTATCTTTGTCAATCTTGAGGAATCCTCCTCAGCGGATAAACTGTATTTTTGTGCGTCCATTACACACAAGATACAGTTTACCAAATTTCCACCTAAAAGTAAAGGAATTTATAGCAGAATTCCTAAAAAAATTGCTAGAAAACCGCCTATATAAGTTAAGACTAAATAGCTATAAAATACCTTCTTGTCACTTAACAGTTTTTGCAGCTCGTCATTCAGAGTTGAAAAGGTCGTCAACCCACCACAGAAACCTGTCGCTAGAATAGCATAGACTTCCTTGGACTCCACATGATTGTAGAGCAAGCCAATCAAAAAACAACCGAGAAGATTGGCTATGAGAGTTCCTAGGGGAAATTTAGAAGCTTGATTGTATCGGGAAAAGAAATACCGCACTAGGGCTCCGAAGCCGCAGGCGATTGCAAGATAGACGATTACCATTTCTTCCTCCCTAGATAATAAGCCAAAAGCAGGCCTCCGCCAATACTCAAAAGTAGGTAGATGCCCAAACTAAGATAACGCTCGGTATCGAGCAATTTCACAGCATCCAAAAGCAGACTAGAAAAGGTTGTTAAACCACCGCAAAAGCCTGTACCCAGCGCCAAAATCAAACCTTTACTGCTTCCCTTATAGACCAGATAGCCTTTTACCAGATAGACCAAGCAGAAAATTCCCAGATAATTGACAAGGAGGGTTCCCCAAGGAAAGTCGGGACTGGCTGGCAACTGACTAGATACAAAATAGCGGACAAGGCCTCCCAATATAGCAGCTAAAAAAATCCCTAGCGGATAAAATTGTTCTTTTTTCATTTGATGTTTTGACCCTGATAATCACGCGAACGTTTGAGAATATCTGAAAAAGTCGCAACAATAGTTTCTTGGTAATTCTTATTGGTTACACGACTTCTTACCTTTTCAAAAATGACTTCTTCTCGCTTGCTATCTAAAATAGGTTTTCCTGAGGCTTTCTTATAGGCAACTACATCCTCAACCAAATGCATTCGTTCTTCCAAGAGCTTAACAATTTGGTCATCGATTTGATCAATTTCTTGCCGAATACTATCTAAATCCATAGTCTCTCCTCCTTTATTTGAATTATTGTATCAAAAAGCCACCAAATAGGCTAGTAAAATCTAGTTAAACTACTAAAAACTGCACTGACTCCTTCCAGTCAGCGCAGCTTGATTCTTATCCTACTTTTGCAGCCAATTCTTCTGCGAATTGTTCCAAGCGTTCGATGTCTTCTTCTTCAGCAGAAAGATCAACTTTAACACACTCTGACCCTTTTTCTGCTCCTGTCGCTACAAAAACGCGATCAAAATCATCGACAGCCTTACAGAATTCGTCGTAGAAGGTGTCACCTGAACCGACCACTCCGTAGATTTTGCCATTCAAGTTGAGGTCTGCTAGGTCTTCGTAGAAGTCCATCATCTCATCTGGCAATTCTCCATCGCCATAAGTATAGGTCGCAACGATTGCGATATCTGCTTCCAAGAAGTCTGAAGCGTCAACAGTCGTACATTCATCAACATCGACATCCAAACCCAAGTCACGCAATTTATCTGCTACAATATCTGCAATTTCTTCGGTATTACCGGTCATACTGGCAAATACAATTTTTGCTAATGCCATATCGTCCTCCTCAATTTATCTTTCTCCATTATATCATATCTTTTTCATTTTAAAAATAAAAATTCTTGTGCTACAATGAAATGAGAAAGAATTGAGGTTATTTATGGAAATTTGCCAGCAAATTTTAGAGAAAATCAAAGAATACGATACCATTATCATTCACCGTCATATGAAACCAGACCCTGATGCCTTGGGAAGTCAGGTAGGTTTGAAAGCCTTGCTCAACCACCATTTTCCAGAAAAGACCATCAAAGCCGTCGGCTATAATGAACCGACTTTAACTTGGATGGCAGAAATGGATACTGCCCAAGACAGTGACTACCAAGGAGCTCTTGTCATTGTCTGCGATACAGCCAATACTGCTCGTATCGATGATAAGCGTTATCATCAAGGTGACTTCCTGATTAAGATTGACCACCATCCTAACGATGATGTATACGGTGACTTGTCTTGGGTCGATACTAGTTCAAGCAGTGCTAGTGAGATGATCGCCCTATTTGCAGAAAATACTCAACTAAACCTGTCGGATCAAGCTGCTGAACTCCTATTTGCAGGTATCGTTGGGGATACAGGGCGTTTCCTTTATCCTTCTACCTCTGCCCGAACCCTTCGTATCGCTTCTTCCTTGAGAGAGTATAACTTTGACTTTGCAAGTTTGACACGCAAGATGGATACCATTAGCTATAAGATTGCAAAACTTCAAGGCTACATCTACGATCATCTAGAAGTTGATGAAAACGGAGCTGCTCGCGTTCTTCTCAGTCAAGAAATCTTGAAAGAGTATAATGTTACCGACGCTGAAACCGCAGCGATTGTCGGTGCCCCAGGTCGCATTGTAGATGTCAGTCTCTGGGGAATATTTGTAGAACAAGCTGACGGCCATTATCGTGTTCGTCTACGAAGCAAATCAGTCCCTATCAATGAAGTTGCAAAAGAACATGATGGTGGGGGACACCCTCTTGCAAGTGGTGCTAATTCCTATAGCTTAGAGGAAAATGAAGTTATCTACCAAAAACTAAAAAACTTGCTTAAAAACAAATAAAAGACTTGCCAAATTTATCAGAATCTGATAGACTATTAAGGTAACAATCTATGGCTCGCAAAGAGACCATGGCAGAAAGGAAATATTGCAAAATGAAAAAAGATATCCATCCAGAATATCGCCCAGTTGTCTTCATGGACACAACTACTGGTTACAAATTCCTTAGCGGTTCAACAAAACGCTCTAACGAAACTGTTGAGTTCGAAGGCGAAACTTACCCATTGATCCGTGTGGAAATTTCATCAGACTCACACCCATTCTACACTGGACGTCAAAAGTTCACTCAAGCAGATGGACGTGTGGATCGTTTCAACAAAAAATACGGTCTCAAATAATAAAAAAAAAGAACAGTTTCAACTGTTCTTTTTTTTACTTCTTTTTATGAATCAACCACTACTATTATCTCAAAATCAAGCTTCAAGCTAGTGCCGAGAACTAATTTGAACAAGTTTAAAAAATATCGAAAAGAAGCTTGATATTGAGAATGGTTAAGATAATGGAAACTGCGTAGCCTAGGATTGTGTTCCACTTAGCATTGGTAAATTCTCCCATCAGTGACTTTTTAGAAGTCAGATAGATTAAGGGGAAGATTGAAAACGGAAGAGCGATTGACAGAAAGACTTGTGAATAGACCAATAACTGATCCAAGGTTTTTTCTTGATGTCCAAACGAGACGGCTACAATAATCACAGGGAGCAAGGCAAAAATACGTGTACCAATACGGATAATCCACTGAGGCAATCTTAGATGTAAGAAACCTTCCATGACAATCTGTCCTGTCAAGGTACCTGTAATAGTCGAATTTTGGCCACTTGCTAAGAGAGCTAGAGCAAATAAAGTTGACAGAGTTGAGCTGGCTATCGCTCCTGCTATTGTTGAATCCTGTAAAGCATTGTACATTTGAGAAAAAGCTGAAATTTCAGATGCATGACCAAAAAAGAGGGAGGCACCTAAAATGAGAAGCAAGGAATTGACAATAAAGGCTAAGGACAACTGAAGATTTGAATCCCAGGTCATAAAGCGAACTGCTTTTCGAACATCCTTCTTATCTTTGTGATTGATTTTCCTTGTTTGGGATAGAGAGGAATGAAGATAGAGATTATGGGGCATGACTGTCGCTCCTACAATTCCTAAAGCCAAGGTCAATTGGCTTTCATGGCCTGGCAATGGTGTTTCAAATAATGTAGGAGTCGGTAAATAACCACCAAAGATACCCTGAATACTTGGACTGGATAAGGCCACCAGATAGGTAAAGATGGCTAATATGGTTAAAATAAGAGTCGTAACAATGGCTTCAATTTTTTTGAAGCCAAATTTCATTAACAACAACAAAAGAAATACATCTAAAACGGTTAAGAGGATAGCGACCATAATTGGTATTTTAAACAAAAGATTTAAGGCAATCGCTGAGCCTAGAACCTCAGCTAAGTCTGTCGCCATTAAAGCCAATTCTAAAATCACCCATAAACTATAGCGAAGCCATTTGGGAGCATGATGAGCTGTTGCCTGTGCTAGGTCCATCCTAGTCACGATACCGAGCTTTCCAGCCATCTGTTGTAACTGCATAGCAATGATGGAGGAAATCAAAATAACAAATAAGAGACTATATTTGTAGGAAGCACCACCAACCACACTGGTAATCCAGTTTCCAGGATCCATATAACCAACTGCTACAAGGGCTCCAGGTCCTAAAAATGCTTTTAGATTTTGCCAAAAATGATTGTTATTCGGAGTTTCAATAGATTGGTTGATCTCAGAAAGAGAGACTTTTTTGTAAGAAGACATCGGAATTTTACACTTTCTAATCTGTCTTTACCTATTTTCTTAATGGAATTTTTGAAAATATCATGAAAATAGTTTCCTATTTCCAATTCTTCCTTATTATATCACATTTTAGAATGATTCTTAAGGAAAGAATGATAGTTAAAATAAGCAATATATGTATTGCAAAAGCCAGCGTTTTCTAGCGCTGGCTTTTTAACTGTGAAAATTTTTTCTCAACTAGATTGCTTCTGTGACAAAACTACGACTTTCTAGCACCTTGATCATGGCATCTGCTGTGTCTAGGGCTGTAAAGAGTGGCACACCGTGTTCAATAGCCGAACGGCGAATTTGCTCACCATCTTCGTCAGCAGTTCGTTTGGTTCCGACAGTATTGATGATCGCTTGGATTTTCCCTTTGCGGACAAAGCTTGGAATATCCTGTTCATCGTCACCAATCTTACCAACAGGTTGAGCATGCAGTCCATGACTAGCAAAGAAGGCTGCTGTCCCTTCTGTCGCAAGGATACCATAACCGATATTTTGGAAACGACGAGCTAAGTCCAAGGCTTCTTCTTTGGCATCATCTGCGATAGTAAAGACTACATTTCCAAAGGTTGGCAAGTGTAGGTAAGAAGCTTCAAAGGCTTTATAGAGGGCTTTTTCCAAAGTAGTATCAGAACCCATAACTTCACCTGTTGACTTCATTTCAGGACCAAGCAAGCTATCTACCTTAGCTAGTTTCGTAAAGGAGAAGACAGGTGCCTTGATATGAACGCGAGTGCTTTCTGGATAAAGTCCATCTTGGTAACCAAGTTCTTCAAGACTTTGACCAAGAATGAGCTTGGTCGCTACCTGAGCCATAGGAATATTAGTTACCTTAGAAAGGAATGGCACCGTACGGCTGGCACGTGGATTGACCTCAATAACATAGACTTTTTCATCCTTGATGACAAACTGGATGTTCATCATCCCAAGACAGTTAAGACCGATTGCTAGGCGTTTGGTGTAGTCTGCGATGGTTTCCTGCACCTTTTGAGACAAGGTTTGTGGAGGATAAACGGCCATTGAGTCACCTGAGTGGACACCGGCACGTTCGATATGCTCCATGATACCAGGGATGAGGACATTTTCCCCGTCTGAGATGGCATCAACTTCACACTCCTGACCAACGATGTAAGAGTCAACAAGGACTGGGTGGTCTGGACTGGCCTTAACAGCGGTACGCATGTAAGAACGAAGATCTTCTTCGTTTTCAACGATTTCCATAGCACGTCCACCCAAGACATAAGATGGACGAACGAGGACTGGGAAACCAATCTTGCGAGCAGCAAGCACAGCTTCTTCTTCATTAGTTGCTGTTTGTCCTGGTGGCTGTGGAATATCCAAGTCTTTCAGAGCTTGCTCAAAGAGGTCACGGTCTTCGGCACGGTCCAAGTCAGCTACTTGGGTACCAAGAATGGTCACACCTGCTTTTGCCAAAGGTTCCGCAAGGTTGATGGCTGTTTGACCACCAAACTGAACGATAACGCCTTTTGGTTGCTCCAAGTCGATAACATTCATGACATCTTCAAAAGTTAATGGCTCAAAGTAGAGCTTATCAGATACAGAGAAGTCCGTAGAAACGGTCTCTGGGTTTGAGTTCATGATGATGGCCTCATAACCAGCAGCTTGAATAGCCTTAACAGAGTGAACAGTTGCGTAGTCAAACTCAACCCCTTGTCCGATACGGATTGGACCAGAACCTAGTACTAGAACGGATTCCTTGTCAGATTTGATAGATTCATTTTCCCAACCATAGGTTGAATAGAAGTATGGTGTTTCAGAGTCAAATTCTGCCGCACAGGTATCGACCATCTTATAGACTGGAACAATCTTGTTTTCCAAACGTAGTTGGCGAACTTGGTCAGCTGTTGTTTCCCAAAGCTCCGCAATCTTACGGTCTGAAAATCCATTGAGTTTAGCTGTTTTCAAGACTTCTAGATCTTGTGGATGGGCACCCAACTCTTGCTCAATTTCAAAGATGTGCAAGAGTTTATCCAGATAGAAGAGATCAATCTTAGTCAATTCAGCAATTTCTTCTGGTGTGTAACCACGGTGAATAGCTTCTGATACGTAGAAGAGACGGTCATCTTGGGCCTTGACAACCTTTTCAATCAAGGCATCATCAGAAACGGTTGCCAGTTCAGGCATTTCATTGTGGTGAACGCCAATTTCAAGTGAACGACAGGCTTTTAGAAGAGATTCCTCGATGTTACGACCGATGGCCATGACTTCCCCAGTCGCTTTCATCTGAGTTCCAAGACGACGCTCACCTTTTTCAAACTTGTCAAATGGGAAACGTGGAATCTTAGCAACGACGTAGTCAAGGGCCGGCTCAAACATGGCATAGGTTGAACCTGTGACTGGGTTGATGACCTCATCCAAGGTCAAACCGACAGCAATCTTAGCTGCCAATTTGGCAATTGGGTAACCAGTTGCCTTAGAAGCAAGGGCTGACGAACGCGATACACGAGGGTTTACTTCGATAACATAGTACTTGAAGCTATGCGGATCAAGGGCCAGCTGAACGTTACACCCACCTTCAATCTTGAGAGCGCGGATAATGCTCAAGCTCGCGTCACGTAGCATTTGGTTTTCATAGTCTGACATAGTTTGCGCAGGGGCAAATACAATGGAATCCCCTGTGTGAATCCCAACGGGGTCAAAGTTTTCCATGTTACAAACAACGAGGGCATTGTCAGCTGAGTCACGCATGACCTCGTACTCAATTTCTTTAAAACCGGCAATGGAGCGCTCAATCAAACATTGGGTAACGGGTGACAGTTTCAACCCATTTTCAGCGATTTCACGCAATTCTTCCTCATTGGCACACATACCACCACCAGTACCACCAAGGGTGAAGGCTGGACGGACGATAACTGGGTAGCCGATTGACGCCGCAAAGGCAACAGCTTCTTCCACTGTGTTGACAATTTCAGATTCAGGGATTGGTTGCTCAAGCTCTTCCATTAATTGTTTAAAGAGGTCACGGTCCTCTGCTTGGTCAATGGCAGACAATTTAGTTCCGAGAAGTTCTACACCAAGTTCATCTAAAATTCCGTTTTTAGACAATTCCATGGCCATATTGAGACCTGTTTGCCCACCAAGGGTTGGGAGCAAGGCATCTGGACGTTCCTTACGGAGAATACGCGTCACAAACTCGAGTGTAATCGGTTCGATGTAGACCTTGTCCGCAATCTCCTTATCTGTCATGATAGTGGCAGGGTTTGAATTCACCAAGATAACTTCATAACCTTCCTCTTTCAAAGACAAGCAGGCCTGGGTCCCAGCATAGTCAAACTCAGCAGCCTGACCAATAATAATCGGACCAGAACCAATCACCATAATTTTTTGAATATCAGTACGTTTAGGCATAGTTTATGATACAAAGCCCGTCAAGAACAAAGTGAAAATAGGAAACTCGGTGCAGACGCCTTCAGCGTCAAAACGATGTTTATCTTTTTCACACAGTTCTTAGGGCGTGTTCACTTCCGCGAACAATGTATCTTCTCCTTTCTATTCGTCGCCTCACAGGGCGACATTAAATAAATTCTCCGATGATTTTTCAATAATAAATCGAGTGTAAAACATTTCAATATCTCTTTGCTCAACTAAAAGAAAGGACTTGCCTTTTCATTCGACAAGCCTCTGACAGAGTTTCTTATATCAGCGATTAGCAGATTTAAACGACTCCATCATTTCGATAAATTCATCAAAGAGATAGCTTGCATCGTGCGGTCCTGGAGCTGCATCTGGGTGGAATTGCACAGAGAAACCTGGTTGGTATCTGTGACGCACACCTTCAACTGACTTGTCATTTATTTCTTCGTGGGTAATAATCAAATGCTCTGGCAAATCCTCACGGCTAACCGCATAACCATGGTTCTGGCTAGTAAAGTCTACTCGGCCTGTTGCAATTTCACGCACTGCATGGTTAAATCCACGGTGACCAAACTTCATCTTGTAGGTCTTGGCTCCATTTGCCATAGCAAAAAGTTGGTGTCCCATACAGATACCAAAGATTGGAATTTTTCCTTGCACACCACGAATCATGTCCAGTGCTTGGGGAACATCTTCTGGGTTACCTGGACCATTTGACAACATGACCCCGTCAGGATGGAGATGGAGAATTTCTTCTGCAGTGGTTGTGTATGGAACCACGGTCACATTACAATTACGCTTAGAAAGTTCGCGTAAGATTGAGTGTTTAAGACCAAAGTCTACCAGTACGACACTCAATCCAACTCCAGGAGCAGGATAAGCTGTCTTTGTAGAGACTTGTTTGATATTATCTGTCGGTAGAACTGTCGCTTGGAGCTGGTCTGTTATATGGTCCATGGTATCACCAACATGCGTAAGGGTGGCACGCATGGTACCATGCTTACGGATGATCTTTGTCAGAGCCCGTGTGTCAATTCCTGAGATACCTGGAATTTTCTTAGCTTTCAAAAATTCATCCAAGGTCATTTGATTGCGCCAGTTGCTGGCTCTACGCGCTTCTTCAAAAACTACTACTCCTTTACAGGTAGGATTGATGGACTCGTAGTCGTCACGGTTAATTCCATAATTTCCCACCAAAGGGTAGGTAAAGGTTAAGATTTGTCCATTATAAGACTGGTCTGTTATGGATTCTTGGTAACCAGTCATCCCTGTGTTAAAGACGATTTCCCCTGTTACATCAATATCTGCTCCGAAGGCCTGGCCTTCAAATACTGTCCCATCTTCTAATACTAGAAGTCGTTTTTTCATCTACTCACCTCTCGTTGATACTCTCAGATATCTTTTAACGCTTTGTGCCTTATTTGGCTTTTCTGTAGGCCAGCACAGATTCTAAAATTGCCATTCTGACAAAGACACCGTTGGTCATTTGCTGAACAATACGTGATTTTGGTGCTTCAACTAAATGGTCTGCGATTTCAACATCACGATTGACTGGAGCTGGGTGCATGAGGATTGCTTTTTCTTTCAAGCGGTCATAGCGTTCTTGTGTCAAACCATGCTGGATATGATAGTCTTCTTTTGAAAATCCTGTCACAATTTCATGACGTTCATGCTGCACACGAAGAAACATCATAACATCTACTTGATCAATCACCTCATCAATTGATACAAAGCGACCGTAATGTTCAAACTCCTCACTTCTCCATTCCTCAGGACCTGCAAAGTAAAGCTCCGCTCCCAAGCGTTTAAGGATTTGCATATTAGACTTAGCTACCCGTGAGTGGTTTAGGTCGCCAGCAATAGCCACCTTAAGACCTTCAAAATGTCCAAATTCTTCATAAATTGTCATCAAATCAAGCAAGCTCTGGCTAGGGTGTTGCCCTGAACCGTCCCCACCATTGATAATCGAAGTTGTGATGGTTGGGCTAGCAATCAATTCTCTGTAGTAGTCCACTTCTGGATGGCGAATGACACAGGCATCTACTCCCAGAGCAGACAAAGTTAGAATGGTGTCGTAGAGTGTTTCACCCTTGTTCACTGAACTGGTCTTCACATCAAAATCTAGTAGATCAAGTCCAAGTTTCAGTTCTGCCACTTCAAAAGATTTGTGGGTACGAGTTGAACTTTCAAAGAAAAGGTTGGAAACGATATGCTGTTCCTCATAAGAAGCACTCGCTCCATTTTTAAATTCAATTCCGCGTTTGATCAATTTCATTACTTGTTCTACAGTAAGGTCTTCCATAGAAACGACATGTTGCAAAGCTTGTTGATTTTCTGACATTTTTTTTACTCCTTTTAGTGTTTTAGGCTTGTTCTGTGATTAGTACTCTGTCTTGTCCATCTAGTTCTGTCATCTCTACGATGATTTCTTCAGAACGACTGGTTGGGATGTTTTTTCCAACATAGTCCGGACGGATTGGAAGTTCTCTGTGGCCACGATCAACCAAGACTGCCAAACTCACACGAGCAGGGCGACCATGGCTAACAATATTGTCAATAGCAGCTCGGATAGTCCGACCAGTGTAGAGTACATCGTCCACCAAGATGACTTCCCGATCTGTCACATCAACAGAGATTACAGAGGTATCTTCTCCACTTTTGACATCGTCACGGAAAGGTTTAGTATCTAGTTCTACCACTGGAACAGCGATATTTTCTAACTGTTCCAAGCGTTCTTGGATACGACGAGCGATAAAAACACCTCGCGTTTTAATACCAGCCAAAACGATTTTATTCAAATCTTTGTTTCGCTCAATAATCTCGTAGGTAATCCGAGTAATCGCTCGTTTGACGGTCAATTCGTCTACAACTTCTTTTGTCCTCATGACAAACCTCCAAAAAGAAAAGTCTCCTTAACAAGGAGACTTCAGAATGTATAGCCAAGCCAGCCCTACTGTAAAGAGTATAGACTTCTGCTATCTATTGATCCGACTCCTTGCCTGCCTCACGGGACAGGTTTAAAGGAATATTTTATTGTTATTACTATATCACAAAGAAAGGAGCAATGCAAGAAAAAAACATAAAATTTTCATCTTATAACGAACTAAAATCATATAATTGTGGATAGTGATCGCATTCTGGATTTTTTGGATGACAGATGGCCCGTCCAAAGTAAATCATGGCTTGATGGGCTGCCAACCATTTCTCTGGTGGCAGAATGTCCATGACACGTTTTTCTACTTCAAAGGGCGTAGCTGATTTTTTAACGATATCATGGTGCTTGCAGATACGTTCAACATGGGTATCCACTGCAAAGGCTGGAATTCCAAAGCCCACGCTCATGACTACGTTGGCTGTTTTGCGTCCAACACCTGCTAGGCTTTCTAATTCCTCACGAGTTTGAGGTACTTGACCGTCAAAATCTTCCAAGAGTTGCTGGGCACATTTTTTAAGAAATTTAGCTTTATTGCGATAAAGTCCTAGACGGGAAATATGTGAGGCAATTTCACTTTCAGTCGCGACAGACATGGCTTGAGGCGTTGGAAAAGCTGCAAAGAGACCTGGTGTAGCCTTGTTGACAGCAGCATCTGTTGTCTGAGCTGACAACATCACCGCAACCAGGAGTTCAAAATGATTGGTAAAATCAAGGCTGGGTTTGGCGTCTGGGAAGAGGGCAATGATTTCTTCTAGCACCTTTCGTGCTCGTTTTTTTGACAAGACCATTATTCGTCTCCGTCAAATAGTCCTTGCAAGCCAGCAAATGGACTGTTTTCTTCTTTCTTGACTGCTTGTTGGGCTTGGTATTCTTCCTCAGTCATGATTTGCCAGTCATTTCCAGACACAAAACCTTGACCAGCTTCTTCTTCTGCTGTTAAGACCTTGATTGGAATGTTTAGCAAGATATTATCGGAAACGCTCTCAGCAAGGTCGATTTCCCCATTTTCGATAGGCAAGACCAAGTCATCGTCTAAAACTTCTTGATCCAGTTGGTTGGTTGCTCCTTCCATGAAGACCTCTGTCACTGGATAAGACTCCTCCAACTCAACTGGCTCCATACTGCGGCTGGAAGCAAGGACAATGGTATAAGATAGCTGATAGTCTAAGAAATACATACGGTCTTCGTACTGGATCTTTCCCACTGCTAGGATATCTTTAACATCTAAAATTTCTTGATTACGGGTACGCAAGTCTGCGACAAGGTCCAAAGTTTGTTCAAAGTGTAGGCCTTCAGGCTGCTTACGAATTTCTTGAATGTTTAACTTCATATTTCCTCCATAAAGATTTACTCACTTGATTATACCATGAAAAGCTATAAGTCAGCCTCCCAAACTTTGTAATTAAAATTCGAATTTTTTAACATATTTACTATGACATATTTTCTGATTAGTGCTATACTATAGGCAAGCAAGGAGGATGCTCATATGGAAGACAAAGCCCTGATTAACGAAGCTTACCAACTCCTTTCCGAGTTAAATAAAAGCTACCAAAGCTGCAAACAAGGAACAGCCGATGATCTTCGACTGCAAGAGCTGCTGAACACCACTCTTAAGGAACTTAAAAAAGCAGAAAAGATTGACAACAGTATCTTAATCAACCTTGAGAAATTTTACCAACGTACCAGTCTTCTGATTGGACTAGGTAGTCTAAAACTGAATGATCAAGCACGCACCGCTTGGCGCAACTATGACAAGTTCCACTACGAACATGTCAAACACGTATTGACTCTCTATGGACCTGTTTTTGGTTTTTAGAGCTTGAAATTACTTGTTTTCTATTGACAAAATTTCCTGAAAGGTATAGGATAGAGGTACTAATACTCGGAGGTAAGGGAGACATGAACAACTAAGTCTATCAAATAAAGAAACTTTATTTAGTAGATCTTGTTTTTGTCTCTTTTTGTGTGCTCTTTTTGTACTGGATTTTCTGGTACTTTATTCTCATTGAAAATCAAAAAACTAGAAAGCTATGCTCCTCTTGAGTTGGGTTAGGCAGCTCCAAGCTAGTTTGACGAACTTTTCAACGAGGATAATAGAGTTTTGACAGTGACTTTGGGCTCTACTAGATAAAGTAGAGCTTTTTGTTATGCACTATGGACATTCTAGAAAGGGCAACAATATGATAAAAATTAATCATCTAACTATCACGCAAAACAAAGATTTACGAGACCTTGTATCTGACCTAACCATGACCATCCAAGACGGGGAAAAGGTTGCTATTATCGGAGAAGAAGGAAATGGTAAATCGACTTTACTACGAGCTTTAATGGGGGAAGCATTACCTGATTTTACTATCAAGGGCGATATCCATTCTGATTGTCAATCACTGGCCTACATTCCTCAAAAATTCCCTGAAATCCTGAAAAATAGGACTCTACACGACTACTTCTTTTTGGATTCTGCTGATTTGGACTACAGCATTCTTTATCGTTTGGCTGAGGAGTTGCACTTTGATAGCGACCGTTTTGCTAGCGACCAAGAAATTGGCAGTCTATCAGGGGGCGAAGCTTTGAAAATTCAGCTCATTCACGAGTTAGCAAAACCTTTTGAGATTCTATTTTTAGATGAACCTTCAAATGACCTAGACCTTGAGACGGTTGATTGGCTAAAAGGTCAGATTCGAAAGATTAGGCAAACTGTTATTTTCATTTCCCATGATGAAGACTTTCTTTCTCAAACGGCTGATACTATTGTCCACTTGCGACTGGTCAAGCATCGGAAAGAAGCGGAAACGCTAGTCGAGCATTTAGACTATGATCGCTATAGTGAGCAGAGAAAGGCTAGTTTTGCCAGACAAAGTCAGCAAGCTGCTAACGACCAGAGAGCCTATGACAAAACCATGGAAAAACATCGCCGAGTTAAGCAAAATGTAGAAACTGCCTTACGTAACACTAAAAATGATGTTGCCGGTCGCCTATTGGCTAAAAAGATGAAAAATGTTCTCTCTCAAGAAAAACGCTTTGAAAAGGAAGCTCAGTCCATGACCCAAAAGCCACTTGAAGAAGAACAAATCCAACTCTTCTTCTCAGATATCCAACCATTAGCGGCTTCTAAAGTCTTAGTCCAACTGGAAAAAGAAAATTTGTCCATTGGTGAGCGCGTTTTGGTTCAAGGACTTCAACTAAATATCCGTGGCCAAGATAAAATCGGTATCATCGGGCCTAATGGTATTGGGAAATCAACTCTGCTAGCCAAGTTGCAACAACTGCTCAGCGCCAAAAGAGAAATTTCGCTTGGTTTTATGCCACAAGATTACCATAAAAAACTGCAATTGGATTTATCTCCAGTAGACTACCTCAGCCAAACTGGACAAAAAGAGGAACTACAGAAAATCCAATCTCTCCTAGCCAGTCTCAATTTCAGCTATCCAGAGATGCACCACCAAATCCGCTCCCTATCTGGCGGGCAACAAGGTAAACTCCTACTTTTGGATTTAGTGTTGCGCAAACCGAACTTTCTTCTTCTGGATGAGCCCACACGAAACTTTTCTCCCACCTCTCAACCCGAAATCAGAAAACTATTTGCCTCCTATCCCGGCGGTCTAATCACTGTTTCGCATGACAGACGCTTCTTAAAAGAGGTCTGTACGAGTATCTATCGTTTGACAGAAAATGGCTTGGAAGTCGTTGATTTACAAGATTTATAAATGTTGAACATAGCAAAAATCCAGAGTGATTTCTCCGGATTTTTTTACATGTGTTTCAAGCGTTCGATTCGTTCTGAGATAGGTGGGTGGGTATAAAAGAGTTTTTGTAGCCCCCCACCTTTCTTGGGATCATTAATATAAAGAGCGCTGCTGGCGTCTTTTACGTGACAGATTATGCTCTGACTTTTGTTTAAATTGTATAAGCTAGAAATCATTTTTTACTATCTTACAGCTCAAAGCATTCTAATGTAGCATTATCTCATGTACAAAAAGCAAAATGCAACCAGATTATTGAGGACATGCAAAAGAATGGAATTCCATAGGTTGTCAGAAGTCTTATACCTTACCCCAAATGCAAATCCCATACCTAAATAGCTGATAAAGCTAGGAATAGTATAGGGACCATGAAGATAAGCAAAAAGAAGCGATGTGGCAAACAATCCAAAATATGTATTCTTAAATACTATCCCCTGTAACATACCTCGCATAAAGATTTCTTCCGTGACAGGTGCCAAAACACAGAGATCCACAAAAAGTACAGACCATGAAAGTGATAAACTTTGCACAGCTTGAGTTGTGTCTGATTGGGTAGGGCCTAAAAAATTGACCAAAATATAAAAGAGGAAAAGCAAGGCGTATGAAAGAAAACATTTAAGAATATCTTTTAGGCGGATTTTCCGAATGTGAAACAAGTCATACTTTTTTCCTACATATAAAAATATTGCAAGTTCAACAAGGGTAAAAAGGATGGATAGCGTTAATGAATTTATTCGCATGATTTTCTCTGCTATACTCAAATGAATTGGCATAAAAATCAAAATCAAGAAAAACGTCATCCAGCGCTTATACATCATTCACCTCAATAATATAGAATTACATATATTATACTATTTTTTGGTGAGATAACAAGTTAAAAGCGAGATACTAAAAGCAAAAATCCAGAGACGACCTCTGGATTTTTTTTACATGTGTTTCAAACGTTCGATTCGTTCTGAGATAGGTGGGTGGGTATAAAAGAGTTTTTGAAGCCCGCCACCTTTCTTAGGATTATTGATATAAAGAGCGCTGCTGGCATCGTCAACATGGTGATGCATCGGCTCGCTATTGTCCAACTTACGCAAGGCATTGATCATCCCTTGAGGATTGCGAGTCAGCTCCACACTGGATGCATCCGCCAGAAATTCCCTCTGACGGGAAATGGCAAGTTGCACCAAGGTTGCTGCGAGAGGTGCTAGAACAATGGCTAAGAGCGAGACAACAAGCATGATAATCTCCAAACCATTTCCATCTCGATCGTCGTCACTTCGTCTGCGACCAGCGCCACCCCACCACATCATCCGTCCTGCCATACTAGACAGAAGGGTAATGGCACTGGCAAGGGCAACAGCAATGGTCGAAATGCGAATATCGTAGTTTCGGATATGGCTGACCTCATGGCCCATAACAGCTTCTAACTCCTCACGATTCATGATAGCTAGAAGACCCGACGTTGCTGCAACTGCTGCATTCTGAGGATTTGAACCTGTTGCAAAGGCATTTAAAGAAGAATCCTCAATGATGAAAACACGCGGCATGGGAATCTGAGCGACCATGGCCATATCTTCTACTACATGGTAGAGGTCTGGTGCTGTTTGTTCATCAACCTCACGCGCCCCATTCATAGACATGACAATCTCTGTTGATTGAAAGATCATGGTCAGAGCGTAGATAAGGCCGATAATCAAGGCAATAATCATGCCACCAAGACCTGAGCGCATGAAGAGATAGCCAACCGCATAACCAACCAAGGCCAAGAGTAGGAAGAAAACCAGCAACAAAATCCAGGTTTTTCGTTTATTGCTCGCAATTTGATCAAACAACATCTTAGTCACCTAAACCGCTAAAATCGACTTTCGGAACTGCCTTTTCCTCTTCAGGTGTTTGAAGGAAGTCTGCAGCTTTAAAGCCAAATAGTCCTGCGATGATGTTACTTGGGAAGCTTTCAAGTTTTACATTGTAGTTGCTGACAACACTGTTGTAGAGTTGGCGAGAATATGAAATTTTATTTTCTGTATTAGTCAACTCTTCTTGCAATTTGATAAAGTTAGCACTAGCCTTCAACTCTGGGTAATTCTCTGCTACTGCAAAGATACCAGAAATCTGGCGAGTAAGAGCATCACTGGCCTTCATAGCTTCTGCCGGTGAAGTTGCTGTAGCTACTTGTCTACGAAGTTCTGTTACTTTTTCCAAAGTAGAACCTTCATATTTCGCATAGCCTTTGACTGTTTCAATCAAGTTTGGGAGGAGATCATTACGACGCTTCAATTGAACATCGATCTGACTCCAAGCCTCCTTGGTCTGCATACGATTTTTAACCAAACCGTTATAGCTAACAATCACAAAAATAACAATCAGAGCCAAAACTCCAAGAATAATCCAAGTCATAATCTTATTCCTTTCTGCTTTTAGATTAATACCAGTATATCAAAATTTTAATGAATATGGTAAAATAAGATGATACTAGAGAAGGAAAAAACTATGAAACCAGAAACATTTTACAGCCTACTAACTGAGCAAAATATTCCACTTTCTGACCAGCAAAAGAACCAATTTGAACGGTATTTTGAACTCTTGGTCGAGTGGAATGAAAAGATTAATTTGACGGCTATTACAGACAAGGAAGAAGTTTATCTCAAACATTTTTATGATTCGATTGCACCCATCCTGCAAGGCATGATTTCAAATGAAACTATCAAACTTCTTGATATCGGGGCTGGGGCAGGATTTCCTAGTCTGCCCATGAAAATTCTCTACCCTCAGTTAGATGTGACCATCATTGATTCGCTAAATAAGCGCATCAACTTCCTTCAGCTTTTGGCTCAAGAGCTGGAGCTGGATGGTGTTCACTTCTACCATGGTCGTGCAGAAGACTTTGCCCAAGACAAGAACTTCCGCACCCAGTTTGATATAGTGACGGCTCGCGCGGTTGCTCGCATGCAGGTCTTATCTGAATTGACTATCCCTTATCTTAAAGTCGGCGGAAAACTATTGGCACTCAAGGCCAGCAATGCTCCTGAGGAATTGCTAGAAGCTAAGAATGCCCTCAACCTCCTTTTTAGTAAAGTAGAAGACAATCTCAGCTATGCCCTGCCAAATGGAGATCCGCGCTACATCACTGTGGTAGAAAAGAAAAAGGAGACGCCTAACAAATATCCACGTAAGGCTGGCATGCCTAACAAACGCCCGCTTTAATCCTATCAATAGCGCGCCCTTGTTTAAAGTTGAGTAAAAATGATTTACAAAATCATTTTTTTCTGCTATACTATCACAAGCAAAGGTTTTTAATGTCATCCTGTGAGGTGACGAAGACGCGGATATATATGAAGTTCTTTAAGAATGGAATAATCTATTTTAAAGAAGTCTTACTCTGAGAGCCTATTGCTGTAAAATAATGGGCTCTTTTTTGATGCCCAAAAGTGAGGTTTATATGAAACAAGAATCAACTGTTGATTTGTTACTAGACGTTGACCAACGTCCTTCAGCTGGAAAAGGAATTCTCCTTAGTTTCCAACACGTTTTTGCCATGTTTGGTGCAACCATTCTCGTTCCCTTAATTTTGGGAATGCCCGTATCGGTTGCTCTCTTTGCATCCGGTATTGGAACACTTATCTACATGATTTCTACTGGCTTTAAGGTTCCAGTTTATCTAGGTTCTTCATTCGCCTTTATCACAGCTATGTCTCTAGCCATGAAAGAAATGGGAGGCGATGTCTCTGCTGCTCAAACTGGAGTTATCTTGACTGGTTTGGTCTATGTCCTTGTAGCAGCAAGTGTTCGTTTTGCAGGTACGAAATGGATTGATAAACTCTTGCCCCCAATCATTATCGGACCTATGATTATCGTTATCGGTCTTGGTCTTGCTGGTTCTGCTGTAACGAATGCTGGACTCGTAGCAGACGGAAACTGGAAAAACGCCCTTGTAGCCGTCGTGACGTTCTTGATTGCCGCTTTTATCAATACAAAAGGAAAAGGTTTCCTTCGTATCATTCCTTTCCTCTTTGCCATCATCGGTGGGTATATCTTCGCTATGATGCTTGGTTTGGTTGACTTTACCCCAGTCCTTCAAGCCAACTGGTTTGAAATTCCTGGTTTCTACTTGCCATTTAGTACAGGTGGAGCCTTTAAAGAGTACAACTTGTACTTCGGTCCTGAAACAATCGCCATCTTGCCAATCGCTATTGTAACCATTTCTGAACACATCGGAGACCACACAGTTTTGAGCCAAATCTGTGGCCGTCAATTCCTAAAAGAACCAGGACTTCACCGTACGCTTCTCGGTGACGGTATCGCGACATCTGTATCTGCCTTCCTCGGTGGACCAGCTAATACGACTTACGGTGAAAATACAGGGGTTATCGGGATGACTCGTATCGCTTCTGTCTCTGTTATCCGTAACGCAGCCTTTATCGCCATTGCTCTTAGCTTCCTAGGTAAATTCACTGCCTTGATTTCAACTATTCCAAATGCTGTGCTTGGTGGGATGTCCATCCTTCTCTACGGAGTTATCGCCAGCAACGGTCTAAAAGTTTTGATTAAGGAACGTGTTGACTTCAGTCAAATGCGTAACCTCATCATTGCTAGTGCTATGTTGGTTCTTGGACTTGGTGGAGCCATCCTCAAAGTAGGACCAGTTACCCTTTCAGGTACTGCCCTATCAGCTATGACAGGTATCATATTAAACTTGATCTTACCATACGAAAATAAAGACTAGTCATCTACACACACAAAATCCACTCAGTTGAGTGGATTTTTCTGATTTCTTACCTTCCCCACGCAATCAAGAGATACATGAGGCTAGAACCAAACATGTCTGCCAGAGCATGTATGAAGAAAAATGGCAAAAGACTTTTAACCTTATACTTGTATAGAAAATAATAGAATAAACCATAAACTACACCAATAACCAGTGCCCACACCAATCCTTGATAAGTGTGAAAAGAAATCCGAATGAGGGTAGAATAAAACAAAACCCGCCACTTGTGCTTTTCTTTCACTGAGGTCAACAACCCTAGAAAGAAAAACTCTTCATAGAAGCCGTTTAGCAAGGCATAGGCAATTGCCATCGGACTAAGAGCTAGGAATTTCCGTATAACTTCCATGGGATCTATGTGGACAAAAAGAGCTGGATTTAAGTAATTGTATTCACCAGTTAGTGTCGTCACCAAGTCTCCAAACAATCCCACAATAGCAAATATAAAAGGAACCCAAAAGAGAAGGGACCAGGTCCAACGAATAGGAAGTTGTTTGAAATCATAATTCCGAATCAAAAGGTAAAGCAAGGCCAAGGTCAGAAGTATCACTTGCAAGGTGAAGTTGCTCGAATAGGCTGCTCCTTCGCCGACAGTATTACTTGCCGTATCCATTGTAGTTGACAAACCTGTCGGAAACATACTTGCTAAAAAGAGCTCCGTTGAACGAATGATAAACAGGCCAAACATTAGAACTGTGATAATCAAAATGTCAAACCATCTCAAGTAGCGCAGGGGCTTAGTCGGGTGAATGCTTTGTAAAATTTTCATATCTCCTCCTTCTAGCAGTTAAAGATTGGTTTATTGTAAGAAAAGAAACTTAAAATTCTATAAAATTCCACTCCCATTCCTTATCCTTAATCAATATTTCGATAGGATATTCAAACCAACCACTTTTTACGAGTAACTAGTTTCTCATTCAATCTTCCGTTTGTTTTCTATCAACAAATCTTTCAAAGAAATAATGGTTACTGCAAGTAAAATCATGGCCATACCAACAAAGTCAATCGCGTAGAATTGTTCCTTCATAATCAGAAAGGCAAAGAAAATGGCTGAAATTGGCTCTATGGAAGCCAATAAACTAGACTTAACTGGTCCTATCAGACTAGCTCCTTTTAGAAAAGCGGTGTAGGCGAAGACAGTTCCGATAATGATAATCCCAGCAAATGCAAAGAGAAAATCCAAACTGGTCGGTATGCTGGCCTGCAAAACTCCTGTGAAGGGAATAGCCACTACTCCAGAAATAACCATGCCCACACCAATCACCAACATACTTCCCCACTTCTTAATCAAAGTGATAGGAAGGATGATATAGAGGGCATAGGTCAAGGCAGAAAAGAGACCCCAGAAAAGACCAGCAGGTGTGACAGACAACTGGTCAAGTTCCCCATGAGTCGCGATAAGAAAAGTCCCTCCGATTGCTAAAACAATCGAAACAATCTCAGCCAGTGTTGGTGCCACCTTGTCCTTGATACAAGTATAAATCAATATTCCAACAGGACATACATACTGGAGAACCGTAGCCGTTCCAGCATTGGTTTCCTGAATGGCAGAAAGATAGGCAAACTGGTTTAAGAAAAGTCCAAACACTGCAAATAGCAACAGAGATAGTAGACTTTTTTTGTCTTTTAAAAAAGCAAAGAGTTTATCCTTTGCAGTCGCATAGGTTAAAAATACCAGAGCCAATCCTGCAATGATAAGTCGCAGATCGGTCAAGACTAGAGCGGAAATCCCGTGCGCCATCAGGTATTGGCCACTAGTTCCAGACAAGCCCCAAGCAATCCCTGCAACCACTGTGAATAACGTTCCTTTTACGGTTTTTGACATGCTTTCTCCCTACTCTTCCCTACGAATCATATCCATGACTTGATTTCGATCAACTATCCACTGAGCGCGTTCATCCTTCTCATACGTTCGATTGGATAAAAAGATAGCGGCTTCCTGTTTCTCTCGATTCCACATGATGAAGGTACCTGTATAGCCCGTATGGTCGAGCCAGGTTCCCTCCAGATTCCAAGCTAGAGAACGCTCCTTATCATCTAAGGGAGAGTAATTTCGGCTCAAGTTTTCAGCAAAATCATCTTTCAAGTAATGTTCCAGAAAGATCTGCAAATCCTTAACAGTCGAAAACAAACCAGCACTTCCTGTGTGTTTCCCTAATAGACGAGCTTTGGGATCGTGAATGATTCCGGCCTTCACTCCTCTCACTGTTGGTACAGCATGCTCTACGGGGCCAAACTTGGTTTCCGTCATTCCCCATGGGTTCAAAACTTGTTCTTCTATAATCTGATCCAAGTCTTGTTCAAAGATTTTTTCTAAAAGAAAGCCCAAGAGTAAAAAGTGAACATCTGAATAGAGGAAGGCAGGCTGATTTCGTCTGTTGAGGTAAAACATGGCTTCTTTTAATTCAGTAGCTGTCAAGAGATCCCGATTGGGAATAAAGGGATCTAAGTCTGTAGCATGGGTCAGAAGTTGCCGTATAGTAATATCTGGGTAATCACACTCAGCTAAAAAATTCGTCACCGGTCGATCAATATCTAATATGCCCTGCTGCCACAAGAAGGTAAGAACCGTCCCTACTCCCACAACCTTACTCACACTGGCCAGGTCATAGACTAGCCCGTCCTCTGTCTTCAAGCCCCGTTCTGGATCACTCAATCCTAGATAAGACTCTCTCCATTCACCATCCTTAAAATACGCAAAAGAGGCCCCGGGATAGACCCCTGCCTCAATTTGATCTTCTATTTTTCTTTGAATTTTTTCCAACTTCATGCTTCTTCAAACCACAATTCGATGTTATTGGTATCTTTACCAAGGAAGAATTTTTCAGACTTAGGAACAAAGTAGCCTGTCTTTTCAAATTTCTGACGAAGACTGGTTAAATCTAAATCCTTCACTAAAAATTTTATCATAGATAAATCCCAAGTGACGTTGTTTTCAACAGTCAAATCTGGACCTTGCCCTTCCGTAAAGGTGATAACTGTCCCAACTTTTTCAGGATCGAGTATACTCTCCGTCCCCTCAGGCAAACGCAACTCCATAGAAATCTCAAATTGACTCAAGTATTTTGTACTTTTATTTGAAGAAAATTCAGGAACAGTTTCCAGTGGAACCAAATCTCTTATATCATTTTCCGCATGAACAAGAATCACATCCTGTTCAGGAGAAACAATATCAAAAGCATACCCACAGCTTCCTTTAAACAAGCGAGGAAGGGACTCCATCTGATAAAGAAGAGCCTCTATTTCTGAAGGATTTTCTACTTTGATCAAGAGTCTAGCTAGTTTCTTAAGCCCTTCAACTTTCCGAGTACGCATACTGGGAGCCTCTTCAAGAATCAACTTTTCAACACCTGTTTGGTCACCAAGTGAAAGGAAAGCAGATTCTTCTAATAAGGGCTTCATCCCAAGAGTTTCAATGTAAAATTTTTCATTTAATTTTCGGTTATTGACCTTCAAAGTCGGAATAATTTGTATCATTTGATTTGCATTCATAGCTTCCTCCAACTCTTTTATTTTAAAGGATTTTAGGATTTTTTACAAGCTATTCCACTTAAATTCTAGAATTTTTTACAAAAATTTCCGATAAAAAAACTGGGGTTCCCCAGTTTCATTTTATTATAGGTAAAGTAGTTTAAAGACTGCTACTGCTGCAATACCAGCTGCGATTGGTGCTACAACTGGAACCCATGCATACCACCATTTTGAATCACCCTTGTGTTGACCAAGAACTGATTTTGGAAGGAGTTCGTGAAGAAGACGTGGTCCAAAGTCACGAGCTGGGTTCAAACCAGGTCCAGTAGGTCCACCGAGTGAAGTTACCAAGGCCATCACGAGGAAACCAAGTGCCAAGTGAGCAACTGAAAGACCAGCAGCTGTGTGTGGTGCTACTTGAGCTTTTACTGCCAATTCACTTAAGTCAACAGTTTGACCAGCTTGAGTAGCCATTTGTTTCATGTATTGAAGAACCTCAGCACCGAAGAAGTTTTTAGTCATTCCTAGGGCTGCAAAGAACAAAATAAACGAACCGACAAACTCATTGATAAAACCATTTACACTTGCTGCGAAACGTGATTCTTTTGTACCGTGATCAACACTTGAAATCGTTGAGAAAGTACCTAAAATGTTATTAGAATTCTCTGTTTTCAAGTAGTAAGGACGGTGAGTTGCCACAACCATAGCTTGACCAAAAATCGCTCCTAAAACTTGCGCAAGGATGTAATATGGCACTTGTTCCCAAGGGAAAAGTCCGCTAACAGCAAGTCCAAGTGTGAAGGCTGGGTTGATGTGGTTACCAGATACATTACCGAACATCAAGGCTGGGATCATAACCCCCATACCATAACCAACCGCGATAACGAGCCAGCCACTTTGGTGACCTTTCGTACCTTTAAGTTCAACGTTAGCAACTGCACCATTACCAAGAATGATCAAAATGGCAGTTCCCAAAAATTCAGTGGCATATTTAATAGCCCATGTAAAATCCATTTGATAGATTCTCCTTAATTTTTTTAGACAATCCTTATTCTATCAATTTTTAGACCTTTTAGCAACAGATTTTCTAAAAGAATCTATGGAAAACGCTTTATTTAACTTATCTTTAAGAAAAGGACAAAAGAAGTCAAACTCCCTTCATCCTTTTCGTTACTCTTGACGCTGACCAAAGTCTGCAATCATCTGCTCCATCTCTTGGCGACTCGGAGTAGTCAGCATATAAAGGTAATCCCCTTGTAGCTCTGCAAAGGCTGCTGGCATGATTTTTTTGACCTTGAATTGCTGGCTGTATTTGGCAAGCAAGTCCTCTTCTGAATAAACATAGTTAGCATTGGCACGACGTGATGTAGCCAAACAATACTGGAGCTCAAACTCTGATGTAGGGAACTCTTCACCCGCGACAATAGCCGCATAACCTCGGTAGAGGTCAAAAGAGTGGGCATAATTGTAAACATCAATGGTAAAACCACCTGCAGGACGGTTATTGTACTCAATGGCAATGTAGTCGTCCCCATCACGGAAGAATTCGATATGGAAAAAGCGCTCTTTCATTCCAAATTCCTTGACTATGGCCTCACCATACTTGCGCAGTTTAGGATCCATATCCTTGAGCACATAGTAGGAATTGTCCATCTTATAAATCATGAGATCAAGTGGTGTATGGGCATAGTCAAAAGTCGTTGAAAAGACGATATTGCCATCCTTGTCCACAAGCCCGTCAAAGGTACAGATTTCGCTAGAAGTGACAAATTTTTCAAAGAAATACACGGTTGAATGGTCCCATTCTTGCTTGAAGTGACTGATATCGTCTTCTGTCTCAAGCTTAAAGGTTGCTGCTGCTCCCACTCCGTTATCAGGTTTGGCAATCATTGGTAGACCGATTTCTTTCACAGCTTTATCCACATCTGCTTCTGTCTGTATAACAGCTCCAGGTACCACAGGGACACCTGCTTTTTTGAAAAGTTTCTTCATTTCAGACTTAAACTTGGTCTTTTTGAGATCCTCTGGTTTGGCACCAAAGACATTAAATTGCTCACGAAGGGCTGCGTCTAGCTCAAGCCAGTATTCATTGTGGGACTCGATGCGGTCGATTGGACCATGCTTGTAGAAAAGGAAGGCTACTGCACGTTTGACTTCGTCTATGTTCTCAAGATTGTCCACACGGAAATACTCGGTCAAGCTATTGCGCAAAGGTTCATCTAGTTGTTCGTAAGGCTCCTGACCAATTCCCAAGACTGTGATGCCTTTATTAGCTAGCTCGATTGTAAACTGTTGGAAGTTTTGCGGATAGTAGGGAGAAATAACAAGGTAATTCATAGGCAACTCCTTTTATAGATACAGGTGTCCAAGAAAATAAGGCATTTGTTTACGCCACCATTCCCAGTCGTGGGCGACATCGTGTCCCCATTCAGCAAACCAGGCTGGAATTTGTTTCTGGTCAAAGGCTTCTTTGAGCTTGTAGAAAGATGGTAGACCGTCTTGTTCCCAGGCACCAAGTCCCGTACAAACGACAATCTCCGCCTGACGGTAACGATCGATAAACCAGCCGTCATTCTGATTCCAGATATAATCTACTGGCGAATTTTGGTAAATAGCATCATCATCATTGTAGTAATCGCCGACAAAGAAACGCGCGTCGTAAACACCGCTGAGAGCAATCACCTTGGTAAAGACATCTGGATGCTGGAGGAAAAAGTTGAGTGCATGGTAGGCACCCATTGAGCAACCTGTCGTCATCATGCCATCAAACCAACCTGTCTTATGCTTGATAAAAGGAATCGCCTCCTCAATCACGTAGCGTTCGTAGGCACGATGCATCTCTGCCTGGTCATGACCATTTTTCCAAGTAGCCAACCAGCTCTCACTGTCCACACTGGATAGAGTGAAGAACTGGACACGCCCTTCCTCGATAAAGGAAGCACAGGCATCAATCATGCCAAAATCATAGTATTCATTGTGACTGCCACCAGATGAAGCAAAAACAACAACTGGAATCCCAGCATGTCCATAACGGTTGAGGTACATTTCACGATTAAGATTGCCACTCCAGTGGCTGAGGTTTTCAATATGCATTGGCTTTCTCCTTTCTTAACTTACCATTTCTCTGCAAAAAATCGGAGACAGTCTGGTAAATTCTCCGACCATGGAATCTCACTATGGATGGCACCAGACTGAACTTTTAAGACAAGATTATCCAAGCCTACTCCACCTGCAATCAAATCATGGTAATAGCGAAGCGATGAGTCGATATAGGCTTGCTTGATATTGCCAGCCATCAAGGTCTTGTCCGTATCGTCTGCTTCTTCTGTTCCTACATAAATGAAAATGCGCTGATCAGGCGACAATTTCTTGCGCTCGATATAGCGGTTAAAGGCTTCTTGGTGGAGCCAGTTGGCAGATGAAAAGACACCTAGACAACCAATTCGGTCTTGGTATTCCAGTCCGATAAACTGGGTAATATTACCTCCTAGAGACGAACCAATCATAGCCGTATGCTGGCGATCAGCTTTGGTACGGTAGGTCTCATCGATAAAGGGCTTAACCACCTCCATGACAAATTCGGCATACTCCACACCCTTACCGCCAAACTGCTGGCCCGGAATAGGAGATTCTTGAAACTTCCAAGCTGCGTACTCATGCATCCGCCCCAAACCATCATTGTCAATGGCTACAACAATCATGCGACTGATGTCAGGATTCCGCTTAATAGCCGGAATAATCTTCCATGAATGACCAATGAAAGACTCCTTGCTGTAAAAGACATTTTGCCCGTCATGAAAGTAAACAACGGGGTAAAAACGGTCTGTATCTTTCTCATAATCCTTAGGAAGAAGAACACGCACACGACGCTCTTTTCCAGTATAAGGCACCTTAAGTTTGTGTTCTTTCATTTTTAAATAAAAGTAGGAATGATTCATTGTCAGAAAACTCTCTATATTCAAAATTTTATCTTATTATACCATAAAAATAGAAAAAAAGTCAGTAATTGTCCATTTTAAGGATAAATAACTAACTTTTCTCACTTAACATTCTAAATTCTTCTGGATTTTCTGATTAGAGGAAGTTGTCAATTAACTCATCGACAACATCTTTTTCAGCCTGAGGAGTTATCTTAGTAAGCATAATTCCAGCCACCGCTCGCTCAACCAAACCTTCAACATCCATGCGTTTTTCATACTGCTCTGCATTCTCTATCTTAGGATTGGTCTTAGGACGGTCAGGTGCAAAAATAGTACAGCAGTCTTCAAACGGCTGGATAGAAATTTCAAAGGTATCAATTTCCTGAGCGATGTCAATGATTTCCAACTTGTCCATAGTAACCACAGGGCGGATGATGGGAGTATTGGTCACAGCGTTGATAGCCTGCATACTTTCCAAGGTCTGGCTCGCTACTTGACCTAGACTTTCACCATTGATGATGACCAGACCCTTTCTCACCTCACGGATACGGTCAGTAATGCGCATCATAAAGCGACGCGTCAAGGTCATGAGATAGGCTTCTGGCGCCTTTGCCTTGATTTCTTCTTGAATCTCTGTGAAAGGAACTTCGATAAACTGGATATTGCCACCAAACTTGGTCAATTTACGGGTCAAATCTTGGGCCTTCTTGAGAGCTCCAGGGCTAGTGTATGGTGGGCTGGCAAAGTGAACGGCCTCGATATCCACTCCACGTTTAAGAGCTAGATAACCTGCTACAGGTGAGTCAATCCCTCCTGACAACATGAGCATCCCCTTACCAGAGGTACCCACTGGCAAACCACCTGCTCCCCGAATAGTTTCATAGGAAAGATAGGCCGCCTTCTCACGAATCTCCACCTGAAGAGTGATATCAGGATTTTTCATTTGAGCTTGAATAGTTGGGATTACGTCGAAAACAGCTCCACCAAGCGTTTGGTTGAGTTCACGACTGTCGAGTTCAAAGTTGTGATCGCTACGCTTACTAGAGATTTTAAAGGTCATGCCTTCCTTGTAGATGTCCTGCATAATCTCTTGAACAGCAGCCTTAAGCCTTACAACTGACTTTTCAACCTTATATACTGGAGAAAAATTTTGAATTCCGAAGACTTGTTTGAGAGATTCTGCCACTGCTGTGTAGTCAGCTCCATTGAGGTAAACGTGGGCACGGTCGCGATCAGCGGTTACCTTAACTTGGGGATAGATGGACAAAACATCTGAAATATTATTACGAAGTTTATTGATGAAACGCATACGATTTTTACCCTTGGTTGACAACTCTCCGTAGCGAATCATAATTTCTGAATACTGCATGAATGCTCCTATCTTACTTTTCTAGTTTGATTGTAAATTAATTTTAGTTTGGTCAAGAACTGCTCAACCTGACTCATATCATTTTCAAGGTCTAGGCTTAGGCGAACAGCTGACTGGGCCTTATCTTTGTCCACTCCCATAGCAATCAAGGTTCCCGCAGGTTTTCCAGCCTTGGATGAACAAGCAGAGGTTGTGGAGATGAAAATGTCATAGTCTTCAAATGCGTGAACGATGACTTCACCACGAACACCCTTAATCCCAAAAGTCAGGATATGGGAGGCGAAGTCTTCCTCATCTGAAAAGATAAGAATATCTGGATAGTCCAAAAGCGCTTGGCGAATGACTGATCTCATCTGTCCTGTCTTACTAGCAAAGATATCTAACTTTTCCATAGATAAACGGAGAGCTTTGGCTGTTGCGGCAATTCCTGCCACATTTTCAGTTGTCGAACGATAATCGCGCTCCTGACCACCACCAGTCAAAAGAGGCGTAATCTTCTTGCCAGACTTGATATAGACAAAGCCAACACCTCGAACACCGTGAAACTTATGACTCGAGAAGGTCGCAAAATCCACTCGATCTGTCAGATATTTTTCAGTCGGAATCTTAGCGAGTGCCTGAACTGCATCAACGTGGAAGGAAATGGTTGGTTTGTCTGCCAACAGTTCTGAGATGGCCTCAATAGGCTGGATAGAGCCAATTTCGTTGTTAACTGCCATGATGGAGACGAGGGTCGTATCAGGTCGTATCAAAGCTCCTATAGCCTCAACATCCACAAATCCTTTCTCATCAACCGGAGCAAAATCCACCTCAAAACCTTGACTTTTCAGCCAGAGGGCTGACTCCTTGACTGCTGGATGCTCAATAGCTGATACAATGATGTGCTTGCCAAACTGAGCTTTTTCAAAGGCCACACCCTTGATGACCCAGTTATCTCCTTCTGTTCCACCGGAGGTAAAGAATATTTCATCACTCTTCTTGCCAATCAAATCTGCAATTTGCTGCCGGGAAGCATCTAAAATTCGTGTTGCCTGATCTCCCAAACGATGGAGACTGGATGGATTTCCTACAATTTTTGAAGCGACCTGCATATAGGTCTCAAGTGCTTCAGGATAAGGCTTGGTCGTTGCCGAATTATCAAAGTAGATCATGTTTTCTCACGCTTTCTAAAATCACTCCTTCTATTTTATCATGAAACGAAGCTTACGACAAGAAAGCGAAGTTTCTCTTTTTTTAAGATTTTTTTAAAGAAATGAGGTATAATAAATCATAATTAAAGGAGAGTATCATGTCTAACTATCGTAGAACTTCAAAACCAAAAACAGAACACATCAAAAAGGGATTCACTGTCTTTCAAAAAACGATTGCTACCATCGGTAGTATCCTAGGCCTAATCACCGCTAGTATCACCATCATGAACGCCATGGATAATAACAAAAACAACAAAAAAGAACCGACAACAACCCAAACAACTGTTGTCAAGGAAATTCAAAAGGAATCCCCTCAGGAAAATACTACTCCTAACAAGGACAACACTTCTACTAAAGAAAATACCCCGCAAGAAGAAACTTCTCAATCCAACAAGAAAGAGGAGAAAAAAGAAGAACAAAAAACAACAACTCAGGACTCTTCTACACCAGCTACAAATAAAGAAACAAGCGATAACGGAACACAGTCAAATACGACGAGTTCTGAAACTAAAACGAACCAGTAAGCACAAAAATAACTTCTTTCCAAATTTGGAAAGAAGCTATTTTTTTATCGTTGCAATACTTTTCGCGGTTTGGTTCCTTCAGCTGGACCGATGACACCTGCCAGTTCGAGTTCTTCCATCAGGCGGGTCGCACGGTTAAATCCAACCGACAAACGACGCTGAATCATCGAAGCGCTGGCTTTCTGGGTTTCGATAACCAAAGCCTTAGCTTCTTCAAAAAGCGGATCGCCACCAGCTTCGCCGTCAGAGAAATCTCCATCATTTTCAGGGACGTCTCCTGGGTCAAAGCTGTCATCGTAGTCCGCATCTGCCTGAGCCTTGATGAAGTTTACGATACGTTCAACATCATCATCCGAGATAAAGGACCCTTGCAGACGGACTGGATGATTTTCATCAATTGGTTTAAAGAGCATATCTCCTCGACCAAGCAGTTTTTCTGCTCCATTCTCATCCAAGATGGTTCGTGAATCTGTACCTGATGAAACTGCAAAAGCCACACGAGAGGGGACATTTGCTTTGATGAGACCAGAGATGACATCAACCGATGGACGTTGCGTTGCGAGAATCATGTGAATCCCTGCAGCACGCGCCTTCTGCCCAAGACGAATGATGGCATCTTCCACTTCCTTGCTGGCCACCATCATAAGGTCTGCCAACTCATCTACAATGACAACAATCAAAGGCAGCGGTACTTGTTTGTACTCAGATTGGCTATTATATTCCTCGACCTTAGCATTGTAACCAGCGATATTTCGCACACCAACCTTAGCAAAGAGTTCATAACGGTTTTCCATCTCATCCACAACTTTTTGCAGGGCCTTGCTGGCCTTGCGTGGATTGGTCACAACTGGAATCAAGAGGTGAGGAATGTCATTGTAAACAGACAACTCAACCATCTTTGGATCCACCATCATAAACTTGACCTGATCTGGTCTTGCTTTCATAAGAATGCTAGCGATAATACCATTAACTGCGACTGACTTCCCTGATCCCGTCGAACCTGCAACGAGTAGGTGGGGCATCTTGGAAAGGTCAAAGGTGCGAGCCGTTCCATTAACCGCCTTCCCTAGAGGAATTTCGAGGAGATTTTCTGGTTTAGTCTGAGACTGTTCCCAGAGTTCACGGAAGGAAACGGTCGCAATTTCAGAGTTAGGAACCTCAATTCCGACTAAGGATTTACCAGGGATTGGAGCCTCAATCCGAACATCTTTGGCCGCCAGAGCAAGCGCTAAGTCGTCTGCCAGATTGGAAATACGGTTAACCCGTACACCAACTGCTGGCTTGACTTCATACTTGGTAACTGATGGCCCAATTTCAGCCCGTTCCACCGTCACCTTGATACCAAAGCTAGCAAAGGTTTCTTCTAGAATTTTGATATTTTCTCGAACAATCTTCTTTTCCTTGGACTGATCTTTGGGTTTATCTGGCGCAAAGAGTTGCAAGCTTGGTAGCTTGTATTCGAGGGCTTCCTTGGCAGAAAAATCAACCTGTACCTCTTCATCCTCAAAATCTTCCTCCATATCTGGAACGTCAAAATCAGTTTGAGGGAGGATAATCTCCGGTTCGATCCATTCTTCCTCAGGAATTGGTGGGAAATCGTAGTCTGGTACCTCTGATAAGATTTCTCCCGTTTCAGGATCTACAGGAGGAAGCGGTAATGCATCCTGTTCTTCTTGTTCTCTCTTGATTCTTGCTGCTTCTTCAGCTTCTTGACGAGCCTTCTCTTCTTCTCTCTTGATGAAGCGTTCTTGTTTTCTCTGTTCCTGTTTTTCCATGAAGGATCTGAACCGAGCTCCAATAAAGGTTGCAACATCATAAATAGACCAAGGACTAACCAAGAGTGCCCCGACTAGAATCAAGAGAACTCCAATAAAGTACGACCCGATATTTGAGAAAAGAAAGGCAATGGGGATATAAAGTCCAACACCAAGCAGGCCTCCACCAGCGAAGCTAGTCACCCGCATACCAGTCAGATCCGTCATAACTTGAGACAGGGTCCCTTTTAGAACTGACTGCTCCAAGCCATATTTCCATACCAAGTAGGCCTCAAAAATCAAGAGCAAGCCAGCGAAGATACAGAGAAATCCTGACAGAACCCCCTCCTGCTTGCGTATCCATTTAAATAGAAAAAGATAAATGAGAAGGGCACCTATAGCCACGTAGGCCAAACTTCCAACCACCAATCGAATGAGATTGTAAAGTGTGACACCTGCTGCACCGAGTTTGAGGGCTGCAATAATCAATAACAAGGCGATCCCTAAGGAAATCAACATCCTCTGAATAGCCTGTTTTCTTTCAAGTTCTGCTTTAGACGGTCTCCGTCTTGTTTTTGTAGTATTCTTGTTTGCCATTCTTCTATTATAACATATTTCACAGTCATTTCGAACAGAGAAAAAGATTGCACCAAAGGGTACAATCTTTCTATTTTGATACTTTTTTATGCTTGTGGTTTGCGTAGGTAACCATAAACCACACCACTTACGATTGCTCCAATCAAGACAAAGACTAGGTAAAGAAGGGCATTTGAAGTAAGGGCGATGACGAAGATTCCTCCGTGTGGTGCCATGAGTTTGATACCAGCAAGACCAACGAGTCCGCCTGCCACCGCAGAACCAAGGATGAAGCTTGGAATAGCACGAGCTGGGTCGGCTGCACCAAACGGAATCGCTCCCTCAGTGATAAATGACAAGCCCATGATGATGTTTGTCAAACCAGAGTTGCGCTCTTCCTTAGTGAATTTATCTTTGAAAAGAAGAGTTGCGACAAAGATTGCAAGTGGTGGAACCATTCCTCCAGCCATAACTGCTGCCATGGCTACAGAACCACCTGAAGAAACAGTCGCTGCAAGCGTACCTGTACCAAAGACATAAGCAGCTTTGTTGACTGGTCCACCCATGTCAACAGCCATCATGCCTCCAAGAACGATACCAAGAAGGACAGCTGAACCTCCTCCAAGACCGCCTAGGAAGTCATTCATGGCAGTGTTGATTGCTGCCATTGGAATGTTAACAGCCAACATAACAAATCCTGTCAAGATTGTTCCAAGAAGTGGCAAGAGAAGGATTGATTTAGCACCTTCAAGTGAACGAGGTACTTTAACATATTTCTTGATAGCAAGAACCAAGGCACCTGCGATAAATCCACCAACAAGGGCACCTAGGAAACCAGATGATACACCTGCAAGAGTTGAAGTTGCTTCACCACCTGCGGCATAAGGAATTTTACCAAAAGCAAAACCTTCTTTTGCAATAGCACCAGCCACAAAACCAGCTACCAAACCTGGTTTTTCAGCGATAGAGTAGGCTACGTATCCTGCAAAAACCGGAAGCATCAAGCCAAAAGCCGCGCCACCAATTTTCATGAACATGGAAGCTAGCTCATGGTAGGATCCGAGATTGCCAAGGCTATCTTGTGGCACACCAAAAGCTCCGTCGATTAAGAAGGCGAGGGCAATCATGATACCACCACCGATAACGAATGGCAACATTTGAGATACACCACTCATCAAGTGTTTGTAGAAGGCACCACCAAGGCTTTGTTTTTCCTTAGATGCTGTTGCAGCTTTTGCTCCATTAGCAGCATGGTAAACTTCAGCATCCCCAGAAAGAGCCAAGTTGATCAATTCTTCTGTCTTACGGATACCGTCTGCAACTGGACGATTAACCAATGGTTTGCCATCGAAACGATCCATTTCTACTGCCTTATCTGCTGCGATGATAACGGCTTTAGCCTTGCGGATGTCCTCTGATGTTAGTTGGTTCCCAACACCGCTGGCACCGTTGGTTTCAACCTTAATCCCAACACCCATTTCAATAGCCACTTTTTGAAGGGCCTCTTGGGCCATGTAAGTGTGGGCAATACCTGTCGTACAAGCCGTAACAGCTACGATAAAGTCGCCAGATTCATTGGCAGGTGCTTGAACAGGCTCCTCAGCTTTTTCTGAAGCTTGGTCAAAAAGTTCGATGACTTGGTCAGCTGATGTTACTTGACGAAGTTTGTCTGCAAAACCGTCTTTCATCAAGTATTGAGATAATTCTGCCAAGGCAGCCAAGTGAGTATCATTTGCACCTTCTGGAGCAGCAATCATGAAGAAGAGGTCTGTTGGTTGCCCATCCAAACTCTCATAGTCAACACCCTTGTTTGACTTAGCAAAGAGAACCGTTGCTTCTTTGACAGCAGAGTTTTTGCTGTGAGGCATAGCAATTCCGTCACCCAAACCAGTGGAAGTGAGAGCTTCACGCGCTAAGATTCCTTCTTTAAAGGTTTCAAAATCCGTCACATAACCGTGATCTACCAAGCTATGAATCATCTCTTCAATAGCTGCTGTTTTTTCAGTTGCCTGCAAATCCAGCAACATGACATCTTTTCTCAATAAGTCTTGAATTTTCATCGTTTTTCTACCTCAACTTTTTCATATGTTTCTTTAATAAATTCCGCTGTTGCCAAGTCATCCGAGAAGGTAGTTGCTGTTCCGCAAGCCACTCCCCATTTGAAGGCTTCTACCGCATCTTTTGATTTGACAAACTCACCTGTAAATCCGGCAACCATAGAATCGCCAGCTCCGACTGAATTTTTCACAATTCCCTTGATAGGTTTGGCGAAGTAAGCTCCCTCAGATGTGACAAGAAGAGCACCATCACCTGCCATAGAGATAATGACGTTTTGAGCACCTTTAGTCAGCAATTCTCGAGCATATTTCTCGATTTCATCTAAACTTTCGAGTTTCACTCCAAAGATAGCTCCAAGTTCGTGATTGTTTGGCTTGACCAAAAGTGGATGGTAGTCCAAACTATCAATCAAGGTCTGTCCTTCAAAGTCGCAAACCACTTGTGCACCAGTCTGGCGTGTCAAGGCAATCAAATCTTTGTAGATAACATTGCCTAGGTTCTTAGCACTCGAACCCGCAAACACAACCGTATCATCTGCTGTCAGACTAGATAAAATAGCTTTCAATTCTTCTAGCTGAGCTGGTTCCACATTTGGACCCGTTCCGTTGATTTCTGTTTCTTGGTCTGCTTTGATTTTAACATTGATACGAGTATCTTCTGCTACTTGGACAAAACGTGTATCGATTTCTTCCTCTGCCAATGTATCTGTGATAAATTTACCAGTAAAGCCTCCGATAAATCCCGTCGCTGTATTGGGAATATCCAAGCGTTTCAAGACACGACTGACATTGATTCCTTTCCCACCAGCAAACTTATCATCACTGTCCATACGATTGACACTGCCGACTTGAACTTGGTCCAAGCGAACGATATAGTCTATGGATGGATTGAGTGTGACTGTATAAATCATACTTCTATTACCTCCGTTTTCTTCTTAATAGCCTGCAAGAGCTCATGCCCTTGACTTGTGATGACAATGGCGCGTTTAAGTGGTGCTACCTTGGCAAAGCAAGTTTGACCAATCTTTGACGAATCGACTAAGACATAGGTTTGTTTGGCATTCTCTAAAATAGCACGCTTAACGGCTCCCTCCTCCATATCAGGAGTCGTATAATAACCATCGTCGACACCATTCATCCCGATAAAGGCACGGTCAAAGTGCAATTGATTGATTTGGTTAAGAGCAACACCGCCGATACATGCATCTGTTGCCATCTTGACACTTCCTCCAACCATGACAGTTGGAATCTGTTTTTCAACCAACTGAACCGCATGGTGAATGGAGTTGGTCACAACGGTAATATTCTTATTAACCAATTCCTTGATTAAAAAGGCAGTTGTCGTTCCAGCATCGATAAAGATAACATCTTTTTCCTTGATAAGAGAGGCTGCTTTCTGAGCAAGCAATTTCTTCTCTTGAAGGTTTTTGACAGATTTTTCTTGGATGGTTTCTTCTTCCTGCAAGGAGTGAGGTAATTCGGCTCCACCATGTACACGGCGAAGCTTGTTTTCTGTCTCCAACTCATCCAAATCTCTTCGTACCGTTGATTCTGATGTTTCTAATAGACTAACCAATTTTTCTAGGGAAACTACATGATGTTGATTTAACTCCTCTAAAATCAGTTGCTTCCGCTCAGTTTTTAACACCAAATCACCTCCTGTTATCGTTTACACTATTCATTCTAGCACATTTTCTACCAAAGTCAAGCATTTTTTATCATTTTCTTTCAAAAACTATCATTTTTGCCAATTCTGGAATTTTTATTGCAAGATGAAGCGCTTTATGGTAGACTATTTTAGTAAGCATTGGAAGATTACTCAAGAGGCTTAAGAGGCCGTGTTGGAAACGCGGTAGGCGTGTAACAGCGTGCGTGGGTTCGAATCCCATGTCTTCCGTAGAAAAACCAAAACAATTTCTAGGATACGACATCTGTTGTATCTTTTTTTGTATTCTTTTTTTACAAAAGAATACAAAAGGCAAAAACAAAAAACGTTGATTTAACAACGTTTTACCAAGAAATGCAAAAGAATAATGGAGCCGGTGGGAGTCGAACCCACGTCCAAACACCTGCCAACATATTTGTCTACAACCATAGGTTATGTATTGTTTTAACAGCTCCTCGACACATAACTCAAGCCTAGGAACTGCGAGTCTATTAATCTCTTATCAAACCACTAGACAAGGCTTAATCGTATCTCGCTAATCATAAGACCTGTCATTGAACACGAGCAATCCAAATCAGGTCACGCCTGCTGGTTTTTAGGCAGCTAGAGCGTAAGAAGTGTTATTTTTTGCAGTTATATTTAACTGAGCGTTTACGTCGCCACACGGGTTGCAAAATATGCCTCATAATGCCTGTCGAATCCGTAACGACCCCAAAAGACGATAGAACCATTATAACCTATCTTCATAAAAAATGCAAAATCAAGCCACCTCTTTAGAAAAGATACCCTTTTAAGGCTTCCGATAAGGCTTGATAACCGGCTACACTTAGATGGAGACCATCCGTTGTATAGGCTGATTGAAGCTGTCCTTCTGAATCTGTCAAACTATCATAAACAGGCACAAAATCTACCTGCATATAGGCAGATGCCAGAGCCTCATAGGCTTGATTCCACTCCCTAATCTTTTCATTGGTACGAATATAAACTGTCTGCTTGTATTCTTTTCCTTTATTGACTGGCAGAATAGAAACAAGCTTTATTTGTGACAGCGGATATTCTCGAGCAATCGATTGGATCACACCTTCAAGATTTTCCAAAGCTTCATTCATAGAAACATCTTTTCCGATATCATTTGTCCCAATTAGGAGAACAATTTGATCGACAGCATCACCATACAGATGGGCATCTAGATTCTCTAATAAAAGTCTCGTCTGGTAGCCTCGGATGCCACGATTGACAATCGTCTTGGCCGTCCCAAACAACTCTTGAAGAGGGTAATATTCCACAATCGAATCACCAATAAAGATGATATCTGGCTCTAGAACAGATACTTGATTCAATTCACGATACTTGGTTTGAATCTTTGCCTGCTCTTTTAGGAGCCAATTCTCTAATAACTGTACTGCCACCCTATCCCTCTTTCTCTAACCAATTCTCTAGAACTTGATAGACGCCCGCCTGGCTGTTAGCTGGTGCTAGGGCAGTCGCAACTGCCTTGACCTCATCATCAGCATTTTCCATAGCATAGGCAATTCCAGCCAGCTCTAACATTTCGACATCGTTTTCACTATCACCAAAAGCCATAATTTGTTCTGATGTCAAATCCCAGCGCTTGAGTAATCCTTCCAATCCCCAAGCCTTGTGAACACCAGCTTGCAGGATATCAATACAGCCATAACCGCTAGAAACAGCCCTTACACAACCATCAAAAAGGTCATTGATTTCCTGCAAAACTGAACTAGAACGTTCTTCACCAACGACCATGCTCATCTTTAGAACTCCTCCAAAGAGGTCTGAGTTTAGCTCATCCACAAAATTTGTCCTTTGGTAAAGTTTTTCAATCATCTCTGGAGTCATAAATTTTTCCAGGTCTGTAAAAACCGTTCCTTCCTTGACAAAACTCCCATTCATACTGGTAACGACAAACTGATCTCGACACTCCCTCCCTTTAAAATGAAGGAGAGCCTTGTCAACCATAGCATCATCCCAAATCTGCGCTTGAATCAGTTCATTGTTTTCAAAAATACGTGCCCCATTGGCAACGACTAGAACTACTCTACTCGCCAAGTGCTCCAGTAATTGCCTCATACGGTGAACTTCATTCCCTGTCGCAATGACAAAACGGATACCTCGTTCATCTAATTGGTCTAAAATCTTTTCTAAACGTGGCAAGTCCAGTTGCCCTCTTGGATCCAGCAAAGTTCCATCCATATCCGTTGCAATCAATTTAATCGTCATCTTGTCTCCTTTAGGGCGAGTACCTACCACTTCAACCCTACATGCTCATTCATTTCTTTATAGGCCGTGTCAATTCGTTCCTTGGTCGCCTCGTCCAACTTGTCACGGTGACTGCCTCCCTCGATGAAGTCCTCTAGGATATAGGTCTGATAGAGGAAGAGCGGATAACCTTCTGGAGAGTAAGTCCCTTTGGGTGTTCGATTGACCCAAGTAGGATGCGCTTTGGCCGTTTCAATCCTAGTCTTGCCATCTTTTTTCTTAATGGTCACATCCATGAGAACACCGCGCTCCGTCCACTTGGCATTTTCCTCATCTTGCATGGTTTCAATGCGCTGGTTTGAGAGGAAATTTCCCATGGAGTAGATGATCAGTTTTTTGTCACCATCTTTTTCAACTGTTTCAGCAGGTTCAACGACGTGAGGATGCCCTCCAAAGATAATATCAGCTCCCCAGTCAATCATCTTGTGGTACAGTGTTTTCTGTTCCTCCGTTGGTTCTAGCTGGTACTCAATTCCCATCTGAGGCATGATGACAGTAATATCCGCCTCCTTCTCTGCACGCTCGATTTCTGCCTTCATCTTATCTTCATTCAAATCAGAAAGATAGCGATTATAGTCCTCTTGAGAGATATACTGCTCAATGCCATTAAAACCGTAGGAATAGGCCAAGAGAGCTACCTTGATACCATTGACCTCCTTGATAACTATAGGGGCTTGGTCACGGGATTCATGTGTGTAGACTCCGATGGGTGTCATTCCAGCCTTTTCAATAGCTTGAGCCGTTGAAACCACTCCCTCTATCTGAGAATCCAAGATGTGATTGTGAGCCAAGTCTAGAACTTGATAGCCTGCATCTTTGATCGCATCCATGACTTCTCCAGGTGCATTAAAGAGAGGGTAACCTGCCAAGTAGTGGTCTTTGTTCACCGTTCCTTCAAAATCACCAATCACCAAATCAGCTTGTTTGAGCCAGGGTTTTACATACTCAAAATTTTCATGGAAATCATAAGTTCCATCTTCTTTAAGAGCTGTTCGGTAGATAGGGATATGGTAGAGGAGGTCACCATTTGCCATGATACGCGCCGTCGTTTCACCAGATTCATTTTCTTTGGACTGGCTAGACGTCGTAGTCTGACTGTTAGGGCTTGTTCCCTTGCTGCCTTGTACTGTTCGAACCAGCAAGTTCAATCCCATGGACAAGGCAACTGCAAGCAATAACACAATAATAAACTGGGCATTTGTCCAAGATTTATAGTTCCGAAGGAAACCAATACTACTCTTCAACAATCCAAAAATAGGACCATGAGGCCGTCGATCTTGTCGCTTTTCCATCTTTATCCCCCCTTGCTTTTACTGCAAGTCTTTTCTTTTATTATACCACAGACAAAAGGGGAATATCGTTTATTATATTATTTTTTAGAAACTTCTGCGACTTTCTTTCTCGCCTATTTTGTGTTATCATGTAGAGGTAATGAAAGGAGAGAAAATGTCTGCTATAGAACGTATTACAAAAGCTGCTCATTTAATTGATATGAACGATATTATCCGCGAGGGGAATCCAACTCTACGCGCAGTTGCTGATGATGTCACTTTCCCACTGTCTGACCAGGAAATCATCCTTGGTGAAAAGATGATGCAATTCCTCAAACATTCCCAAGATCCTGTTATGGCTGAAAAGATGGGGCTCCGCGGTGGGGTTGGATTGGCCGCTCCCCAACTCGATATCTCAAAACGCGTTATTGCCGTCTTGGTCCCAAATATTGTAGAAGAAGGCGAAACTCCACAGGAAGCCTACGATTTGCAAGCCATTATGTACAATCCAAAAATCGTATCCCACTCTGTTCAGGACGCTGCTCTTGGCGAAGGAGAAGGTTGCCTATCTGTTGACCGTAACGTGCCAGGCTATGTTGTCCGCCATGCCCGTGTCACTGTTGATTACTTTGACAAGGACGGCGAAAAACACCGTATCAAACTCAAAGGCTACAACTCTATCGTTGTTCAGCATGAAATTGATCATCTAAACGGAATCATGTTTTACGATCGTATCAATGAAAAAGACCCATTTGCTGTCAAAGAAGGACTCCTCATCCTTGAATAAAGAAAATCCCGTTGCAAAACGGGGTTTTGTGTTATAATAGAGGCATGAAAACAAATGATATTGTCTATGGCGTCCATGCCGTTACTGAAGCCCTGCTTGCAAACACCGGAAACAAACTCTACCTCCAAGAAGATTTAAGGGGGAAGAATGTTGAGAAAGTCAAGGAACTGGCTGCTGAGAAAAAGGTGTCCATCTCTTGGACCTCAAAAAAATCCCTCTCTGAAATGACCGAAGGTGCCGTCCATCAAGGATTTGTCCTTAGAGTATCTGAATTTGCCTATAGCGAGCTCGATCAAATCCTTGCCAAAACGCGGCAAGAAGAAAATCCTTTGCTATTGATTCTGGATGGGTTAACTGATCCCCATAATCTGGGTTCTATCTTGAGAACTGCTGATGCGACCAATGTTTCAGGTGTCATCATTCCCAAGCACCGTGCTGTCGGAGTTACTCCTGTCGTTGCCAAAACGGCCACAGGTGCCATTGAGCACGTACCGATTGCCCGAGTAACCAATCTTAGTCAAACCTTAGATAAACTCAAGGATGAAGGTTTCTGGACCTTTGGAACGGATATGAACGGTACTCCTTGCCACAAATGGAATACAAAAGGGAAAATCGCCCTCATCATTGGAAATGAAGGAAAAGGCATCTCGAGCAACATCAAAAAGCAGGTTGATGAGATGATTACCATTCCCATGAATGGACATGTTCAAAGCCTTAATGCCAGTGTTGCTGCAGCCATTCTCATGTACGAAGTTTTCCGAAACCGGCTATAAAAAGTTTCCAATCAACCTGATTGGAAACTTTTTTATGATTAACTATGTTCGGTAATAAACTTGTAGGCTTCTTGCCCAGCGATAGCCCCATCACCAACTGCTGTTGTCACTTGGCGAAGGTCTTTCTGACGAACATCCCCAACCGCAAAGATACCATCAACGGCAGTCTTCATGTGATTATCTGTTACAATCCAGCCTGACTGATCTTGAATATTCAAATCCTTAACAAAATCACTAACAGGGTCTAGTCCAACATAGATAAAGACACCTCCAAAGGCTTGCTCTGTCACTTGACCAGTTTTCACATTTTCAAATACAACTGACTCTACTCGGTTTTCACCTTTGATTTCCTTGACTACAGAATTCCAGATAAAGTTGACTTTCTCATTTGCAAAGGCACGGTCTTGTAAAACATTTTGAGCACGAAGTTCATCTCGACGGTGAACAATCGTGACAGATTTGGCAAAGCGAGTCAAGAAAAGAGCTTCTTCTACCGCAGAATCTCCACCACCGACTACGAGCAAGTCTTGGTCACGGAAGAAAGCTCCATCACAGACCGCACAGTAAGAAACACCTCGGCTATTTAGTTCTTCTTCTCCAGGAACACCCAAAAGACGGTGTTTAGACCCAGTTGCCACGATGACAGTACGGGTTTCATAAACTTGGTCATCAGTGATGACCTTCTTATAATCAGCATGATCTTCAATCTTTTCAACAAATCCATAAAGGTGTTCTACTCCAAGATTTTCAAGAGGTTCAAACATCTTCTCTGCCAATTCAGGTCCACTAATATTGGCATATCCAGGATAGTTTTCGATATCAGATGTGTTGTTCATTTGCCCACCTGGCAGACCACCTTCAATCAAAGCCACTTTCAGATTGCTTCGAGCAGCATATAAGGCAGCTGTCATTCCCGCAGGTCCAGCACCGATAATAATCGTATCGTACATTTCGATTCCTTCTTTCTTGTTGTAACTGTCTTTATTCTAACTTATTCTTGCTAGTCACGCAAGGATTATGCCTTGAAAACCAAGAGCAAACTCATAACGGCAAAGGATAACACCGGAACTACCAAAACTCCAATCATAATCATATCATAGAGATGGGCTTGACGAGCCTTGGCTGTCTTGTCCACACCAGACATAGCTCGCAATCCAATCCAAATCCCTAAAAAAATCACGACGAGAATGGTCGTTAAGATCAAACTCTCGAAATACAAAGAAAATAGTTGCAGCAGCATGATCTCTCTCGTTTCTATCTTTTTTAAAGAGTAAACTCAGCTAGTCCAACTAACTGAGTTTTCCTTTTTCTATTATATCAAATATAAGTCCGTTTGTAACTAGCGAAGAATTCTTTTGTCCGTTCTTCTTTCGGATAATTGATGATTTCATCCGGTGTGCCAGACTCGATGATTTTCCCTTTATCTAGGAATAAAACCTTGTCTGCCACTTGAGCCACAAAAGACATATCGTGACTAACCAAGATCATGGTCTGACCAGACTTGGCGGCGTCTGCAATAGACTTTTCCACTTCTCCGACCAATTCTGGGTCAAGGGCTGAAGTTGGCTCGTCCAAGAGCAAGACGTCTGGTTTCATAGCGAGGGCACGCGCTAGGGCAACCCGTTGCTTCTGTCCACCTGATAAATGGCGAGGGTAATGTTGCTCCCGGTCAGAAAGACCGACCTTAGCCAACTCTTCCTTGGCAATTTTTGTTGCTTCCTCGTCCGATAGTTTCTTAACAACAACCAAACCTTCCTTAACATTGTCAAGGGCTGTTCGGCGTTCAAACAAATTAAACTGTTGGAAAACCATGGACAACTTGCGACGAAGGGTTAGAATCTCCTCTTGACTAATCTGAGAAAAATCAACTTTAAAATTGTCAATCTGAATCGTTCCACTATCTGGAGTTTCAAGGTAGTTCAAACTACGAAGAAAGGTTGATTTCCCTGCTCCAGATGAACCAATCAAGGCCACTACTTCTCCCTTTTGGATCTCCAAGTTCAGATGATTCAAGACTGTCTGTCCTGAAAAGGATTTGCTTAAATTCGAAATCTTAATCATTAACGAAGGTCTCCTTTCACATCTGTAGATACCGCATCCGGCGCTGAGATAGCCATTCTTCTCTCAATGAAACGGCCGAGGCTTTCAATTCCAATATTGACTACCCAATAAACAAGGGCAACGGAGATGAAACGTTCAAAGTAACGATAATCTGCTCCACCTAAAATCTGAGCTTGGGCAAAGACTTCCACAACACCCGCACTAAAGGCTAGTGAAGTTCCCTTGGTCAAACCGATAAGGGAGTTAATCAAGGTCGGTGTTGCTACCACCGCTGCATTTGGAATAATCACACGACGATAAACTTGCGCTCGTGTCATACCAAGACTGCGTGCTGCCTCAATCTCACCTGGATTGACAGAAAGGATGGCTGCACGAATGGTTTCACTGGCATAAGCCGCCTCATTAAAGGCAAAGGCCACAATCGCAAAAAGTGCCGCTGGAATCGCATTGATATTCAAACCAGTTCCCCATTGTTGGTTGATAGCTTTCAGTGCCAAAGGAATTCCGTAGTAGGTCAACATGAGTTGAACTAGGATTGGGGTACCTTTTAAAAAGCTGACAAAAAAAGCCTGCAAGGGATACAATATCTTAACACGATTGATCTTAACAATGGCAAAAATCAAAGCCAGGACCAAACCAAAAATCGCACCTCCAAGAGTCAACATCAAGGTTGTAGGCAGTTGTTGGACAATCCTTGGAATCCCATCAAAAACCGAACGCAAGCTAAAGAGCTTACCGTCTGGAATCAGCTGCATCAAACTTTGGTACCAATCTGATGCTAAAAATGTTGTAACAGTCATAAAAACATCCTCTCCTGATAATGATTCATTCTATCATACTTCTGCTCGCAAGCAAATTATTTGCTACGGGCTAATCAGACTTTGTCTATCTTCTAGTTTATCACACTTTAAAACAGGGAGGCTATATATTTTACCTATCAAGGAGATAGATAAAAACTATCTCAAACCTAAGTCCTCATAGCTTTTTCTATAGCCGATTTGTTTAACAGCACCATTCTCCACCAAAATTGGACGTTTTAACAACATGCCATCACTAGCCAGAAGCTTAGCTGCTTCTTGTTTTGACAAGCTTCCCACCTTATCCTTCAAACCCAGTTCACGGTATTTAATCCCGCTGGTATTGAAAAATTGTTTCACTTCAAAACCAGAAGTTTCCAACCAATTCAAAATCACTTCTTCACTTGGTGTTTCTTCTACAATATGGACGTCTTGGTAGTCAAGTCCGAGTTGGTCTAGTTCATTTTTGGCTTTCTTACAAGTTGAACATTTTGGGTATTCGATAAATTCTAGCATCTTCTTTTCTTTCTATTTTTTATTTTCTTGAAATGCTGCACCTTCATGTTGCAAGAGCCAAGCTTTCTTTTCGACTCCAGATGCATAGCCTGTCAAGCGATTGCCTGATCCCAGCACACGATGACAGGGTACGAGGATGGACCAAGGATTACGTCCCACTGCTCCACCAATCGCTTGGGCAGAAGCCACTTGCAAGTCTTGAGCTATTTGTCCGTAAGTTACTGTTTGACCATAAGGAATGGCCTGTAAGTAAGCCCAGACCCGCTTTTCAAAATCCGTTCCAATGGGAGCCAGAGGTAAGGAAGACAAATCTTGAGCACATCCATCAAAGTAAGTATCTAAATAGGAAATAACTTGCTCTAATACAGGATGACTACCAACTTCTTCTATCGTTTCATCCCCTAGTCCCCTCTCAAAATGAGTTTGGTTCTGTACCCAAATGCCATATAGATATTGCTTGTCAGCAACTAAGGATAAGGTTCCAATTGGCGACGGGTAGAGCATCTTTGCGTACTTATTCTGCTTCATTTTTTTAATTTCTGATAGGCCAAGCGTTCCCCATCAACTGGAACTTTTCCGACCTGCTGGAATCCTAGCTTTTCAAAAATATGCTGCATGGCCTTGTTTTCTGCATGCGTATCTGAACGAAAATCTAGATAATCAAAACCTTCAATCAAGCCTTCTAGGAAAGTCTGAGCAACACCTTGTCCTTGGACATCTGCTGCCACAGCGATACGGTGAAAGACCAGATATTCTGATTCTCCCCCCTGCCAACTTCCTTCATAAATAGCTTCATAGGGTTCCTCTGGGCACTTGGTCACAGCAGCATAGGCTAGCAGTTCTCCTTCTTCCAAGGCCACATAAGCTTGACCAGAGATGATATCATCAATAATGATGTCGGCATTTGGATAGCCATTTTGCCACTGGTCGCTACCAGACTCAGCTAAGCACTTTTTGGCATCCTCCATCACCTGCATAATCGCATCTACTTCGTTTGGAAAAGCTAAACGAATCTCCATCTTTTCCCCTCATTTCTAACTAGTTTCTCTCATCATAGCATAATTTAAAGCTTTCTACAAGCAGTTGAAACTTGACTTTTGTTTTTTATTATTTTATAATCTAGTTATCTAAACTAGATAAAAAGGAGTTGGAAATGAATTCTAACTTTTCCTACCCAAAATGGGAAGACATTCCAAACATTGACCTCTATCTGGATCAGGTTTTGCTTTATGTCAATCAAGTCTGTGCCCCTATCTCTCCAGATAAAGACAAGGGGCTAACAGCATCCATGGTCAATAACTATGTCAAACATGGTTACCTGACAAAGCCAGACAAGAAAAAATACCAACGCAAACAGATTGCCCGTTTGATTGCCATCACCACTCTCAAGTCTGTCTTTTCGATCCAAGAAATCGCTCAGACCCTCAATACTCTGCAAACTCAAGCAAGCTCAGACCAGCTCTACGACGCTTTTGTGGACTACATGAACCATGGGATTGATCCAGAAAATCCTATTATCCAAACCAGCTGTCAAACGGTTAAACTCTATCATCAAACTCTAGACTTAATCCTTATCAAAGAAGAGGAGGAAATCCAATGAATACCAGTCTAAAACTCAGTAAAAAACTCAGTTTTGGAGAGGAGATTGCCAATAGCGTGACACATGCTGTCGGTGCCGTTATCATGCTCATCTTGCTCCCTATTTCATCCACCTATAGTTATGAAGCACACGGATTTTTGTCATCTTTTGGCGTTTCTATCTTTGTTATCAGTCTCTTTCTCATGTTCCTCTCGTCAACCATTTACCACTCTATGGCCTATGGTTCGACCCACAAATACGTCTTACGAATCATCGACCATTCTATGATTTATGTGGCTATCGCAGGCTCTTATACGCCGGTCGTCTTGACCTTGATGAATAACTGGTTTGGCTATCTGATCATTGCCATTCAGTGGGGAACGACCATCTTTGGCATCCTCTATAAAATTTTTGCTAAAAAGGTCAATGAGAAATTCAGCCTTGCCCTTTACCTGATTATGGGCTGGTTGGTTCTGGCTATCATTCCTGCCATTATCAGTCAAACGACGCCAATTTTCTGGAGTCTCATGGTAACTGGCGGACTCTGTTATACAGTTGGAGCTGGATTTTACGCTAAGAAAAAACCCTATTTCCACATGATTTGGCATCTCTTTATCCTAGCAGCATCTGCACTCCAGTACATTGCTATTGTTTATTTCATGTAAAAAAGTTGAGAATCTTTTCTCAACTTTTTTCTTTACACATATTGATAAAATACTGGTGCAAGCGAACATCATCTGTCAATTCTGGATGAAAAGAGGTTACCAGCATGTTCTGTTCTTGAGCTGCAACGATTTGATCGTCTACAGTTGCTAGAATTTCTACACCCTCTCCAAGACTGCTGATAATCGGACCACGGATAAAGGTCATCGGAATCTGACCAACTCCCTTACATTCTGCTTCTGTATAAAAACTTCCTAGTTGGCGCCCATAGGCATTGCGCTCAACTACTATGTCCATAGTTCCAAGATGACTTTCTTCCTGAGAAGTGATTTCCTTAGCCAGCAAGATTAAGCCCGCACAAGTTCCAAAGACTGGTAAGACATTGAGAATAGCTTCTCTTAGGGGAAGCAGCATCTGCTGGTCACGCAAGAGCTTGCCCATAGCTGTAGACTCACCGCCAGGTAATATCAAACCGGACAAGTCACTCTGATGGTGTTGAAAATCATCTAAATTTCTGATTTCGACACTAACAACACCTAACTTTTCTAGCACTTTTGCATGTTCTGCAAAGGCGCCTTGCAAGGCTAGTATTCCGATTTTCATCTATTTTCCTCGCTCTGCCATAAGAATTTGGATTTCATTCTCATTAATACCAACCATGGCTTCCCCTAGGTCTTCAGAGATTTGAGCCAGAATTTGAGGATTTTGGTAGTTGGTTACGGCCTTGACAATAGCACTTGCTCGTTTAACAGGATCTCCTGACTTAAAAATACCTGAACCGACAAAGACGCCCTCTGCCCCCAATTGCATCATCAGAGCAGCATCTGCTGGTGTTGCAACACCTCCGGCTGCAAAGTTGACAACTGGTAATTTTCCATGTTCGTGGACGTATTGGACCAATTTAACAGGAACTTGCAAGTCCTTTGCAGCCACATAGAGTTCATCTTCGCGTAGGTTTTGAATCCGTCGAATTTCTTGATTCATCATACGCATATGTCGAACAGCTTGGACGATATCTCCTGTACCCGGTTCTCCTTTTGTCCGAATCATAGAAGCTCCTTCAGCGATACGACGCAAGGCTTCACCCAAATCCTTAGCACCACAGACAAAAGGAACTTGGAATTCTTTCTTGTCCACATGGAAACGGTCATCAGCTGGAGACAGCACTTCACTCTCATCGATATAGTCAATCTCAATAGCCTCTAAAATCTGAGCTTCAACAAAATGCCCGATTCTAACCTTGGCCATCACTGGAATACTGACCGCTTTTTGGATTTCCTTAATCATCTTTGGATCGCTCATACGGGAAACTCCTCCAGCTGCACGAATATCAGCTGGAATTCGCTCCAAGGCCATAACAGCTGCCGCACCAGCAGCCTCTGCGATACGAGCCTGTTCAGGGTTCTGAACGTCCATGATAACCCCACCTTTGAGCATCTGTGCCAAGTTTTTATTTAGTTCATAACGATTTTCAGTCATTTCTTTTTCCTCATCATTTGTATTGGTAGCTACCATTTCATTTTAAGTCAGAACAGAGTGAAGTACAAGATAGAAAAATAATATTTGTCTGGGTACAGATTGACAAAAAAAACTACCTGACCTTCAGTTAAGGCCAGATAGTTCATCCATTTCTATTTTTCAGCTGTAAGTGCAGCCATTGTAATGTAGTTGTATGGCTTGTTGAAGTGTGGCAAGAAGAATAAGTCTGTCAAAGCCAACTTGTCAATTGTCACATGCTCTTGGATAGCAAGTGAGAACATATGGATTCCCATGCTGATTGCAGAATCACGAGACACCATTTGCGCACCTAGAATTTCACGGCTGTCTTTATCAAAAACAATCTTAATCGCAACTTCGTGGTTATCATGCTTCATAAATTCTGGTTTTTGAAGATCGTTAAAGCCTGTTTCAGTTGCATTGTAACCTGCTGCTTTTGCTTTTTCAAGAGTCAAACCAGTTGAAACCATGTGAAGACCATAGATTGAAATACCGTTTGATCCTTGCACACCGATTCCTTCCAATTCATGTCCACAAGCATTGTAAGCACCAACGATACCAGTACGTACAGCGTTAGATGCAAGAGCGATGTAGCTAGTGTCTTTACGAGCATTGTCATAAACAGTCGCACAGTCACCAACAGCGTATACACCTGGGATAGATGTTTCTTGTTTCTTGTCTACAAGGTAGGCACCGTTGCGGAAGAGTTCAATCTTACCGTCAGCAAGAGCTGTATTGGGACGGAAACCAACAGCAAGAACCACCATATCCACATCAAATGTTTCTTTGTCTGTTACCAAGCGTTCAACTTTACCATCACCTTGGATTGCTTTAACTGTTTGACCAAGAGCCAAGCGGATGTTGTGGTCTTCCAAGTTTTTCGCCATCAATTGAGTGAAGTCTTTGTCGTAGTAGCCGTTCAAAACAGTATCTACGATATCAACAAGCACCACTTCTTTGCCAAGACGTTCGAAAGCTTCAGCCAGTTCAACACCGATATAACCACCACCAACAACAGCGATGCGCTCAAGGTGTTTGCTCTTGTCAGCAAGTTTGTTGATAACTTCTTCAGCGTTTTGGTACAATTTAACAAATTGAACATTTTCAAGTGTTGCTTTAAATTCGCGGTTGCCCTTAACAATTTCAACACCTTCGATTGGAGGCAAGATTGGAGTTGAACCAGTAGCAAAGATCAATTTGTCGTAAGATTCTTTATGTTCTTGACCTTCAACCTCTGCAGTCACAACTTTATTGTCATAGTCGATTGAAAGAACAGGTGAGTTCATGTACACTTTAGCACCTTTTGCTTCCAATTTTTCTTTATCAGAGTAGAACAAGCCTTCTGCTCCATCAATTTGTTCCCCGATCCAAAGCGCCATTCCACAACCAAGGAATGAAATATTTGAGTTTTGATCAAATACAACGATTTCATTTTCATGTCCAAAGTTGTCCAACATAGTGTTGATACATGCTGTACCAGCGTGGTTAGCACCAACTACAACGATTTTACTCATAGAATAATTCCACCTTTAAAATTTAATTTACCCTCCTAGTATATCATTTACTGTTAGCGTTTACAAGGTATTTGCTTGGAATTCTCTTTTTTTCAGAAAAAATTATTCTTTATTATATTGTTTGTTTCATTTCCTTCCAATTTTTAAGCATATTTCTTGACTTTTGTTAAAATTTATTTGTGAAAACGCTGACTTTATGGTATGCTAGATACATGGAAAGAAAATGTAAGGGGTTAAATTTTCTATTAATCTAACTTATCTTGAATGATTTCCTACAAGAAGAAAGGAGTTGGTAGCTTGCCTCTTCGTTCTCGTTCTGAACGGCTGATGGGAACAACTATCACTATTTCATTAGTAGATGAGCAGGCAGAAACCCTGCTTCAAGGTGCTTTTGACTTGCTCAAAGAGCTCGAATACCGCTTCAACGCCAACAGTCAAGAATCCGAACTGATGGAAATCAACTACCAGGCTGGAATCGCGCCTGTTAAGGTCCATCCTGACCTATTTGAACTGATTGCTCTTGGATTAGAACATAGTCTAGCTCCATCTAGCCACCTCAATATCAGTATTGGCCCCTTGATTCAAACCTGGCGAATCGGCTTTGCAGATGCACGGCTCCCAGAGCTAAACGAAATCGAAGCCGTCTTGCCTCTAGTTGACCCACATTTTATCAAGTTGGATCCGACTAACTCTACTGTTTTTTTAGAGAAGAAAGGAATGAAGCTTGATTTAGGTTGTTTAGCCAAGGGCTATAGTGCAGATAAGGTTGCCCAGTATTTGAAAGAGCACGGTGTCACCTCTGCCTTGATCAATCTCGGAGGAAATATCCTCACTATCGGGAATAACCAAGCCAAAGAAGGGAATGCCTGGCAGATTGGTATTCAAGATCCGCGAAATCCGCGTGGCAATCATCTCCTAACTATCCCTGCTTCTAACAAATCCGTTGTCACTTCAGGTATTTATGAACGCCACCTGACAGTAGATGGAAAAGACTATCACCATATCTTTGATAGTGAGACAGGCTTTCCTGTCGAAACCGTTCTTGCTAGCCTAACGATTGTCTCTGATAAATCCGTTGATGGTGAGATATGGACAACACGCCTTTTCGGAGAACGAAGCGCTTCTATCCTCTGGCAAGTCGAAAGTATAGATGGGATTGAAGCCATCCTCATCGACAAAGAGGGACGCCTTGCTTGTTCTTCAGGCCTTCAAAATTGTATTATGTAAAAAGAGAAAGGAAATCTCATGCTAAAACTTATTGCCATTGTTGGAACGAACTCTAAACGTTCTACAAACCGCCAATTGCTCCAATACATGCAAAAACACTTTGCGGATAAAGCTGAAATTGAACTCGTTGAAATCAAGGACATCCCTGTTTTCAACAAACCAGCAGATAAACTTCTTCCTGCTGAAATTCTTGAAATTGCAGCCAAAATCGAAGCATCTGATGGTGTGATTATCGGTACTCCTGAGTACGACCACTCTATCCCTGCAGTTTTGATGAGCGCTCTCGCTTGGCTATCTTACGGTATCTACCCACTTTTGAACAAACCAATCATGATCACTGGTGCTTCCTATGGTACACTTGGTTCATCTCGTGCCCAATTACAACTTCGTCAAATCTTGAATGCTCCTGAAATCAAGGCAAATGTTCTTCCAGATGAATTCTTGCTCTCACACTCTCTTCAAGCATTTAACCCAAGTGGTGACTTGGTTGACCTTGACGTCATCAAGAAATTGGATGCCATCTTTGATGACTTCCGTATCTTTGTGAAAATTACTGAAAAATTGCGTAATGCACAAGAATTGCTTCGCAAAGATGCAGAAGAATTTGACTGGGAAAATTTGTAAGATAGGAGACCGAAAGAATGAAATTTGTTGGACTTGTTGGATCAAACTACGATCAATCATATAACCGCAAACTCTTGGAATTTATCCGTCGCAATTTCAAATTCAAATTTGAATTAGAAGTTCTTGAAATTGACGAAGTTCCAATGTTTAACCAAGACGAAAAATGGGACGAAAGCTTCCAATTGCGTTTCTTGTATAACAAGATTACACGTGCTGATGGTGTCATTATCGCTACTCCTGAGCACAACCACACTATCTCAGCTTCTCTCAAATCTGTACTTGAATGGCTTTCATACGAAGTTCATCCATTTGAAAACAAGCCTGTTATGATTGTGGGTGCATCATACTATGACCAAGGAACATCACGTGCCCAAGTTCACCTTCGTAAAATCCTTGATGCTCCAGGTGTCAATGCCTACACGCTTCCAGGTAACGAATTCCTTCTTGGTAAAGCTAAGGAAGCTTTTGATAACAACGGAAATATCACTAACGAAGGAACTGTTAAATTCCTTGAAACTTGCTTAGATAACTTTGTAAAATACGTAGGAGTCGTTTCGAAATTGAAAAAACCAAAACCAATCGAACCAGAAGACTTGGATTGTGGAAAACCAATTGCTACAACCATTACTGAAGTTGATCCTGACGATCCAGAATGGGTAGAAAAAGTTGCAGCAATCACTGGAGCTGTTTCTGGTGATACCTATGTCAAACTGGACCACGGTATCCTTACAGTTAACCAAATTGATATGTTCTTGAAAGCTATGCCATTTGAATTGACATACGCTGACGACAACAACCAATTCCTCTACTACAACAACGCTCACCAAGATCCAGACACTATGTTCGCTAAACGTGTACCACCTCAATCAGGTAGCCGTATGTCGACTGTTCATGGATCCCTCCCACCAGCACGTATGAAGAACGTAGAGTGGGTTATCGGAACACTTCGCAACGGAAACCAAGAATACGTTCGTACGATTGTTCCAGGTTCTCCTGCAGGTGTCATCAACACCCACAACTACCAAGCAATGTACTATCCTGATGGATCATACGCTGGTATCAATGAAATCGTCTTTAACTTCCAACCATGGCTTGACTGGTACCTAAAAGAAACTGGTCAACGTTTGGTGGGTGGTAGCGGACCATTTGCTCCTGCAGCTGGAGGTCATGGAGACGCCGATGCTACTTCTGGCGCTTCTGATTCAGGGGATGCTGGAGGCCACGGTGGTGACGCTGACGCTACTTCTGGCGCAAGCAACTAAGAAACCAAAAAGGAGCCACTTGGCTCCTTCTTTTATTACAACAGAAAAAGGGCTTGTAAATCATCTACAGCCCCCTTTCATTTTATGAGTTTGGATCATCTAAACTACGGCCGTGCAAACCTTTTTCACGTTGTACTTGGCGTAGCTTTTCTGGTGTGACGTCATTTCCTTCCTCGTCCACAATTTTAATTCCTTCAATGTGGTGACGAACAGAACGACGATAGCCTTCGATGTACTCCTCACGAAGTTTAGCTTGTTCCACTTTTTCAGCAGAAGTTAAGCCTTCTGTTTTTTTCTTTTTAGCAAGCTCGTTGATACGAGCGATTTTTTTCGGATCCATGTTTCTCTCCTTTGTGATAAGTCAAAGTCCGTTTATCAAATTTTATTTAGTATTAATTTGGTTAAAACGTGCAAGTTTAGCGGCTTTCTTGGTTAATTGCGACAAGATAGCCAAGCGATTTTGTCGGACAGTCTGATCTTCGGCCATTACCATGGTATTTTCAAAGAAAGCATCAATAATTGGGCTAAGTGCAAAGAGTTGTTCTAATTGCTGACTTGCAGTACCTGATAAAACAAGTGATTCTACTGCTTCCGCCAAGGCTTTCTCTTCTTCATTCTCAAAGAGAGCAGGATTAACAGTATCAGTTCCTTCGGCTTTTTCAGCCAAGTTGAAAGCACGTGAGAGGGATTCAACAGATGGTTTGAAGTCTTCTTTCTTGCTTGCTTCGACAAGAGAACTTGCTGTTTCTAGCATATCCGCCACAACAAAGTTTGAACCTGCGAGAACTGCTTCCTTAATGTCTTTTGGAGTAGAACCCATCATCTTATCAACACGAGCCTTGATAAAGTCCATGACTTCTGCTTTATTTTCATAAGTCAAGCTGTCAAATTTCAAAGTATAAAGGCTATCAATCAACTCATCCATAGCAATGTGCCAACCAAAAGCATCCAAGATACGAACTACACCTTGAGTCGCACGGCGAAGGGCATAAGGGTCATTAGAACCTGAAGGAATCAAGCCTACTGTGAAGAAACTCAAAATCGTATCCAATTTGTCTGCAATGGCTAGAATGGCTCCAACCTTGCTCTCTGGAAGTTCTCCTTCGGCTGATGTAGGCAAATAGTGTTCACGAATGGCAGCCGCAACTGCTGGAGTTTCCCCAGCAAGAAGGGCATATTTCTCACCCATAATACCTTGGAGTTCATCAAACTCACCAACCATACCTGTCAACAAGTCAAACTTGTAAATGGCTGCTGCACGAGCTAGGTCAACTGTTTCATCCACTGACAAACCAGCTTTTTCTGCCAAGAGAATGGCAAGCTGCCCCGTACGAATCATGTGTTCACGAAGGGAACCAATCTTTTCGTGGAAGGTCACATGGTTCAATTTTTCAACAAGATCTGAAATGACCAATTTTTGGTCTTCACGCCAGAAGAATTCACCGTCTTCCAAGCGGGCAACTAGGACTTTTTCATTCCCCTTGATGACATTTTCCAAATACTCTGCGTTTCCGTTACGGACTGAAATGAAGTTTGGCAAGAGCTTGCCATCTTGATCACGAACAACGAAGTAACGTTGGTGTTCTTTCATCGAAGTCACCAAAACTTCTTCTGGAACTTCAAGGTATTTGGCATCAAAACTTCCCATAAAGGCAGTTGGGTATTCAACCAAGTTCAAGACTTCGTTCAGCAAGTCGGCATCAATTTCGATACGTACGCCATGTTCAGCTTCGATTGCTTTGATTTGGTCAACAATCATTTGCTCACGTTCACGAGGATCTGCGATTACAAACTGCTTACGAAGGTCTTCTTCGTAGCTCAATGCTGACTGAATCTTGGTTTCTTGTCCCAGGAAACGATGGCCACGGCTTACACGACCGCCCTTGATATCAAGGAAATCCAAATCAAACTCTTCTTCATCTAAAAGAACAGTCAAAGTGTGAACAGGACGGATATATTCAAAAGTATTGTTAGCCCAGTGCATGCTAACAGGGAAAGTCAATGACTTTAAGACATCTACTACACCAGGAACGATAGATTCAACTGGTTGCCCCACTTCTTCCTTGGTAACATAGACATATTCTTCACCCTTGATTTCACGGAATTCAATATCTTCAACCGTCAAGCCTTTTCCACGGACAAATCCTTGAGCTGCTTTGGTGAAGTTTCCATCGCTATCCAAGGCAATTTTCTTTGCTGGACCCTTGAAATCTTCTGTCAAATCAGACTGTTTGTCTGCAAGACCAGTCACACGAACAGCCAAACGACGTGGTGTTGAGAAGGTTTGAATGGCTTCAAAAGACAGGCGGTTTTCCTTGAGGAAGGCTGCCATTTTTTCACCTAGTTGTTTTTCACTAGGAGTTACTACGTAGGCTGGTAACTCTTCAAGACCGAGTTCTACTAATAAGTTTTTTGTCATGTTTTTTCCTTTACATTTTCTTCAATCTTTTTTGATATGCACCTTAGGTACTGGGGACGTCGCTAACTAACTTTTGTGAGTCTGTAAGGAAATCTTATACCAAATAAACTAAGATTTCCAACAGTCTCATCAAAGTGGATTTAGCTGACTGATTTTTGAACCCAAGGTTTCAAAAATCCCCACACAACAGTACGGCGGCGCCATATCCCTCTAGCAAGTCTTCGACTTGCCTCTAACGATTTTAGAGCACAGTATTACTTACTATTCTGCGTCTTCTGCTAAGAGTTTAGCTCGTGTTGCTTCATCCAAAAGTGGATAGCCTAGGCGTTTGCGTTCTGCGACAAAGGTCTTAGCTACGATACGGGCCAAGTTACGGATACGAGCGATATAGCCAGCGCGCTCTGTTACGGATACGGCACCACGCGCGTCAAGTAGGTTAAAGGTATGTGAACATTTGAGAACATAGTCATAGGCAGGGTGAACCAAGCCTTCTTTTAATGCACGACCAGCTTCTTTTTCAAACTTATCAAAGTTTTCAAGCAACATTTCTTGGTCTGAAATTTCAAATGAATATTTTGAATGCTCGTACTCAGGCTGGATGAAAATTTCTCCATATTTTACGCCATCGGCCCACTCGATATCATAAACAGAGTCCACTTCTTGAATGTAAGAAGCCAAACGTTCCAAACCATAGGTAACTTCCGCAGTCACAGGGCCAGTTGCCAATCCACCAACTTGTTGGAAATAAGTGAACTGAGTGATTTCCATCCCATCAAGCCAAACTTCCCATCCAAGACCAGCTGAACCAGTAGAAGGGTTTTCCCAGTTGTCCTCAACGAAACGAATATCGTGTTCCAAAGGGTTGATTCCCAATTTTTCTAAAGACTCAAGGTACAGTTCTTGGATATTTGATGGAGAAGGCTTCATGACCACTTGGAATTGGTGGTGTTGGTAAAGACGGTTAGGGTTTTCTCCGTAACGACCGTCAGCAGGACGACGTGATGGCTCTACATAAGCCGCATTCCATGGCTCAGGCCCAATAGCACGAAGGAAAGTGTAAGGGCTCATTGTCCCCGCACCTTTTTCATTATCATAAGCCTGCATGAGCATACAACCTTGGTCATTCCAAAACTGTTGCAAAGTAAGGATGATTTCCTGGAAAGTCAATTTTTTAGACATTATTTACTCCTTTTTTTATAAATTACTTGCGACACGAGTCTGCCTCGTCGATTATCCGAGGCAAGACGAGTTAGTACTGCGTCTAGCTCAGCACCCTAGTGCTGAACGTGGGGCAGCCCGACTGTAAGGAGGTCTCTGCCACTGACGCAGTGAAATGTTAATTTCTTAGACATTGTTTACTCCTTTAGTTTATATTATCTTTTTAAATTTATTTATCAAGCAACCAAGAAAAAGCTAGATCCTGAAAAATATGACGTTTAGGAACAGTTTGTAAATTCTGATTGCATTCATCTACTGTACCCAATTTCAAAGCACAAACTTCTGGTACATCTTCTTGAATAGTGAAAATTTGACTGTGACAGTTCTGGCAGTAATAGCGTTGTTTCCCTGGAGATGAACTATAAGTAACTAAATTCTTTTCTCCATACAATACTAAATTTTTGCTGCTAACTTTGGCATTCACTGTATAAGCAGATGCAGTTGCTTTCCGACAGAATGAGCAATGACAAAAAACTAATTCCGACAATTCCTCATCTAAAGTGTAGGTGACTGCTTTACATAAACAAGATCCTTTAAGCATTATGCTCCTTTCTACTTAGGTATTAGACGAAATTCAAAAAGAACCGAATTTCAACACCCAAGTCTTGCGACTAGGGGCGTCAGAAACGCGGTTCCACCCTATTTTATTACTTCATTGTTTTTTAAAATACGACAGAAAGCGCCAGTTTCTTACCTTGTCCTACTTGGCTCCCACTATCCCAAGCTCGCTTGAAGAACGCCATAAGACTTTCTTTCTTGTTGATTATTATATCAGAAAGAGAGAAAATTTACAATTCTTTTTCTTACTTTCTAAAAATCCATCTCATCCACACGAGGTGCGCCAGAAGTCACTGAAATCGTCTTTAAGATCTCTCGCTCTTCTTTGCTGAGTTCAATCCCAAAACAGTCAAGATTGCTCTGGATGCGAGAGGCTGTTACTGACTTGGGTAACGGTAAAAACTCTTCTGCCAAACTCCAAGCCAAGGCAATTTGAGCCACTGATTTCCCATGCTTAGTAGCAATTTCTTGGACTTCCTTCTGTTCAAACAACTCTCCTTGCCCAAATGGTCCCCAAGCCTCTAAGAGAATTCCTTTCTCTCTACAGTAGTCAACCACTTCCTCTTGATAAACTCCTGGTGCCAAACGTACCTGATTGACCGCTGGAATAATTCTTGCTGTCTCAAGCAAGGCATCCAAATGATGAGGAAGGAAATTACTAACGCCGATAGCACGAATCTTGCCTTCTTTGTAAAGGTCCTCCATCGCTCTCCAGACTTCAGCATTACGAGTTTTCCATTCGTCGTTTTTTCTTAATGGTTTTGGATTTGGCCAATGGATAAGGTACAAGTCTAGATAATCCAATCTCAGTTTTTCCATTGATTCCTCAAAAGCTTGGCGAGCTTCTTCGTAGCTGTGATTGGTATTCCAAAGTTTGGTCGTTACAAAGATTTCTTGGCGTGGAATACCGCTATCTCGTATAGCACAGCCAACGCTCTCCTCATTTTGATAGATAGCCGCAGTATCGATATGTCGATAGCCAGCTTTTAATGCTTCTAAAACGGCTTGGTAGGCTACCTCTCCATTTTCAGCTTTCCATGTTCCAAATCCTAGAACAGGAATTGAAATTCCATTATTAAGGGTGTAAGATTTCATCGTTTTACCTTTCTATGTGAAGAAAATCTAAAGAAACAAAATCCTGATTATCAGAACACTTGCCCCTTTAGATTTTAACAATTATTGATCACGATCGTAATAGATCTCGTGAGCTTTCAAGCGAGAATTGAGCAATTCCGGAATAGTCACAAATGTATAACCTTGCTCTTTCAGATATTCTATAATCTTTGGAAGAGCATTAACTGTAGCGCCATGAATATCATGCATAAGAACAATCGATCCATTACGAACTTGATGCTGAATCTCTGTTAAAATAGCAGTTTCATTCTTGCTCTTCCAGTCCAAACTATCTACATTCCACATGATAAAACTCAAATCCAGACTATTACGAATATCATCTGTAATCGCTCCGTAAGGAGGTCGCATAAGTTTAGAACTCGAACCTAAAACTTTGGTCAAGGAATCTTCTGTATCCGTGATTTGTTTTTTAGCATCTTCCAGAGACAATTTGGAAAGAACGGGATGATCCCAGCTATGGTTTCCTACAACATGGCCTTCCGATTTCATTCGTTTCAGAAGTTCTTCATTACCCGAGATGTTTTTACCAAGTACAAAAAAGGTTGCCTTTACACCATACTTAGCCAAGGTATCCAAAGCCTGAGTAGTTGTAGATGGATTTGGACCATCATCAAAAGTCAAGGCTACAACTTTTTTATTTTTCTGAGCAAAGTAAGCTTGGTAAAGTTCAGCATCTTTCTCAAGCAGATAGGATGACTCAATAACATCAAAGAAACTGGATATTGGTAAAGCAATTTCCTCCAGAGCCTCTCCTGAGTTCGCTGGATAAAGGATGAGTTGGCTATCTTTATAGTCAAAGCTCCAAGACGTCAATTCTTGGTCTGTGAAGTTTTTTAGAACCTGATCCATTTTTGTCTGGTCAAGTTTCTTATCTTCTAGAGTTGATTTGATTTGACTCAGCAAGAGTTCCTTGGCCTTGCTTGCATCTTTGAAAAGTTTACTCAGATCAAAAATTTTCCCATCTTCAGTCAAGAAAACTTTTCCTAAAGAAGTCTTTTCTTTTTCCTCCACTTTTGAAGCAGACAAATCGTAAACTTGCTTACTAATATTACGAGCCACAACTCCCTTTAAAACAGGATCCAACTGCTCCGTATAATAAAAAACCAAATCTTCTTTATCTTCCAGCTTTTCCTTAATATCCTGGTTGATTTTTTCTCTAACAGATGCAATGACTTCTTCTCCTTGAAGAGGGTAGTAGACAATCACTTCGGCTTGACCTTTTCGGAAATGGTCTTTCTGACTACCTGCGTTGAATTGTTGATCTTTTTCACTTTTTAGCGCTTCAATTTTTTGTTCATAAGATTGCTTTTGTAGAACCTTGTGACCAATGACACCACCTAGGCAGATCATAGCAAGACTTAAAATACCTACTAAAACCAGTAATACATTTCTCTTTTTATCGTGGGAAACACGCTTCTCTCTATTTTTCTTCATACCTCCATCATATCAAATCAGAACTATAATTTCAATGATAAATCGATATTCTTCTATTTTTGAAAGAAATAATAAAAAGCCTAGATGATCTAAGCTTTTCAGGTATTAGAAGCGAATCGCTTCACGTGTTTTTTCATAAGAAGAAACAAAGCGATTTGTGACTCCTGGTTCTGCAACTTCCAAGGCCTGAGAAATCTTCTCAAATGATGCCTTGTAGTCAAATTCTTTTTCAAAAATTTCAAGTGCTTCATTGAAAGCTTGCTGGATACGCTCATCAAATGAACGGTAACGGTTTGAATACTGCAAGAGTTGCTCCGTCAAGGTCGCGTATTGAACAATATTGTAGGTTTCTGTTTCAAGAGCCTCCATGTCATGGGTCGCAATTTCAAGAATTCGTTTAACTGATTCAATATTAACTTGTGCTTGTTCTAACTCTGCCATCAGATCTTCTGTGTTATGGCTTGCAGTAAAGAAAAGTTTCAAGAAACTTTGAGGAATACCCGGTAAGTTTCTCTTTTCCATGTAGCGTTTGATAGTATGCAAGCGATTCACATAGACATTGGCTTTCTGACGAGCATTGATGTCGTCTTTTTCGATTTGAGCTAGGCGTTCACTAACAGAAACTTGTTCGTCTTCAATGTCTTTTAGATTACTTTGAAGTGAATTAAGCTGCTCCTCTAAAACAGAGTAGGCTTGAGTAGGTTCTGTCTGATCTTCAGTTGCCTCTGTGATCGCTGTATCAAGCCCTGACAATTCAGCTTGAAGACGGCGGACATGGTTCCCATCACTTTCTGGGAGAAGATAAGTTTTATTCAAGCGTTCAAGGTCTTGAACCAAAACCTGATTATTTTCTTTCAAGTGATTGAGGTAGGTTGGCAGCGTTGAAAGGAGACTTTCAACGACCTTTTGGGCAGCTATTTCACGCGTGAAGATATCGTAGAGCGCATTAATCTCTTCTTGGATTTGTGTATTTTCATACTCTGCATTATCCAATTCCAACTGACGGATATTTTCTTGATTATTTTTCAAGGATTCATGTAAAAGTTGGAAGCGTGACTCGATGTCCGTTTCAGTGAAGTGATAATTAGCATCCAAGAGTTTACGGTAGCCTTCCTCCAAATCTTCCAATTGTTCTGGAAGTTCTGTTGACAAAGTCTTCACGAGAGATGGAACACGATCAACGATATGTGTCAAAGCGAGAATATGATTTTCAGTTGAATCAAGAATTGCTGCAGCTTCAACTGGGTCACCTGAAGAGTTCAAGGTTACAAATTGAGAAAACTCTGACTGGATATTTTCCAATTGTTTCTCAATTTCAGGAAGGGCTTTACCATACTGTTCCGAATTTTCTGCTACGGTATGTTGCAGATTTTCAAATAAGTCCAAAGCATGCAAAACACGTCCACTATTCTTAGACTCTTGTTTTTCAAGCTCTGAAAGCGCATTGCGAATCGCCGCAATGTCTTCTTCAATTAAATCAATTTGACTTTCGATTTGATCGATTTGGTGAGTCGCTTTGAAAAAGCGAAAAGAATTATTGTAGCCTTCAGCCTCAAACAGGTTGTTTTCAATATCAGCAAATGAGTTAAGGGATAAATCAACCCATTTTTGATTCCATTCACGAAAGGTTACCTGACTTTGACCAATCAAATGCATGTTTTTAACCGCTTCAACCTCATCATTTACAGGAAGGTTGTAGAGTTCTTCTTTTCTTTCTTCGAGGGCCGTCAATCTACTTACATTACGCTTACGTAGGAAGATTGCCGCTACATAAGCTAGAATCAAAATGACTGCAATCGCAACCATTAGATAAATTAGTTGTCCATTAGACATATCAAACTCCTTTTATACTAGAAACAATCGTATTGATTATATCATATTTTTTAGGTCATGGGAACTATTTCCCACATTTTTTAGACGTCAAGGGTACTGTAAACGGCATTTTCTTCGATAAATTCGCGACGAGGTTCTACTCGATCTCCCATCAACATATCAAAGATTTTATCTGCTTCGGCAGCATCATCTACCGAAACACGCGCCATCAAGCGATGTTCTGGATCCATGGTTGTTTCCCACAATTGGTGGTCATCCATTTCTCCCAGACCTTTATAACGTTGGATGGTTGGTTTTGAACGCCCTTCACTATGACGTGCTAAGGCTTCTTGGAGTTTAATTTCTTGATCTGCACCTGGCTGGATGTATTCTTTAATCTCACTTCCGACTTTAACCCCATAAATCGGTGGCTGGGCAATATAAACATAACCAGCTTCTAAGATTGGTTTCATGTAGCGGTAAATCAGAGTCAGTAAGAGGGTTCGAATATGGGCTCCATCAACATCGGCATCGGTCATCAAAACGAGTTTTTGATAGCGCGCTTTATTGACATCAAACTCTGCACCAAATCCTGTTCCCATAGCTGTGAAGAGACTCCGAATTTCTTCGTTGGCAAGGATTTTATCCATGCTAGCTTTTTCAACGTTCAAGATCTTACCACGAATTGGCAAGATAGCTTGGAATTCACGGTTACGACCAGATTTAGCTGACCCACCAGCTGAGTCTCCCTCAACGATAAAGAGTTCGGTTTCAGCTGGGTTGTTCGAAGAACAGTCTGCTAGTTTTCCTGGAAGATTGGAAATTTCCAAACCAGATTTCTTGCGAGTGACTTCACGCGCACGCTTGGCAGCTACACGAGCCTTGGCAGCCAAAATCCCTTTTTCCACGATGCGCTTAGCAATCTGTGGATTTTCCATGAGGAAATCAGAGAAGGCATCACTGAAGAGGCGATTGGTGATCTTAACCACTTCGCTATTTCCCAGTTTGGTCTTGGTTTGTCCTTCAAACTGCGGATTTGGATGTTTAACTGAGATAACTGCAGTCAATCCTTCACGGACATCTTCCCCTGTCAGGTTGTCTTCATTGTCTTTTAGCAGTTTATTCTTGCGGGCATAATCGTTGATAACACGCGTCAGCGCTGTACGGAAACCTTGCTCATGCGTACCACCTTCATGGGTATGAATATTGTTGGCGAAACTCATGACGTTTTCGTGGTAACCCGTTGTGTACTGCATGGCTACTTCAACTGTGATATCATCCATCTCACCGTCTGTGTAGATTGGTGTATCAAAGATAACATCCTTGTTCTCGTTGATATATTCAACGTAGCTAGCAATTCCACCTTCATAGTGGTAATGTTTAGTCTGTTCGAGACCTTCACGCTTGTCTGTGATGGAGATTCGAAGACCTCGGTTCAAAAAGGCTAGTTCTTGAATACGCTTGTTTAATTTTTCAAAGTCAAAGGTCGTTGTTTCTGTAAAAATCTCTGGATCTGGTGTGAAGTGAACTGTTGTTCCAGTTTTATCCGTATCTCCAACCACTTCAAGATCAGCAACGACATTCCCACGGTGGTATTCTTGATAATAAATTTTTCCGTTTTTATGAACCCGAACATCTAGTTGAGTTGAGAGGGCATTTACTACTGATGAACCCACACCGTGCAATCCACCTGAGACCTTGTATCCGCCACCGCCGAACTTTCCTCCAGCGTGAAGAACAGTAAAGACGGTCTCAACAGCAGGACGTCCTGTCTTTTCCTGAATGTCAACAGGAATACCACGTCCATCATCCACAACGGTGATGGAATTATCTGGCTCAATAAGGACCTGGATATGGCTAGCAAATCCTGCTAGGGCTTCATCAATTGAATTATCAACGATTTCCCAGACTAGATGGTGAAGGCCTTCTTTTGAAGTCGACCCAATATACATACCTGGACGCATACGAACAGCTTCCAACCCCTCCAAAACTTGAATTTGGCTGGCATCATAATCCTGTGCCTGTTGGTTTTTGATTTCTTCTGTCATTTTTTCCCTTTTCTTACATGTCTATTGCTTGTCTCAGTGTCACAACGTTTTTAAAAAGATAGGCACCTAAGCCGGCAGCTTTCCCTGCTTCTACATCAATATTCCTGTCTCCAATGACCAAACCGGATGAGATATGATATTTATCACGTAAATAAATCATGGACTCAGGATCTGGTTTTCGTTTAAAGCCAGAACTGGCAGTCACGACTTCTGTGAAGTAGTTCGCTATCTGCGTCTTGGCAAGAAGTTCTAGCACTTGGTCATTTCGATGAGAAACCAAGAAATGACGACCACCCTTGTCAGAGATGTCTTTGAGTAACTCAGGAATTCCCTCAAACAAGACTGGGTGCTCTAGCTCACGCGCTTCATTTTCTTTGTAGTTTTCTAAAAAATCTTCGATATCTGGAGCAAACTTCTCAATGGCAAAAGCTGTCGAAACCTTCAAGGCTTCGTAAACACGGTCGTGTTCTTGCTCAATTCCGTATTGGGCTAAGGTTTCTACAAAGGCTGCTGTAGAAGTCTCGTAATTATCCAATAGGGTACCACCTAAATCCCATATGTAGTCGTGATATTTCATACCCTTCATTATACCATTTTTTTATGAAAAAAGCGATGATTTCCTAGATTTTTCCAAGTAAAAAACGAGAGTTTAACCCTCGTTTTACTGTTGATTTTCAAAGACATCTCGATAGAGCATACCGACTCGTAAACTTTCGGCATCTCCTCCCAACTGCTCTACCAACTCATAGGCAAAGGCAAGTGCGGTTGACGGTCCTCGGCTAGTTGTTAGATTGCCATCCACAACCACTGTTTGCTTTTGATAAATTCCATCACTGATGTTCTCCTGAACACCGTCATAACAGGTGAAGTGCTTGTCTTTCAGGACACCTGCTTGATGAAGAGCGATTGGGGCTGCACAGATGGCAGCAATTTTCTTTCCTGCTCGATTAAAGGCTTTAATCTCAGAAATGAGGGCTGGATTATCCCGTAGGTGAGCTGAGCCTGGCATGCCACCTGGAAGAACTACCAAGTCATAGTCAGACAAATCACCATCAAAGATACGGTCGGCTTTTACCTGAATGCCATGTGATCCTGTCACCTGCTCTTCAAATCCTACCATATCACATGAAATGTTTGCTCGACGTAAGACATCAACTACTGTCAAGGCTTCGATTTCTTCAAAACCCTGGGCTAAAATAACTGCTACTTTTGCCATAGTGGCCTCCTTATTTGATTTGTTTTAGGACGACTTTCTTTCGTTTGAATGGAACTTTTCCACTTTTCTCCTCCGCTAGGTTGGTCTGGTAACTCATAGATAAGAGGAGACCGACACCAATGAGGTTGCTAATAATTGCGGAGCCCCCTTGAGAGATAAAAGGTAGAGGAATCCCTGTCAAAGGAAGTAAGCCTGTCACGGCACCGATATTTTCAAAGATATGGAAGAGCAACATCATGATAAAACCAGTCGAAATGTAGGTGTAGAACTGGTTATTTGACCTGAGCGTAATCTTCAACATCCGGTAAATAAGAAGTAAGTACAGGGCAACGACAAAGACCGAACCAATAAAGCCAAAGTCTTCAGCAATCACTGTGAAAATCATATCACTCTCACGTACTGGAATGAGGAGATTGGACACATTGAAACCTTGTCCAAACAAGCCACCACTCCCAATAGCAATTTGCCCCTGAGCCTGTTGGTAAGTCGTTGTTTGCGCAAAATCAAAGGGATTGAGCCAGGCTAAAATGCGGTTGATCTGGTAAGTTGGCATCCCAATCTGATGCAAGAAGGCACGCCCATCCTTGCTTATAAAGATTGCCATGAAGCCTGCAACTGCAGTCACTCCTGTCGCAAAAACAGGAATGATAATCTTCCACGAAACCCCTGAAAGAAGAACCATGCCTGCAAAAATAGCTACAAAGACCAAGGCAGTCCCTAAGTCACTTTGTAGGGCTAAAAGGACCAGCACTGGGATGGTAAAGGCAATCATCCAACCAATCAATAGGAAATCCAAGGGAATAGTCCGTCGCCATTCCTTGTGTTTTTGAGTGAATTGTACAATGACTCGAGCCAATATCAAGATGTAGGAAATCTTCATGAACTCAGATGGTTGAAAGAGCGTGGTTCCCCCGATTGATACCCAGTTTTTAGCACCTGTAGAAGCTACCAAACTCGGATTGTAAAAAACAAGAGGGAGAACCATCAAGGCCAAGCCTAAGCCATAAAGATAGGGAGTCACCTTCCATAAAAATTCGGTATTGAAGAACATGACGACAAATCCAATGACAAGACCCAAGGCAATCCAAGCGATTTGCTGACCTAGAATTGGAAGTACATTATTGGGATAGTCATGACTAACTGCTATATAAATGGCCACTACTCCAATCACCAGTAAACAAAACACTGGTAGGAGAAGGCTATAATCGACTCGAGAGTCGAAGGAACGTTTCATATTTTTTACCTTTTCTCTTTCTTGGATTTTTCTTTCATTTTATCGCGACGGGATTGGAGAAAATCAGCTACAGCAGGCTCTAGCTTTTCTCTAGAAAGGACTTGAACATCTCTTTCTTTTGACAAGGCCTGGGCGATTTGTTTGCCATAGCGCTTGCTGACGGCACGGCTGTCTAAAAGCACAGCAACCGAACCTTGGTCGGGCCGTCTAACAGTACGCCCAAGGGCTTGTTTTAGCCGAATGATCGCCATCGGTAACTGATAATCATAGAAAGGATTCTTCCCTTCTTGACGCAGTTCTTGGTTTAATTTTTTGGTTAAAGGTTCTTGGGGATTTTGGAAAGGCAATCTCGGAATCACTTGAATCACGCAAGGATGGGTTGAAAAATCGACTCCTTCCCAGAAACTACCTGTTCCAAGCAAGATCTGGCGTTCACCTTTTTCAAAACGTTTTTTCAGTTGGCTTGGTTCCCCATTTTTATACTGAGCTAGATGCGGTTGGTCGAGCAGGTCCGAAACTGCCAGCAACATCTCTTTTGAAGTAAACAAGACCAATATAGGTTCTTGAAAGGCTTGTAAGCTTCGAATGACAGAAGCCACTTCACTAGCATAGTCAAAAGGCGAAACTTCTGTCACAAGAGGAAAGTCATTGACTAGAAAGACTTCTTGTTGCTCCTGTTTTGCTACATCAAGCTTAACAAGCGGAGCATCAGGAAATCCCAATAAATCTGCTAAGGAAATCCGATTGCTGATTTCAAGAGTGGCCGATACTCCTAGGAGCCTGCAATCTTCTGGCAATAGGTCTGCTAGTATAAAACGGCCTTTTTTGCTTGAACAAATCAACACATCCTTGCTCGATTTCTCTGCTGTAGCAATCCAAAATTCACGGTCAGAGGTGAAAAAGTTTGCAATTTCTCGATACTCTGGGAGCACTAGCTCCGAAAAATGTTGGCGCAAGTGTTCGAGAGAATCCAACCACTTCCCATTCTTCAGACCTGACTGATACTGCTCCATCAAGTAACGACATTCAAAGCCAATACTCTCAAGCAAGCGCTTCTGAACCAAATTCTCCACTGACTCTAAGGACTTATCAAGCTGGGTTACAAGTTCCTCCAGGCGATAAGCCTGCTGGGCTAGATTTTCGAGAGCTAGTAGCATTTTTTGAGCTTCATCCAAAATCACCAAACGGTTGTCGACAAACTCTGGATTGTCTTCCAAACGAGTGACCAGATAGGCATGATTAGTCAAGAGAACGCGACTGATCTTGGCCTTTTCCTGCCCTCGTTTCCAAAAATCCTCTGTAGCAAATAAACTTTTCTTTGAAAGCTTGCCATCGTGGACTAGTTCTGGCAGAAAGTGTTGATAGCGATAAAGCTGGCCGATTTCGTCCAAGTCACCAGTCTCTGTCTCCGTTAGCCAGATGAGCAGTTGCATTTTAAAACGTATGAAAAGGCGATTGGACTCCGGCCGATGGAGGACTTGGTGAAAAGCATCCAATTTCAAGTAATTTTGAGGCCCCTTGAGACTATGAATTTCCAGATGGAAGACCTCTTTTAAACGCTGTCCTTCTTCTTGCATGATTTGATTTTGAAGAATTTTGGTCGGAACACTCACTAGGATACCTGCTTGACTCTCCAAGTTCAAAGCCGGGAGGAGATAGCCGTATGTCTTACCCAATCCCGTTTTAGCTTGGATAAAAAAAGTATGGTATTCTTCCAATAATTGCTCAATCTTTTCCGCAAATTCCATCTGTTGCGGTCGCTCCTCCAGCCCCAATAAAGAAATGTTTTTAGCAAAATCTTTGGATAACTTCCGTGGTGCTAAGTCTTGACTTTCCTTTTTGAGGAAAAGCCCATGGAGTTCCATCAAGTCTGGCGAAGACAAGAGAGATTGTCGCTGGTAAACCTCCTCAATCACCAGATAACTTTCATAGAGAAGGTTGTCTGCAAGGTTTAATAAGCTTTCTAAAAGCCCTTTAGGTAGCTCAAAAAGTTTTTGACGCATGTAAAGCAAGAGTTCAGCCGTTGCCTGAGCATCTGACAGGGCAGTATGGGCATGTTCCAGCTCAATGCCCAACTCTTGACAAAGGATACCTAAGTTATACTTTTCAAACTGAGGATACAGAACTTGGGCAAGCTCAACTGTATCCACTCGCGGTGTGCGCAATTCATATCCTTCAAAAAAGAGAAATTCTGCAAGAAGGTTAGCATCAAACTGTACATTGTGCGCAACAAAAATACCGTCCTTAACCAATTCAAAAATTTTTCCAGCCACCTGAGAAAACTCTGGTGCCGCAGCCAAACGCTGATCGGTCAGACCCGTTAATTCTTTGATATGAGAATCCAAGGGTTCGTGGGGATTGACATCGGTCGCATACTGATCGATGATTTCACCATTCTCAATCACCACAATGCCTACTTGAATAATTTTTGCCTTGCTTCCGGTGCTGGTCGCCTCTAAATCAACGACCACATACCGATCATTTCTCGCATTCATCATTAAAAATTATATCAAAAAAAGCATGATTTGACACCCCTCAACTTTGATAACAATCTGGCTTCACTTGCGAACTTGAGTAAAAATCAAGACCTTAAAAGTGAGAATTTCACGCAAGTTCAGCAGTTGATTGCTGGTTCTGAAGTATTTGAAAACCTTATCAACAAAGCTACATCAACATAAAAAGACAACTAAGGTATTAGCTGCCTTTTTGAGATATTCTTTTCATTGTTTTCGGAAGTTCCTTGCTAATTTCTGTTGGCAAGACAAGGTAATTTTCTTGAGCTAGTTCCTGCGCTATAGCTGAATGAAGGTGGGTCGCTACCACCACTCTCTCATAGAGGCTGGCCTGGTGAAACTGACCTGCAAAACCTGCAATCATCCCAACAAGTGTATCTCCCATCCCACCAGTTGCTTGATAGGGGCCTCCGACTTCTAATTGATAATATTCAGGCTGACCGACTTGCCAGATACGAGTCGCTGGACCCTTCTCGACTAGAATCGTTCCTTGAGGAAAAGCTGAAAGAGCTCTAGCAGTCGTCTCTGTATTTTGATGGTCAAGAACTATACCAGACAGTCTTTCCCATTCCTTTTGGTGGGGAGTTAGGATAAGCTGACTAGAAGGAAATGGTAACTGGCCGTTTGCTAAGATGCCCAAAGCACCACCATCTGCAATCAAAATCTGGTCTCTTCCAAGACTATCAAAAACCCGTTTTACGAGTTCTTCTCCAAATGCATCCTCTCGCAAACCCGGACCTAACAAGACAACTTCTGCCTTTTCCAACTGTTCTTCTAACAATTGCTGGTCTTGAAGAGAAAATGCCATGGCCTCAGGTAAATGACTGTGCAGAGCCGGAATATTCTCCTTATCCGTACCAACAGTCACCAAACCTGCCCCACTTTTAACAGCTGCAATGGCTGACATGATGATAGCTCCCCCATAAGGATAGGTCCCTCCCAGCAAGAGCAGACGACCGTAATCTCCCTTATGGCTGTTACGAGAACGTTCAATAATGACTTTTTCTAGTAAAGTTTGATCAATCACTTTCATCGTTTTTTTCCTCTCTATTCATTATACTATAAAGTTTATTGACCTTGCATCTTAAACATAAATCTCTTCCTTCATATAGAAAAAGAGGGGACAAAGCCCCTCTACGAAATATCTCTTTTTTCAAAGTCAATTAATTTTTTTTTTACTTTTTGCGACAAAGATAGCAGATAGAGCTAGTCCAACACTTGCCAAGAAAATAGCTGTTTCTGACTGTTTCTCACCAGTTTCTGGCAATCTCTTGTCTTCTTTGGCAATTTGAACTGGTGCTCCTGAAGTCTGAGTTTTTTCTAACGAACTTAGCTTGTACTCTGGTTTTTCAACTGTCGGTGCTGGTTGGTCTCCTGCTGTTCCAAGTGGACCTGTGTACTCTGGTACTTCATGTACTGCTGCTTCTACCGCGTTCACACCACCTGTAAACTCTAGTTTCTCAACTATCGGTGCTGGCTGATCTCCGGCTGTTCCAAGTGGACCTGTGTACTCTGGTACTTCATGTACTGCTGCTTCTACCGCGTTCACACCACCTGTAAAGTCCGGTTTGCTCAAAACTGGTGGTTCTTCTTCACCCTTGCTTGATTGAACAGCTTCTTCCGTTAATTCTTGATAGAAGCTCGCCAATTCATAAAACTCAGCCTTGCCACCTTCCCAGACTAATTTGACGTCTAGAAGAGAGCCACCATTTCGGATAGCAAAGGTTTGGAGACTAGATGTAATGGCACCGAGGTCTGTCCAACTGTCTTGACCATCCTTGAGTGTTCTAGCAAGAACACGTGCTTTCGCTCCTTCAGGAAGACTGGAAACGAGACGAAGGTGGTTGGCATTGGTTGGCTCAGATAAGTGATACACCAATTCGCCCTTGTCTTTTTCAGACTTGTAGCTGGTCAAGACTTTGCCGTCTACAAGGTTATTATAAAGGTTGCCTTGGCTTTCGCCACCATTTCCTTCTACAGTTGGATCATTGATTGGTTTGACAAATTCGCCATCATTGATCACCAATTCTGTAAATCCTACAAAACGGGCATCATAGTCAGCTGTATAGAAGACACGAAGATAGTTGGCTTTGACTGGTGTCGTCAATTCACCTTCGATGTAGCGATTTCCTGACATCTTAGAATCATGTGTCCAGCCATCTGTCAACGAATCATCGTGTGGACTATTAGCCACACCATCTCCTACTGTCACAACATCTGTCCAAGTTTTACCGTCCTGGCTGACTTGGATCTTACCATCACGAAGGTAGTTTTGAGTTCCGTCTTGGATGTAGGCTCTGATTTTCTTAATCGTGCGTTCGCTACCAAGTTTCAAGGTTACATGACCATCTTTATGGGCATAGTCTGAAAACTCAACGAAGTTGTTATAAACACCGTCAAATAGTTGATCTAGGTTGTTCAGTTTACGAACATCATTGCTTCCGTATATTGGATGAATGCCCATTGTTGTTGATTCTAGTTTAGTTGGTTGGACTTCTTTGGTAGTTACTAGGAGTGAAGTAGATGGAACAGCCTGCTCTTTGTCTGTTTTATTCACAAGACGAACGTAACGTACCAAGTGGGTCGCTACAGATCTATTAGCTGGTGTCCATTCTTGCGCATTTACAGAGTATTCTAGGCTGAGTGCTGAGTTAGCCTGGCCTTGGAGCTGGATGCTCTTGACTTGATGGATACGATCAAGCTTCATACCTAGATAGCTATGAGCAGGGAGTTTGGTTCCAGCTGGAATTTGAAGCTCGTAACTGCCCAAACTATCCACTACTGGTGTTTCCTTCAAGGCATCCACGTTGGTGTCTGTTAAGTCAAGATTTGGACTATCGACATCTACTGTAAATTCCGCAATTCTCCACCACTTATTTAAGGTTTGTGTATTGCGAATGCGAACAAAACGAGTTGTAAATTCTTTCACAATATCAGAAGTTCGTTGCCCTGATAAATTTTGAAGCGTTGTCCAATTTGTACCATCTGCAGAATATTCGATGACACCAGATGCTAGTTTGTCTCGTTCCCCTTGCATCAGATGAACTCGTTTTACTTTGTGCAGTCCACCTAAGTCCATTTGTACCCAGGCTTGCGCTGGTGTGACATTGGTCTGATCAACATGTGCCATCATGGATTCTGTGTTTTCTCGACCATCTTGCATCTGAACAACACTTGTTCCATATTTGTAAACAAGGTTTGGACTTAAACTAATAGTGCCCCTAACCTTCTTACTACCCAATTCTAGGGGTCTGTTAACAGCAATTTCACGCATGGCAAGCCAAGCATTATCCTTCTTAGCTGTTGCTATCATACGAACAGCTTGAGCTGTGATATCGAGGTCATTAAATTCCAGAATACGTTCTCTACCAGTATAAGCGGGGCTCGTTATGGCTACCCATTCTCCATGTTCATTTTGATATTCAACAAGAGCATTACTAAAGGTATAATTATCGGCCGTATTAGTACCCGTAGCGAAACCTAATTTGTGTATTTTAATTGCCTTATTAAAGCGCAAGCCTACATAATCGCCTCTCTCAATCACAATGGTTGTTTTGGCAATCACATGTGTATCAAAGTCACCATCTGTGACTTCTTTCAATCCGCCTTCTATTCCAGCACGATTCGTAATAAATGTTGTCACAAATTTATCTGGATTCAACATTGCTTGGATATGTAAGGCTAAGTATTCTTTGAGATTATTGATAAATGGTCGAATATGTTGGACACCAAATTCTGCGTATTCATAATGGTCAACGTAAAAGAAGGCATACTTAACTGACTGGTCATAATGTTTGACTCCGGCCTGATAATACTCCCACACCTTGGCATCATTCTTTTCAGTAAGACCTTCTGTAGCTGTTAGGAAAGCTTCAAGCGCGTTCATTTGATCTACTGTATTCTCTAACCAATAGTGAATTTGTTCGATTAATTTCTGATCACCTTTTTCTTTAAGTAATAGAGCATTGGCTTTCAAACCAGTAAAAATTTCCCTCAACTCTTTTCTTTCAGTATCCAGATTTTGACCAGATTTGAGTTTGTTATAGAATTCTGTCAATTTTGGAGCCAATTCTACAGACTCTTCTAATTTAGTGACATGGGGAGGTCTATTTTGATTGCGCATGTGTTTTCCGAGTTCTCGAAAAGCCTTCGAAACACTGCTTTCTTCAAAATGATCATTAACTACATAGTTAAAGGCCATATCGTTGATTTGTTCTGCTTCTTCTACACTTCTCCATTGTTTCCATCCATACTGAGCCATATCAAAAAGTGCCACTTTAGATGCTTCAGATTGTTGCATTGGATTTAGCATAATTCCTTGTGCAAGTGATAAATCAACATTTGGATGTAAGAATTTTTCACCACCTCCAAGAATTAGGTGGGGTTTTGTATTATCATTACATGGCCAGTTAATCCAGAACTGAATTGGACGGTAAGTCTTACCACCTTCTGTTAAATTTTTCTTTAAGTTCGTTAAGAATGTTTGGTCAACAGCCCCCCAGACCTTTCCACCAGTAAGAGTTAAATGGACATTTTCAGGAAGATGTTCATTCAAGGTTCGAAGTTCAGCTTCAGTTCCTTGCCCCATGTACCAGGCAGGAACAAAAATCATATCTTTACGGAGACCACTGTATGCTGTTTGTTTTTCAGTCAACCAATTTGTGATATCCTTCATCAAGCGAACATAACTATGGTAACCACCAACTGGGCTTGGTGCATCATCTGCAAGCACACCAAATTCACGCACTCCCACGTCCAACAACTGAGTAAACTTAGCCTTTATGGTTGCAAGATCAGCCTGGTAATGCGCTTCATTGCCAAAGCGGATACGATTGTTCATAAATGGATGGATGGTCCAAACATAACGTGTTTTCGTTTGATTACCGACACGTGCAAGTTCTCGGATTTCAGCCAGTTTTTCTTCTGGGTAAAGTTCACGCCATTTCTTATTGTGGTATGGATCATCTTTTGGTGCGAAATAGTATTGAGTTAACTTCAATTCACTTCCATAACGCATCAATTCTTTACGATTTTCATTAGACCATGGATTTCCATAGTAACCTTCGATAAACCCACGGTTCTTGATTTCAGCGTAATCTTCCACTGTCACATTGCGAAGGACTGGCACTTGACTTTCCTTGAGCATATGTTTCAAGGTTGTCAAACCATAAAAGACCGCATCTGTGTCTTTTCCGACGATGGAGATAGAGTTGTCCTTGATGGTCAGAGCATAAGCATCAATTTTGTCAAAGAGACCTGCGGAAACCTTGGACAAGTTTTGTTCTGCTTGTGAACCTTGTCCATGCACTCCAAGATAGATATTAGTTGCGCCAGAAACGGCCGTTTTACTAGTTTTGTAAGATACTTGATTGTCCTGCAAAACGCTCTTCAAGCGATTGCGAGTATAGATATCGAGTTGATCGCCCATTACCAGATTGACTTGCTTACGAAGGGCTGTGACACCTTCTCCATAAGTCACTTTTTGTGGAGTTGGAAAGACCTTGTACTCTTTTTTGAGATAGTCTGAGCTCTTGCTGGCAGCTTCAATACTGGCTTCGCTAGCTGGTTTGCTTGCCGTAAATTGATTGGACAATTCAACTGTTCCATCACCTGTTTGCTCTACTTTTGGAGTTTCAGGTGTAATTGGTTGACTAGGTTTAGCGATTTCTTTATCATTTTGTCCTCCACTCATGGCTTCAGACGGCTTTGTTTCATTCTCTGGAATTCCAGGTGCTTCAGCTGGTTTAAGATTATTTGTCGAATCAGTAGAACCAATCGTTCCTGTAGTTTCTCCATTTCCAACTGTCGAGCTAGCTTCCTTCCCAGCATTTTCTTCTGCTTTCTTCAAAACTGCTGCAAGTTCATCAGGTAACTTTTCCAATGGCTGAGCTTGAGTTATAGTTCCCTCTTTATCTCCTACACTACCTGTTTCTGCTGCCTCTACTAAATTAACACCAAAGATACTGGCACCAATCATAATAGAAGCTACTCCAATAGCGAATTTACGAATACTGTAATGACAACGTTTATTGAAAAAATTTTTATCCATCTTTATCTTATCTCCTTTCATCCAAACGCGAAAGTAAACGATTCCATTTTTACTAGTAAAGACGGAGAGGCCTAATCAGTCCTCTCCATCTCTTCAACTCATTTATCAATGTGATTTTTTATCATCGACCAAGCTATACCAATAGGATAGCATTAGACGCACAAACTAATCCTCTTTTCGTTTTGCAGTTAACAAGGCTGCTGACAAGGCCAAGCTAACACCTGCCAAGAAAATGGCTGTTTCAGATTCTCCCTCACCTGTTTCTGGTAATCTATTTTGCTCTTCTTTTACTACTGAAACATTTGGTTTTATAGTCTGGTCATGAGCTAATAGCTCTACTGGATAATCTGGTTTTTCAAGAACAGGCGCTTCCTCATTTCCTACCGTGGCTAGAACACCATGATACTCTGGAAGTTTATGTTCTAGAGCCATTACAGCATTAACGCCACCCTTAAATTCAGGTTTCTCAACGCTTGGTGCCGCTTGATCTCCTACAGTAGCAAGAGTTCCTGTGTATTCTGGAACTTCGTTTACTGCTGCTTCTACAAAGTTAGCACCTCCTTTGAATTCTGGAACTTCGTTTACTGCTGCTTCTACAAAGTTAGCACCCCCTTTGAATTCTGGAACTTCATTGACTGCTGCTTCTACAAAGTTAGCACCTCCTTTGAATTCTGGAACTTCATTGACTGCTGCTTCTACAAAGTTAGCACCTCCTTTGAATTCTGGAACTTCATTGACTGCTGCTTCTACAAAGTTAGCACCTCCTTTGAATTCTGGAACTTCATTGACTGGAGCTGGCTCCTCGCCTTTACTACTTGAAATAGATGCTTTCACTCCTACTTCAACAATGCGATCCTGAGCCTTTCTTTCTTCAGAATGAACAAGACTTCTAGTAGTACCCAAAACTTGAATATAGTCAACTTTTTCTCCATCTTGTCCTTCAGAAACGATACGACGTTGACCTTGAGCAAGTTCAGGGTTTTCACGAATAACTTCTTTAAACGGAAGCGGAGTCTTTTCAATTTCCAAACTTGGAGTTTCTGCTACTAAGTTCTTAACGCCTTCTGTTGGTGTTGTTTGGAAGGTAGACTTAAAGTGTAAACGATATTCTTTCACCAGATTTCCATCTTTGGAAACAAGACGAACCAGTGTTGGAAGATTGGCATTTCCAGAATCCACAACTGTAACTACTCCATGTCCACTAGTTGTTGCAGTGACTTTTGGTTTTGAACCCATTGTTGTTAGAGTGTAATCTGTCACATTTGGATCAAAGTTTTTCAATGCTTTTCCGTCGATCGAAATAGTCGCTGATGGTGTTTCCACTTCTGATCCCTTGCCTGCAGAGTAGGCTGTAAATTCTACAAGTGCAAGACCATTGGTGGTAGCCTTACGAGTCATGCGCGCACGAATAGCTGTCGTTTGAACCGGTTCAAAGTTAAACTCGATTGGTTTACCAGCTACTAATTCTCCAGAAGCTTTGTAAGAAATTGGTGCCCAATTTTCTGCCTTGTTAAATGGATGATCGGCATTTTCTTCGTAACGAGAAATCGTACTTGGTTCTGTAAAAGCAGGACCAATATATCTTTCTAGAACCATTTTCTCTGGAGCATCTGTGCCACTATCTTTAAAGAACTGAATGGCTACTTTCCCAATAGATTGAGAAGCAATTTTTCCATCCTTCTTAAAGAGTAATCCAACAGAAGTTTCTTGATTTTTCGGAGTACGAGACCAGTTTGTCCAACGTCCATCTTCATTGTATTTTCCATCATTGATATAGAAAATTCGATCATGTGAAGCTGCTTGAGTATCGTTCGTTGTCGAAGCAAAGGCTTTAGAATCAGTTTCATTGTTGCTTGGATTTTCTGAAATGACTTGATTGCCTTTAGAAACAACTGTCACCTGCATTTTAGTCGTTAGATTTGTACCAATGACATGACCGGTAACTTCAAATGTTCCCTCATGCTCTGTCGCATGTTCAGGAATAGCATCCCACTTCACTGCAAGTTTATCTGTAGTCCAATTAGTTGAAGTTGGATAATAAACACTTACTTCTGAAGGAAGTTGAAGATTGTCTCCAACATTCAAGATTTTAGCACTGTTTTCTGCAGCAAGAGGTTGACTAGTTTCTCTCTCATCATTGCGGAAAATTCGATATTCTTTCAACACCGTACCATCTTCTGCTTTCAAGATGAGACGTGTTGCACCTTTTGGACTTGTTGCAGGAACAACTGTTACCAAACCATTATTGCTAGCTGTTGCTGTGATTTCTTTGCTAGATTGAGGAATATAGTAATCTGTCTTAGATGGATTAAAATGTTCAAGATCCTTGCCATCTACCTTGATAGAAATCTCTGAACTTGTTTCACTTAAGACCTTGTTTCCAAGCACAGTTAGCTCTGTCAGACCAACACCTGATGTTCCATCTGCTTTCTTCATACGAATACGAACAGCGTAGGTTTCGACCTTGTCAAATGTGAAGTGATTGGTTTGAGTTGCAGACAGCTGACTTGGAGCATGTAAGTTTTCAACTGCTTTCCAATTGTCTGGATTATTAAATGGATGATTGCTATCTCGTTGCGCATGACTGACATCACTTGGTAAATCTGGAATTTCTTTACCTACATAATATTCAACTACATATTCTTTTGGAAGACCAATTGCTCCATCAGTATAGAAATCAACCGACAAATTGTTGACAAAACGCTTCGTCAAGTCTCCTGAATTACCAAATAAGATAGAAGCCCAGTCATTATCAGTATTTGTTCTCCAAGTAGTCCATCTATTTTTAGCATCTGATGGCGTTCTTGATACAGTCAAATCGTTCAAGGTGTTGGCTGTGTCATCTCCTCCTGTATTGGATACAATGGCAGCTGGTAATTGTGAACCTGTCCATTGTTTAGAGATATTATTTCCAGCAACCACTTGACTAGACACTCGAACATGAGCTTTAGTTGTCAGATTGCTACCTACTAAACGACCATTGATTTCATAGACCCCTTCAATTTGACTAAAGTTGGCTGGAACCTGATCCCAAACAACATCTTTGTAGATAGTTGTTCCGTTAGAATGGTAAGCCCGGACATTAGCTGGCAATTGAACCGTCTCACCCTTAGGTACTGTGAGACTGATTTCCTCTGCAACTTGCAATCCTTCAACCGTTACAGTCGCTTTAGCTTCAATATCTGTGCCTTTCACATGTCCTTTAAGCGTAAAGCTATGATAGTGCCCCAACTCTTTTTCATCTACCTTATCCCAAGCTACAGATACTTTGCGTGGCAAGCCCTTATCAAATTCTGCTCCAACTTCTTTAGGTAGATTCGGTTGCTGATTGATATCTGTAGAAACAAACACAGGATGAAGTTTCACAATCTTCTTGCTGACTTTATTTTCTTTAATCACCACTTCAGTGGTTACAGATTCTGTTTTCTCTGTTTGATTATCGATTCGAGGTGTCAAAGTCACTCTTCCCTTAGTATAGAGCAATAGATTCTGACCATTCACCTCAAGATGTCCCCCATCAGATGATTTAGCTTCTAAGTGAATATCTGAAGCCGAAAACTCTGTTTGTGAACCATCCTCATAACGACCAATGACGTGATAAGTTAATACTTGATCTTCAGTGGCAGTTTCTTTTCCTTCTACAACCACTTCCAAACGTTTCAAAGCAGGAGCTTCCTTCACAAACTGAATTAAGTAAGTTTGAACCAAGTCACCCTTTTGGTCACTCAAGAAGACAGAAGCCTGATAACCATTATAAGCAGAAGCTTGCTGAACAGTTACTTGATATCCGGTAGTCTGAGCTTCAACACTTGGAATAGTTGCAGTGTAAGGAAGGGATACACGGTAATAGGTCTTGCCAGACTCAAAATTCTCAAGAGCTTTATCCCCAACAGTAAGTCCTGTAATGCTACTTGTTGTTTCCTTACTACTTGCGATAAAGGTTGCAGTCACTTCACGGTCGTCATCTACCAATTTACCAGTAGCCTCCGTACGTCCACCTTCCTTGTTCAAAGCAGCAGGGTCTTTCAAGGTCCAAGAAACAACATCAGTATCAATCAAGCTACCATCTGTCAGAACAGCTGTGACCGTTTTATCCAAATCAGCCGCATTCGTTCCAACTGGGACTGTAGCAACTTTTGGTAACCATCTATCTAAAGCAATCACTTTAACAAGTGCCTCAGCTTTAGTTTCCAAACCTTCTACACGTCCAGATACTTTTTTCTCACCTGCGCTTGTAAGCAAGTCAGATGGCATTTCCCAAGTTACAGTCTTTTCCTCAACACTACCGTCACTATAAATAGCTGTTACTGTTTGAGGTAATTCAGGATTTGTCGTCACATCAGTTGTTGCTTTTACAGGAGCAAAGGCTACAAAGTGACGATTTTCTTTCTTACCAGACACCGTTGCGACCGTTGCGCTATCAGATGTCAAACCAGCAGAATCTGCATAAAGAGTAAATTTACCTTCTTTTTCTGTTGATTTTACAATGACAACCCCTTTACCATTGAAAGCACGTCTTTGCCATGTTCCATCTGCTTGAGCTTTGTAGCGTTCACGACTAGCTTGTTCTCCATTATCCACACCAACGATTTGTCCCTGACCATGAAGATTGAAATGAACAAGATTGTTAGCTGTAGGAACCACATTACCATCGCCATCAACAATTTCATAATGGATGTAGGATAGGTCCTTTCCATCTGCAGTGATAACATGCTCTTCTTTAGTCAGACGAACTCTTGCTGGCTCCCCAGCAGTTGTCACACTATCACGCGCAATTTCGTTGCCATTTTCATCTCGAGCAATCGCAGTCAGTGTGCCTGGTTGGTATTTCACAAGCCACTCAAGATACAATTCACTTGGTTTAGCTCCCTCATGATATGGACGTCCATCTTCTGTCCTTTTCTTAGTAAATTCCTTTTTACCAAGCGACTCTCCATTTAAGAACAATTCGACGCTTGCAGCATTTGAGAAGGTACGAACCGGAACCTTTCCATCAATCAGCATCTTGCGATCCTTAAGGGTCTCTTCAGTCCAGTTCCAATGTGGTAAAATGCGAACAGTTGGCTTTTCTTTAGCACTATACCATTCACTACGGTAAAGGTAGAAATCATTCTTTGGTAAACCAGCTGTATCAATAATACCAAAGTAAGAGCTCTTGACAGGTGTACTATCTTGGTTATGCCATGGAGTCGGTTCTCCAATATAGTCAATTCCTGTCCAGATAAATTGTCCAGCATAGCCAGCACGATCACGGTCAAAAGTCCATGATTCAGTAGCTGTTCTTCCCCATCCAACACGGTCATTACCATAGTCAGATTGTTCATAGTGACGATTTGGACGATTGTCATGTCCAAGGATTTGAGCAGGGTTATAATAAGAATCACGCGTCCTAGTAGCTGAAGAAGTTTCAGAACCATAAATGAGCCAGTCTGGATGCGCTCTACGAACAGCATCATAATTACGTTCACCATAGTTCATACCGACAGCATCCATAATTTCTGCGAGTTTCAAGAAATCACCTGTCGCCGCACGACTAAATTTGTTTTCCCCCATGGTTACATAACGCTCAGTATCAATCGCTTTGATAACTGCCTTCAAGCGTTTAGCAGTTTCGATAGAACGAGGACTACCATTTGCCTCCTCTACCTCATTTCCAAGAGACCACATGACGATAGACGGATTGTTCTTATCACGTTCTACCATTGTTCTGAGATCAAAATCAGACCACTTCTCACCCTTCTTAGCCTCCGGATGAGTTGCATCTTGATCAAAGAACCGTCCATAGTCGTAAGTCTTCTTGCCACCATACCAAGTATCAAAAGCTTCCTCTTGAACCAAAAGACCTAAACTAGCTGCAGCATCAAGTAACTGAGGACTCGCTGGATTGTGGGTTGTTCGAATAGAGTTAACCCCCATATCTTTCAAGAGTTTTAATTTACGATAGGTAGCCTTATAATTCTCTTCTGCCCCCAAGGCTCCATTGTCATGGTGAATACTTACTCCGTGGAATTTCATGCGTTCACCATTCAGAGAGAAACCTTCCTTAGCAGTCCAATTGAAATAACGGTAACCAAATGTATCTTCTGTTACATCAACTAGTTGACCTTCTTTATAAACCTTTGTTTTCAACACATACAGTTGAGGATGATAACTTTTTGTCGTCCAAAGAGTTGGTTTATTAACTAGGATTGTTTGTCTGAAATCTGCAGTTTCATTTTCTGCTAAATTCTTCGTTTCAGAGCGGACTAATTCTGAAACAACCTTACCTTCCTTAGTAAAAATTTGTTGTTCCACAAAGACTTTAGCAGCCTTCTTATCCGTATTTTTAATCTTACTTTGAACCTGTGTTTCAACATTCCCTTCTTTTTGCTCAGCAAGTTTTGGAGTAGTGATATGATTACCATTTTCGGCAACATGGACTTTATCACGATAACTAAGGGTTACATCACGATAAATCCCACTTCCTGAATACCAACGACTACTTGGTTGCTTATTGGTCACTTGAACAGTAATTGAATTTTCACTACCATCCTTGTTTAAAAATTCTGTGATATCATATGAAAAATGATTATAGCCACTTGGATAATGTCCGACAAATTTACCATTTACATAGACCTTTGAATCCATGTAAACCCCATCAAAATTGATACGAACATCCTTATTCTTGTCTGCTTCGTCTAATGTGAAAGTCTTACGATACCAAGCTGTTCCACCATTTAACTGCCCACCTTCATTACGAGCGGGAGACTTGTGATCAAAGTCAAAATAAATACTCCAATCATGAGGAAGATTCAATTTAGACCAATCATGAACATCCACATCTTTTTTTGAAAAATCTCCTTGGGCATTTAGTTTAAAATACCAATCTTTATTAAAATCTTGTTTTCGTTCCGATAATAGCTGTTTTTCCTTTTCAACTTCGGCTTTGTTTGACTCTCTAGACAGCACTTGCGATTTTTCAGAAGAAGGTTTAATCTCTGTGTCTGCTTTCACTTGGTCCTTTTCAGAAGTTTTTTTAGAATCCTCTTTCACTTCTGTTCCAGCTGTTACTGCAGATTCAACAGGCTTTGGATTTGCATCTTCAGATTTCTGTTTGTTATCAGCCTTGTTTCCTTCTTCTACTTTATTTGGAGTTTCCCCTTTAGGACTAACCAATTCACGACTACTCTCGTTAGTAGGTGTAGTAGGTTCTGTATCCTTAGTCACTTTGTCTTCTGCCGATTCAGCTTTTGGTTTTACAAACTCACGCCCACCATTCTCATCAGCCTTTGCAATAGCAGCTGCCACATCATCGGGAAGCTTATCTAAAGGTTGAGCTTGATGAACAGTTGTTTCTTCTGTTTTAGCATTGGATGAAGCCACCTCCTCAGCTTGTACAGCAGAAATACCAAATATACTAGCCCCAATCATTACAGATGCCGCACCTATTGCAAATTTACGAATGCTATAATGACAACGTTTATCAAAAAGTCTTTTGTTCATTGAAATCCTCATTTCTTTTTCTTGATACAAAGTAAGCGTTTACTTTATTTTAAAAAATAACCTCCTTCTGAATACACAAACAAGTACCAAGTTTTATAATATATTTTATATATTAAATATATCAAAACGCACCTTAAATTGCAATTATTTTCCATTAATTTAACCCAATAAAATGATATATAAGAAGGGGTCATTTAAAAGGAATAGTTGCAATGAAAATAGCTTTCGGTTCTAGACTCTTTCTACTACAAATTGAATTCCATTAATATCTTTTTCAAACTTCAAATTTATAGTTTATAGACTGCATTACTCTACATAAAAAGAAGGCGAACCTTGTTCTACCTCCTTCTACACTATTTTCCCTTAAATTCCGCAAAAGTCTGTAAGATTTTGGCTGCTACTGCTGGAGAAGGAGCTCCTTTTAGCTCTAACGTTTCATCTGCATATGGAGTAAGGCCAGCAAAGTCTCCTATCTGAACTGAATAAAGAGATGTCTTAAACAGTTCAATATCGTTTTGATCATTTCCAAAGGCGATGAAGTTTTCCCCACATAACGTTTCAACTGTTGTAGCCTTGTGAGTATCTAAGGGGTTGACATAAAGACACTTTTCATGCGCATGATAGGACAGATGAGCCTGCCCCAGTCTTTCTAACTGACCAAGCAGATCATCAAGCAAATCCTCGTGGTCGCCCATATAAACGACTATCTTAATCGGAGTCCCTAAGTCCTCGAGTTTCTGATGACGAGCTACCTTTAGGGGGTCCACACTGGAGAAAAATGGAATCTTCTCCACAATCTGACCACTATAGTCAAAGCAATCATCTACAAAGAAAGGGAGATTATAAGTCTGGCAATAATCCACTAGCGCCTGATAAACTTTAGCATCGAGATTCCTTTCGAAGATAGCCTTCCCCAGATGATAGGCTACGCCTCCATTCAACCCTATGACCAAGCGCTGACTGAGTTCGGAACCTAATAAACCCAAACAATCCCGATAAGAGCGAGCTGAGGCAAACACAAGCTCATGCCCATAATCTTCAGCCTTTAAAAGAACCTGCTGAATCTCCTCGTCTATGGTCATGTAGTCAAAAGATAGCGTTCCATCCAGGTCAAATACGAATTTCATTTTCCTAGTCCTTGTTTAGTGTTCGAAGCGCTGACTGATAGGTTTGCTCCATTAGCATGGTAATCGTCATAGGACCAACTCCACCAGGTACAGGTGTGATGTGACTAGCCAGTGGTGCAACAGCATCATAATCAACATCTCCACAAAGCTTGCCATTTTCATCTCGGTTCATCCCAACGTCAATGACAACCGCTCTTGGTTTGACAAAGTCAGCAGTCACAAACTTAGCGCGACCGATTGCAACGACAAGAATATCTGCCTTAGCAGCAACCTTAGCAAGATTATGGGTGCGTGAGTGAGTCAAAGTCACAGTCGCATTTTTAGCCAAAAGAAGCTGAGCCATCGGCTTTCCAACAATATTCGAACGACCGATAACAACCGCATTTTTACCTTCCAACTCAATCCCATATTCATGAAACATCTCCATAATTCCTGCAGGTGTCGAAGGAATCATGACTGGATGACCTGACCAGAGGCGTCCCATGTTTAGCGGATGGAAACCATCCACGTCTTTTTCTGGGTCAATGGCTAATAAAACCGCCTCTTCATCGATATGTTTGGGTAAAGGTAACTGAACCAAAATCCCATGCCAAGCTGAATCTTGATTGTATTTGGCAATCAAATCCAACAATTCCGCTTGGGTAATGGTCTCAGGAACTCGCACTACTTCACTACGGAAGCCAGCAGCGAGAGCTGACCGTTCCTTGTTGCGAACGTAGACTTGGCTGGCAGGATTGTCCCCCACCAAAATCACCACCAATCCTGGAACTATACCTGTTTCTTCTTTTAGCTTAGCCGTCTTTTCAGCTAACTGTCCTTGTAACTTAGCTGCAAGAGCCTTCCCATCAATAATCTGTGCCATATTTCTTCTCTTTTCTATCAAATATCTTCTATTATATCAAAAAATGACTTGGCATTCTAACACTTCTTGACTAATAGACCTTATAGTTTGAAACTATAAGAAAAAGCCCTTATCGAGCTTTTAGTGCCTATTTATCTTAGGCAAGTCTATCATGCTTTCTTTTTGACCTTGGGAGCAGGCAAAACTTCGTACATATCCTTGATTAGTCTCGCTAGAAATAACTTGTCTTCAAGGTCTTCTAGTAAAATCATCTCCTTGGCTCCTTCATAAGGACGTTCAAGTCTTGTCTGGCCCAGTTGACCCATGATCGCCTTCACAGGCTTCAATAACAAACGATTATCATAGATTCCCCCAATAATCTTCCCACGATAATAAAGGATATACTCTCCCATCATTGGACGATAACTTATCTCCCCTAGCTCTGATAGCTGTTCAAGAATAAAATCTAAATATTCTTTACTGGAAGCCATAATGCCTACTCCATTTCTTCTAAAAATGAGGTCTTACAAAACCTTACTCAAAAAATCCTTGGTCCGTTGTTCTTGGGTCTGGTCAAAAATCTCCTCTGGCCTTCCATCTTCGACAATAACTCCATCCGCCATAAAGATGACACGGTCTGCCACCTCACGCGCAAAGCCCATTTCATGAGTCACAATCACCATGGTCATCCCCGACTTAGCAAGGTCTTGCATAACAGCTAGAACTTCGCCAACCATCTCAGGGTCTAGAGCTGAAGTCGGCTCATCAAAGAGCAAAACATCGGGCTCCATAGCCAAACCACGCGCAATAGCAATCCGTTGTTGCTGGCCACCTGACAAACTCTGCGGATAGGCCTTTGCCTTATCTGGTAGACCAACTTTTTCTAGCAGTTCTTGGGCTCTTTTCTCCGCTACTTCCTTGCTTTCTCCTTTGGTTTTTATTGGTGACAAGGTGATATTTTCCATCACCGTCATATTGGGAAAGAGGTTAAATTGTTGGAATACCATGCCCATCTTTTCACGCATAGCAAAAAGATCATTCTTCTTATCCGTAATATCGACTCCTTCAAAGATAACCTTTCCCTTACTTGCTTCCTCGAGAAGATTCATCGAACGAAGGAGAGTTGATTTCCCGCTCCCTGACGGACCGATAATTACCACAACTTCTCCTCGTTTAATCTCAAGGTCAATCCCTTTCAAGACTTCATTCTTCCCAAAAGACTTATGCAAGCCTTCGATTTTTATCAAGGTTTCTGTCATTATTTCTTGTCTCCTTGTCCAATGTAATTTTCAAATGCCTTCAAAGCCACTGTCAAAACAGAAGTCATAATCAAGTAATAAAAGGCTGCAAATAAGAGAGGCGTTAAAGGTAGATAGGTTGTCGTTGCTACCGTCGTAGCTCCATTCCAAAGTTCCATGACTCCGATTGTTGACAAAAGCGAACTATCCTTGATAATGGTGATAAATTCATTTCCCAATGCTGGTAAAATATTCTTGATTGCCTGTGGCAAAATAACATAACGCATAGCATTTTTAGGACGAATACCCAAGGAATAAGCTGCCTCTAACTGCCCTTTAGGAACTGCATTGATCCCTGCACGAACGGTTTCAGACACATAGGCACCACTATTCATCGAGATAATCAGAATACCTGGAATTAAACGGGAAAGGTCCACACCTAAAATCCCTACTTGAATAGTGGGCGCATCGATATGCATGAGGGCAAATGCAATCATGATTTGCACCATCATCGGTGTTCCTCGGAAAATCCATACATAGATATTCGCAAACCAGACAAGAGGTTTAAAACGTGAGCGTTGAGTAAAGGCCAATAAGACACCTAGAATGGTACCGAAAAAGACTACCAGAATTGAAATCACTACAGTGATAAGAGCTCCGTAATTAAAATAAGGTAAATACTTTGGTAAAAAGGAAAAATTCATATAAACTCAGCTTTCTAAACATTAGATTGTATGATTATAACATATCTTGAATTAAAATTCAATATTTTTTCACTGATTTTCACCAATAATTTTATGCAAAAGAGAAATAGTGAGAAATCTTAGTTTTTTCTAGTCAAGTCCCCGTGGTTTATGGTAAAATAGTAACGATAAGAAATGGAGGAGAATCATAATGGAATCACATTTGGTTAGAATCATCAACCGCCTAGAAGCTATGACAAAAGATGGCGGAAATCTAAAACGTAATTTTGAACGTGAAGGAGTTGTTGTTGCAGAAGTTGCATACAGCTATGACGAAGAAAATGGATCACTCTTCACCCTTCGCGATGTTGAAGCGCGTGAAACCTATACCTTTGATAGCATTGATTTGATTGCAATGGAGATCTACGAACTCCTTTACTAATAAAAAAGCAGCAGGGAAAACCTGACTGATGAACGAGAATCCTTTTTGTCACCACAAATGGGATTTTTTCTTACCTTCAAGTCGCTTAATTCTCCATAAATCCCTCTTTTAAAAACGATCACTTCCCAATCTTTTTACTTGCTTTACACCTTAATCATGCTATAATGAGAGTATAAAACTTTGACTATTCTTGACCTTTTTCTTAGACCAAGAATAAGAATGAAATGAGGTAGATGTATGCTCTGTCAAAACTGTAAAATTAACGACTCAACAATTCATCTGTATACCAATATCAATGGACAGCAAAAGCAAATTGATCTCTGTCAAAATTGCTATAAAATTATCAAAACAGACCCAAACAATACCCTCTTTAAAGGAATGACTGACCTAAACAATCGTGACTTTGATCCTTTCGGAGACTTTTTCAATGATTTGAACAATTTCAGACCTTCTTCTAATAACATCCCTCCCACTCAATCAGGTGATGGTCACGGTGGAAATGGGGGTTATGGACTTCAAAACCGCGGTCCACTTCAAACACCTCCTAGCCAAGAAAGAGGACTCCTAGAGGAATATGGTATCAACATAACTGAGATTGCCCGTCGTGGGGATATTGACCCTGTTATCGGTCGAGATGAGGAGATTATCCGTGTTATCGAAATCCTCAACCGTCGAACAAAAAACAATCCTGTCCTCATCGGAGAACCAGGTGTTGGTAAAACAGCCGTTGTCGAAGGTCTGGCTCAAAAAATTGTCGATGGCGATGTTCCCCATAAACTCCAAGGTAAGCAAGTTATCCGTTTGGATGTGGTCAGTCTAGTTCAAGGAACAGGTATTCGAGGTCAATTTGAAGAGCGTATGCAAAAGCTCATGGAAGAAATCCGCAAACGCGAGGACATCATTCTCTTTATCGATGAAATCCATGAAATTGTTGGTGCAGGATCTGCTGGCGATGGCAATATGGATGCAGGAAATATCCTCAAACCTGCCCTTGCCCGTGGTGAATTGCAACTGGTCGGTGCCACTACTCTCAATGAATACCGTATCATTGAAAAAGATGCTGCTCTAGAGCGCCGTATGCAGCCTGTCAAGGTAGATGAGCCAACTGTTGAAGAAACCATTACTATCCTCAAAGGGATTCAAAAGAAATACGAAGACTACCATCATGTCAAGTACACAGACGCTGCTATCGAAGCTGCTGCAAATCTTTCCAACCGCTATATCCAAGACCGCTTCTTGCCAGACAAGGCTATTGACCTGTTGGATGAAGCTGGTTCTAAGATGAATCTGACACTGAACTTTGTTGATCCTAAAGTGATTGACCAGCGTTTAATTGAAGCTGAGAATCTCAAGGCTCAGGCTACACGAGAGGAAGACTTTGAAAAGGCTGCTTATTTCCGTGATCAGATTGCCAAGTACAAGGAAATGCAAAAGAACAAGGTGACCGATCAGGATACTCCTATCATCAGTGAGAAAACCATTGAACATATCATTGAGCAGAAAACCAATATCCCTGTTGGAGAACTCAAAGAAAAGGAACAATCTCAGCTTATCCATCTAGCAGACGACCTCAAAACTCATGTCATTGGTCAAGATGAAGCTGTCGATAAGATTGCCAAAGCCATCCGTCGTAATCGTGTTGGACTTGGAACTCCTAACCGGCCAATCGGAAGCTTCCTTTTTGTCGGACCAACTGGTGTCGGTAAAACAGAACTTTCCAAACAACTAGCCATTGAACTTTTTGGTTCTGCTGATAGCATGATTCGCTTTGATATGAGTGAATACATGGAAAAACACAGCGTGGCTAAATTAGTCGGTGCCCCTCCAGGTTATGTCGGCTACGATGAAGCTGGGCAGCTGACTGAAAAAGTTCGTCGCAATCCTTACTCTCTCATCCTTCTCGATGAAGTCGAAAAAGCCCATCCAGATGTCATGCACATGTTCCTTCAAGTCTTGGACGATGGTCGTTTGACAGATGGGCAAGGACGAACAGTTAGCTTTAAGGATGCTATCATTATCATGACCTCAAATGCGGGTACTGGTAAGGTCGAAGCCAGCGTTGGTTTTGGAGCTGCTCGTGAAGGTCGAACCAACTCTGTTCTCGGTGAACTCGGCAACTTCTTTAGCCCTGAATTTATGAACCGTTTTGACGGCATCATCGAGTTCAAAGCTCTCAGCAAGGACAACCTTCTCCAAATCGTCGAACTCATGCTAGCAGATGTCAACAAACGCCTCTCTAGCAACAATATCCACCTCGATGTGACAGACAAGGTCAAGGAAAAGTTGGTTGACTTGGGATATGATCCAAAAATGGGGGCACGCCCACTCCGCCGTACCATTCAAGACCATATCGAGGATGCCATCACTGACTTCTACCTTGAAAATCCAAGTGAGAAAGACCTCAAGGCAGTTATGACAAGCAATGGTAAGATTCAAATCAAATCTGCCAAAAAAACTGAAAAAACAGAAGAGATTGCTTCTGAAAAAGAAGAATAAAACGATCTAACAGGTGCAGGAAGTCCATCAATTTCTGCACCTTTTTTTACTAAAATAACTGTTTATTCTTGACAGCTAGCCCCTCGTCCATTATGATAATAATAAAGATACTAGAGAATGAGGAAAATGCAATGGCAAACCCAACTTTTGGTGATAAAAAAGAGAATGTGACCTACCAGCCCCGCTATGGTGTTTACGCAGTTATTCCTGATCCTGAAAAAAAACAAATTGTCTTAGTTCAAGCTCCCAATGGTGCTTGGTTCTTGCCAGGCGGAGAAATTGAAACAGGTGAAGACCATCAAGAAGCACTGAAGAGAGAACTAATCGAAGAACTTGGCTTTACAGCTGAAATCGGAACCTATTACGGACAAGCTGATGAGTATTTTTACTCTCGTCACCGTGATACCTACTACTACAATCCAGCTTATCTCTATGAAGCCACTTCTTTCCAAGAAGTACAAAAACCATTAGAAGATTTTAATCATATTGCTTGGTTTCCTATTGATGAAGCAATTGAAAAACTCAAACGTGGTAGCCATAAATGGGGAATAGAAGCTTGGAAAATTCAGCATAGAATTGACTAAAATACACGATTTTATCCAAAAAGTGCTATAATAGAGTTAGAAAATCGGAGGAACTATTATGAAGCTTATCAACACGACTAATTCACACTCGCAACTTGTTAAAAGCCAATTAGAAAGTACTGACGCAACTCTTGTTGAGGTCTATTCTGCTGGAAACACAGATGTGATTTTCACACAAGCTCCGCTTCACTATGAAATCCTCATTTCCAACAAACACCGCGCTATTCGTGAACCAGAAATCGAAACCATTCAAGATTTCTTTATGAAGCGTAAGATTGATAAACAAAAAATCGATGAAGCCAATATCAAGACACTTTATTCAGATAAATTGATTGAAATTTCTATTCCTACAAAATAAGAAAGCCAGCTCTAAGCTGGTTTTCTTTTGCAAAAAAGCTTGGTAATGTTACCAAGCTTTTTCATTTTATTTCACAGCTTCTTTCAAAGCATCTACCTTATCCAAACGTTCCCACGGAAGGTCAATATCTGTACGTCCCATGTGTCCATAAGCCGCTGTTTGACGGTAAATTGGCCGTTTGAGATCAAGCATTTGGATAATTCCTGCTGGGCGAAGATCAAAGATTTGACGCGCCGCTTTTTCAAGCTTGCTTTCAGCTACTGTTCCTGTACCAAAAGTATCGATACGAACAGAAACAGGCTGGGCAACACCGATAGCGTAGGCCAATTGCACTTCTGCCTTCTTAGCAAGACCTGCTGCAACGATATTCTTGGCAATGTAGCGAGCTGCATATGACGCAGAACGGTCCACCTTCGTCGCATCCTTACCAGAGAAGGCACCACCACCATGGCGAGAGTAGCCACCATACGTATCCACGATGATCTTACGACCAGTCAAACCTGAGTCTCCTTGAGGTCCACCGATTACGAAGCGACCAGTTGGATTGATGAAGAATTTTGTCTGTTCATCCAAGTAAGAAGCTGGAATTACTTCTTTGATAACCTTGTTAATCACATCATTGTGAATTTGTTCATTGCTAACTTCTGGGTCGTGCTGAGTTGAAATAACGACTGTGTCCACACGTACTGGACGGTCATTTTCATCATACTCAACTGTAACTTGCGATTTGGCATCTGGACGCAGATAGCTGATTTCACCCGACTTACGAAGTTCTGCTAAACGACGAACCAACTTGTGGCTGAGTGAAATTGGCAATGGCATGAGCTCTTCTGTTTCGTCCACTGCAAATCCAAACATAAGACCTTGATCTCCAGCTCCAATCAAATCAAGCGGATCTTGATCTGCATTTCCACGGACTTCCAAGGCTTCGTTAACACCTTGGGCGATATCCGGTGACTGCTCAACAAGTGATGGATGAACTCCAACTGTTTCCGCAGAAAAACCATATTCTGCATTCGTATAACCAATCTCTGCAATGGTATCACGAACCACACGGTTAATATCCACATAGGCATTTGTAGAAATTTCACCAAAAACATGGACTGAACCAGTATATACAGCAGTCTCAGCAGCAACGTGCGCTTCTGGATCCTCTGCTAAAATAGCATCCAAAATCGCATCTGAAATTTGGTCTGCAATCTTATCCGGATGCCCCTCAGATACAGATTCAGACGTGAATAATTTACGTTCTGACATAAAAATGTCCCCCCTTAAAAAATATTGTTATAGAGTTACAAAGTACTGATAGGTATTTCTATAGTCTAAGAGTTACGACACGAAAGAAATAAAAACGATACTTTTTTATTTCTGAAGCTAGTAAGGCGCATAGGGTGACCGCATTATAGCGGCAACCGTAGAAGGACGAGCGACTTTGGAGCCGTCATTCTTTGCGAGTTACAAAGTACTGATAGAAATTTCTACCATCTTATCGGGACTATATAACCTTATCATTATACCACTTTTTACTTTTTTTTGCAGTATTTTTGAAAAATCATAAAACAAAGTTAGAAAAAGGAGCCATTCAGCTCCAATTTTATCCTTAAAATGTTTGGCGTTTGGCTTTTCGCTCAGCACGCCCACGTGCGCGATTTTCAGCACGCTTGGTTTTGCGGCGTTTTTCATCCACCGCCCATTGAATCTTCTTCTTATAGCCTGGTTTGACTTTTTTCTTTTTCTTTTTAACCAAGCCAATCATTTCAATATCAAGCTTATCCTGCTTCTTTTCACGATTAGCACGACGATCACGGTCATATGTATCTTGAAACTCTCCGTCTTTGACCATCTTAGGAGTAAACTTGATACCTAATTTTTCCAACTCACGGATATCCGAGTCATCACTAGGCTGGTAAAGGGTAATAGCCGTACCAGGCAGTCCGTTGCGCCCAGTTCGTCCAACACGGTGAACAAAGAAGGACAAGTCTTGCGGAATGGCATCATTGATGACATGACTGACACCTTCAATGTCAATTCCACGCGCTGCCAAGTCCGTTGCGACAATGTACTCAAAATCAAGGTTCTTAACCTGGTTCATGATCCGCTTGCGTTCACGAGGTGCAATATCTCCATGAATCTTAGCTACCTTCAATCCTTGAGCAGTCAGGTAAGCATGCAATTCATCTGCGCGCGTTTTGGTATTCACAAAAATCATTGCCAAATAAGGTTGCATGACTTGAGTCAACTCATAAATCTGAGCATTCTTATCTCGGCCCTTGGTCGAAACCAACCAGTTTTCAATGGTATCAGAGATGACTGTTTTTGTTTTGATTTTCTCCATGACAGGATTTGACAAATATTTTTTCAAGAAGGGCTGCAACTTCTGTGGAATAGTTGCTGAAAAGACCATGAATTGCAAGTCTTTTGGAAGGCTTCCTGCAATCTTGTCAACTGTCTCCAAGAATCCCATATCCAAGGTCATATCGGCTTCGTCTACGACAAAAGTCTTAGCCTTGTGAATGGCTAAATCACCAGATTTGACCAAGTCATAGATACGCCCTGGAGTCCCGATGACAATATGGGGTTGGTTGCTGGCAAGTTTTTCAATCTGACGTGCCTTATCCGTACCGCCAACATAGTTAACCACACGGACTTCGACATCTGAGTGGGCCGCAATCTGACGAGCTGCTTGGTAAATCTGAGTAGCTAACTCACGACTTGGAGCCGTAATGACCGCTTGCACACTATCACTAGTTTCATCTAATTGCTGGAAAATGGGTAGCAAGAAAGTGTGGGTCTTTCCTGAACCTGTTTTTGACTCGCCCACCAAGTCACGACCTGCCAAGACAATAGGAATCAACTTTTCCTGAACTTCGGTAGGAGTTGTAAACTTCAACTCCTCCAAAGCCTTTTCTATGTAGTTTTTAAACTGAAATTTCGTAAATGACATACTATCCTCGATTCTATTCATCTAACCATTATACCATATTTTGAACATTTTCAGTAGTCCAACTCATCTGACCTATCACAAGGCTCTCAATTTCTCCAAATACCAATCTTAGACTTGAGATCACACATTTGCTTTCTATCCAAAATGCAAAAAGAGAAGACCAAATTGGTCTTCTCTCAGCATTTAGCTTGCGATTCAGATAGATTTGTTAAACAATCAAGCAGGTGCTTAAGAATCTTTTAAAAGTCGAAAGTTTCTAGATAAAATTAGTGCTTAATCATCTTCACGCTTGCGACCAAGAAGCAACGCTGCTAGACCTGCAAGAAGAGAACTAGTCATTAGACCAGTGAGTGAAAGCGGTGCAGTGCTACCTGTGTTTGGTAATGTAGCTTGTTTTGCCTTTTCTCCTGCTGGACTTTGAGCTGGTGGATTCTCTTCAGGTTTTCTTGGTTGTTCTGGTTGAAGTCTATTTGCCTGATTATTATCAGCCCCCTGCTCTTCCCCTGGCTTCACTGGTGGAACTGGATTTGGTTGAGGTGCTGGTTGAGGTACTGGTTGCGGAACCGGCTGTGGTTGTGGACTAGGATCTTGCTTAGCTTCAAAGACCCACTTACCGACGAAGGTTAGATTTGCCCCCTCTTCCACTTCTTGGTAACCTAAGAATGTCCATGTACCATTTGCAACAGCAACTTCTACAGGCATCGGTGCTTCTGGAACAAAAGCAATCGCTGAAGAAGAACTTGTAGTATATGTTCCACTTTGTGGAAGTAAGCTCAATACTTCTGCTGGCAAGTTGTTGTCTGCGGTTGCACTTTCGAAGCGGTAAGTCACTTGATAGGTTTCAGTTACTGGTGCAGGCAAAACATTAACTGGTACAGGAACTTCAGTAGAAGAACCATCTGGATAGTCAACTCGTACCTTACCTGTGTAAGTACCTGATTTTGTTGTGTCAATTTGACCTGCAGGTGTGATATCAACTACCTTAGTGCCAGCTGGAAGGCTTGACAAGTTCGTCACATTATCGGTCAAGTCAGGTGTTTGTCCAACCTTGATAGTTTCTTCCGTTACTTGAGGCGTATAAGTTTCAGCATTTGTCGGATTCGCCTTGAATTCCCACTTACCGACGAAGACTACATTAGCCTTATTGACTACAGCGCTAGCTGCGTCATAAGCCTTGAAGGTCCAAGTGCCGTCGTTCACAGTATCTGTGTATGTGGTTTGAGATGGTTGTTGAGCGGAAACAGTGTCACCATTCACATAAGTTGCACTGTCGCTTGGTGTCAAAGCGCTGATTTCTGCTGGAAGTACTTTTCCTGCTGTCTCACTCTCGAAGCGGTAATTAGCTTGGTACTTCTTGGCTTCAAAGGACCATTTCCCTACAAACTCCACATTTGCCTTGTTGACAACGGCACTAGCTGCGTCGTAGCCCTTGAAGGTCCATGTGCCATCGTTCACATCATCTTTGTAAGTGATTTCCGCTGGTTGCTGAGCGGAAACAGAGGCACCATTCACATAAGTTGCACTGTCATTTGGAGTCAATGCTGCGATGGCTGCTGGAAGAGACTTACCTGCTGTCTCACTCTCGAAGCGGTAAGTAGCTTGGTACTTGTTGGCTTCAAAGACCCATTTCCCTACAAATTCTACATCGGACTTGTTGACCACAGCGCTAGCTGCGTCGTAACCCTTGAAGGTCCATGTGCCGTCGTTCACATCATCTTTGTAAGTGATTTCAGCTGGTTGCTGAGCGGAAACAGAGGCACCATTCACATAAGTTGCACTGTCACTTGGAGTCAATGCTGTGATGCCTGCCGGAAGAGCCTTACCTGCTGTCTCGCTCTCGAAGCGGTAACTTGCTTGGTACTTGTTGGCTTCAAAGGCCCATTTTCCTACAAACTCTACATTTGCCTTGTTGACCACAGCGCTAGCTGCGTCGTAACCCTTGAAGGTCCATGTGCCGTCGTTCACATCATCTTTGTAAGTGATTTCAGCTGGTTGCTGAGCGGAAACAGAGGCACCATTCACATACGAATCACTGTCACTTGGAAGCAGCGTTGCGATACCTGCTGGAAGAGACTTACCTGCTGTCTCACTCTCGAAGCGGTAAGTAGCTTGGTACTTGTTAGCTTCAAAGGCCCACTTACCTACAAACTCAACATTTTCCTTGTTGACAACGGCACTAGCTGCGTCGTAACCCTTGAAGGTCCATGTGCCGTCGTTCACATCATCTTTGTAAGTGATTTCCGCTGGTTGCTGAGCTGAAACAGAGGCACCATTCACATATGTTGCACTGTCGCTTGGAGTCAATGCGGCGATGGCCGCTGGAAGAGCCTTACCTGCTGTCTCGCTCTCGAAGCGGTAACTTGCTTGGTACTTGTTAGCTTCAAAGGTCCATTTTCCTACAAACTCCACATTTGCCTTATTGACAACGGCGCTAGTTGCATCATAACCCTTGAAGGTCCATGTGCCGTCGTTCACAGTATCTGTGTAGGTCGTTTGCGCTGGTTGTTGAGCGGAAACAGAATCACCATTCACATATTTTGCACTGTCGCTTGGAGTCAATGCTGCGATGGCTGCTGGAAGAGCTTTACCTGCTGTTGCGCTTGCGAAGCGGTATGTAGCTTGGTACTTGTTGGCTACAAAGGCCCACTTACCTACAAACTCTACATCAGCCTTGTTGACAACGGCGCTAGCTGCATCGTAACCCTTAAAGGTCCATGTGCCATCATTCACAGTATCTGTGTAGGTCGTTTGCGCTGGTTGTTGAGCTGAAACAGAATCACCATTCACATATTTTGCACTGTCGCTTGGGGTCAAGGCTGCGATGGCTGCTGGAAGAGCCTTACCTGCTGTTACGCTTGCGAAGCGGTAACTTGCTTGGTACTTGTTGGCTTTAAACTTCCACTTACCTGTGAAGGTCAGATCAGCCTTTCTCACAATCTTACTTTTGGCATCGTAACCATCGAAAGTCCAGGTACCGTCGTTCACATCATCTTTGTAAGTCTTTGTTGTCGGCTCTTCTGGTACAACTTTTTGCGTGTTGTAATAGCTTGAGCTATCTTTTGGTGCTTTCTTCTGGATAAATTCAGGCAAAGCAACACCTGATGTAACACTTACAAAATTATAGCTTACATGATGCGGTCTAGGCGTTACTTCCCAGATACCTGTGAATGTCACGCGCTTGCCATTATATGTCGCATTCTTCTGATCATAACCTTTGAAGGTCCAGACATAGTCTTTTTCTTCTTCAACTACTGATTCTTTAGCAGGTTGTTTGGCTACAATGGTGTCACCAACCTGATAAGAAGACTCATCATTTGGAAGCATTCCCAAAATACTTTGTGGCAATGGAACACGTGAGTCAGAAGATTTGAATACATATTCTGGATTTGGAGTAGGCACCCAGCTTCCAAGGAAAGTCTGTCTACCTTTTGCTACAACGATTTTTTCTTTATCGTATCCTGCAAATGTCCAAGTTACCTTGTTTGCTGTATCAACATAAGTCGTTTCACTTGGTTGCTCAGCATCTACTTCTGTAGGGAACACACCCATCTTATAATCAATTGGGTTTTTCGGAGTCAACTTGGTGATATGATCTGGTAATACGAAATCAGGATTAGTTGATTGGAACTGATAGTCTATACCATTTGGCGTAAAGCTCCAAGATCCTGTGATAGTCTTCACTTGCGTACCTGCAATAGCTTTTCCGTATCTATCTGCATCAAAACCATGGAAGGTCCATGTACCTGTCGGAACAGTTACTGTGGATGTGTCAAGTTTGCTTGCATCTTTGTAGTCGTCAGCTCGTGCAACGAAATCAATGCCAGCTGGAAGCATATCGCGAATCTTACTTGGAAGAGGATAAGCAGGAGTCGAGTTAGTAAACTTATACTCTAGTCGGTAGATCTTATCCGCCTGATCGGTAGGAACCAAGATCCATTTTCCTCTAAAGGTAATGTCTTCTGTTCCGACTGTTTTCACACGTGGAGAAATAGTCGTATTATCATATTCATAGTAATCATCAAATACCCAAGTCCCTCGGCCATCAGGATCCTCAAATCTTGTTTTAGACGGCATTTTAACGCGAGCTTTTTCACCCTTGACAAATTCTCTTTCGTAAGTGATTAAATTATACAAAGTTGATGGCGGATAAATCGTTTGACCAGAATCATCTTTTGAATCTGTATAGAAATCATAGTAAACACTATGCCTGTTCGGTTCAAATTTCCAATGAACAGTGTAGGTAGAATCCTCATCGTCAGCTGGTTTCTCAACGTCCTCCTTTCGCTGAGGAATCTGCTGAGGAACCCATGTACCATCATTTTCATTATCGACATATGAACTGAGATATTGAATTTCATTATAGACATTATCAGAATACTCATCTGGAGATGTCGTGATAGGAGCTGGAATTTGTGCCTTCAAATCATCAGGAATGGTCTTCCCTGGAGTATCACTGACAAAGTCAAAGGAAACTGTCTTATCGCGGTATGGAGTGAAAGACCAAGTACCTGTAAAGAGAACTTTATCTTGATTAACTACCTTGTTATTAGCGTCATAACCTTCAAATTTCCAAGTTCCCTTGTTGACAAAGTCCATGTAGGTCGTCTTCAGGGGAGCTTTTGCAAGGACAGTATCGCCATTACTATAGTTTTCTCCAGTGCTTGGAATATAAGTCGTGATTTCTTCTGGGAGAGACAGGCTAGGGTCTTTGCTGACAAACTTATAGTTTCCTGGGTAGGTTCCCGGTGTAAATGTCCAAGTACCTGTGAACTTGAGATTCCATCCATCGTGCTCCCAGTCGCTCACTGGTTTTTTATCAAAATCATAGCCCGAAAAGTTCCAAGTACCACCGTTAGCTGCATCATAGTAGGAATTATTAAGCGGTTTAACAGACTGAACTATATCCTTGCCTTTCGGATATGTCTTCCTATCCATATATTTCCATTCACTTGGTGCATATACCGGCTTCAGATTATTGATCTCAGCAGGTAGTGCTTTGCCAGCCGTTCCACTGATAAACTCATAGGTCGGTTTCCGAGGAACTGGTGTAAATTTAAACATCAATGGGATCGTAACTTTTGGCAATTCCCCATACGTAGCCGCCCGCTCTAGTTCACGAGAGTACGTTAAATCTATTGCATCTTCCTCGTGCGTCCAATTTCCTTCATGTTCTGCATCATAAAAGGGTTTGTAGACATTTTGAACTTCATCGTAGCCCGTCAAAGCAACTCTCGAATCTATTAAATCTTTAGGTAAATGCTCATCGCGTTTATCAAACTGATTTAAAGAAAGCTTGTAATCGTATAGCTTACTTTCTAGATCCTTTATCTCCTTAGGAAGAGGTAAGTTATATTTGTCGTAGAATGAAGTCTTAGGACTACTTGGTAACTTATAAAAATTATCAAAATCAAACTCGTTCATAGCCTTGTAGGATACAATGACATCCTCAAAGTATTTCCAAGTTCCTACAAACTCCACATCGCCATTGTTTGCCACTTTACTTGGAGCATCAAAGCCAGTCAAAGCCCAATAGCCTTTTCGGTTAGGATATTCTTCTGAAGTATAAAAAACATAGTGAAATTCTTGTGGCTTTACTACTTCACCCTCAGCAAATCTTCTTTTATCTTCTGGACTCCAGTTTGCAACATAAGCTGGCGGAGTTTTTCCAGGTGAGCCATTAACCGCTCTATAGGTAGCCTTGTATGGTGTTGGTGCATATTCCCACTTACCTGTGAAGAAAACATCATCTTTGTCAATCACCTGACTATCATGGTCATAGCCCTTAAAGGTCCATCTACCACTTCCATCATACTCTACATAAGTTGTTTCAGTTGGCTGGATGGCCTTTACTTTATCGCCCTTTTTGTAGATTTTTGTGTCTTCTGGCTTCAAGTAGTTCAGAGTAAGCGGAGTTGTTTTTCCTGGTGTAGCACTTTCAAACTCATAAAGTGCACTATGAGGAGTTTTATCCTGATCTGGGATGAACTTCGGATTTTTATCACGAAGACCAGAATTAACAAAAGTCACTAGATTGCGATAAACTTTATCAATTTCTTCTTGCTTTGTTGCAGTTTGAAGCACGCCATCAGCAGCTGTCATTACGCCATTCAAGATTTCTAGACTATCGTCTGTCTTACTTGAAAAGTCCTTGCTGCGCAAGTTTTTGAGGTAGTTCTCTAAAGTGCTCTTGTTTAGACTAGCATTTACTGATGCTGGTTGAGCAGTGGCAGTGGCTGCAGCTGGCTGGCTAGCTCCTGTAGCTGCCTGAGCATTTTTAAAAGCAGTCGAATCTGTTGCTTGACTTGTCTCTGTCGCAGCAGGTGCAGCAGACTTCAAAGCAACTTGGCTTTCTTTCTGGGATTCTGCTCGCTCTGCTGCAGAAGAGCCCACCGAGACCTGATTCTCTGCTTTATTCTCCACTTGTTCAGTAGCCGTAAGCTCATCAGCTTGAGCTACTTGAGCGGCTCCAAGCGCCGCAGGCGCAAACAAAAATCCAATCGCAAGGGATACAGTAGCAACTGACAATTTGCGGATTGAATATTTTATCTTTCTATCCTGAAAAAACATTCCAGTCCTCCTTTTATTTCATTATTTTCATTCTATCATAAATAGTTAATATTAGCGATTTTTTGACCGTAAATTTTTAAAAACTTATTTGTGGATATTTCCTCATAATATACAAATATACAAAAAACTTCTTCTCCAAAATAGTAATTATAGGAATTTTTGTAAAAAAATGAAAGGAATCGCTCCCTTTCATTTTTTGCTTTTATTTCCAATTTAATACCGCGTTCAAACCATAGTGGTCACTGACTTGCGGACTATTCTGACCATCAAAAACTACATGCAAGCTTTCTACTTCTAACTCTTTCGTTGTAAAGACATAGTCAATTCGAAGCGGTTCAGAGTTGCCTTTCCAACCATCAATTTCTGGTGGAACTGTATAGCTACCGCTTCTCTCTTTAGCAACTTCAAAAGCATCTTGTAACTCTAGAGGACTAGCTAGAATGGCTTGGTAGCCTTCCTGACCAGCTGGGTTATTGAAATCACCAGCTAAAATCAGAGGTTTGTTCAAAACTTTCAGAACAGCCTCAAATCGTGCCCATTCTTCCTGGAAACCTTTATTCCACCAAGAAAGATGGACGCTTGCAAGAGCAAGCTCCTTCCCTTCAACTTCTGTCTCTGCCAAGGCGACACGGCGAGTATGGTAGTCCGTTGGGTCATCTACATCAGACACTAAAATTTCACGCGCCTTAATAGGCGTTTTAGATAAGATTGCTACACCTTCATGGTAGCGGTCATAGCCGATGTGATTGTAAGCCCAAGTCCAGTAGTAATTCTTCCCTTTCTCAGCCAACTTTTCAACCAGAAGTCGGACATAGTGGTCTTGATGAATGGGTTCTGCCGCTGGCAAAGCTTGATAAAGATGATCAACCTCCACTTCTGGAGAAATAATTTCTTGATTGATTTCTTGGAAGCAAATCAAATCATAGTCTTTTTCAAGAATATCCTGGAGTAAGAGCTGGAATTTTTCTTCTGCTTCCTTCTCCATCCAACTGTGGGTATTGAGTGTTAAAAATTTCATGCTTTTCTCCTAAAACAAGAGGTTGGAAAACAGCTTCCAACCTCAAGTATATTACAATTCTACTTTAGCAACTGCTGTTTTAGCTGCAAGAGAACCAGTTTGTTCTAATTTAACAGATTTGAGAACATCTCCATTTGTGAAGACAACCACTGTTGAAGTTTCACGACCTGCTGCACGGATAGCATCCAAGTCAGCTGTGACAAGAAGATCACCAGCAGCAACCTTTTGTCCTTCAGAAACGTGAACTGTGAATGGTTTACCTTCAAGGCTTACAGTATCCAAACCGATGTGAACAAGCACTTCAAGACCTGAGTCTGTGACAAGACCAAGAGCGTGTTTTGTTGGGAAGATACTTGATACAGTACCGGTAACTGGAGAAACAATGTTACCATTTGCTGGTTCTACTGCAAATCCATCACCCATCATTTTTTGAGCAAAAACTGGATCTTCCACTTGTTCCAAGGCAACAACTTGACCGTCAGCTACTGAGTAAACATCCTCAGTTACACCTTTGAAATGGACAGTATTTTGTTGAGCTTCTGTCATTTGACTTGGAAGAGTTTCAGGAATTACTTCACCTGAGTCAAGGATATCTTGGATATCAGATTTCAATACGTCAGCTTTTGGTCCGTAGATAGCTTGGACACCTTGTCCTTTCATGACAAGACCCATAGCTCCTTCTGCTTTCCATTGTTCCTCAGTACCAACGCGGTCTGCATCTTTAACAGTTACGCGAAGACGAGTCATACATGCATCCACATCTACGATATTTGCACGACCACCAAGAAGGTTAATGATATTTACGGCTTGAGAAGCTGCTGCAACTTTTGGAGTTCCAGGAGCTGCTTCTTCTGATGCTCCTTCAGCAGTTTCGTAGTTTCCGTTACGTCCTGGAGTTGCGTAGTTGAATTTCTTGATCATGAAGTTGGCAATGAAGTACATGATAACCGCAAAGAGAACAGTTACCCAGATAAAGTTAACGATATCCATACCAATACCAGCATTAATTGCCAATGGTGTACGAGTCAAGAATTCAATTGAACCGAATGAGTGGACACGAAGGTGAACAATATCTGCCATAGCAAAGGCAGCACCTTGAACTACTGCATAAACAAGGTAAAGCGGTGTTGCGATGAACATGAACATATACTCGATAGGTTCAGTAACCCCTGTCAAGAAGGTTGCAAGAGCTGTCGCAATCATCATACCCTTGTATTGGTGTTTCTTGTCAGCATCAACATTTCGGTAGATAGCAACGATGATACCCATCAAGATACCAAATGAACCAATCATTTGTCCAACTTTGAAACGAGCTGGAGTGACTGTTGTAAGAAGGTGTTGGTATTGGTCAGCATTTGAACCCTTAAGGTTAACAAGGTCAGTTACCCATGCAAGCCAAAGTGGATCTTGACCAAATACTTGTGTTCCTTTTGCTGCACCAGTTAACACTTCGTATGTTCCACCAAGAGCTGTGTAGTTCATTGGGATTGTCAACATGTGGTGAAGACCGAATGGCAAAAGCAAACGTTCCAAAGTACCATACAAGAATGGTGCAAGAACTGGAGCAGTTTCTTGTGAGTTGGCAATCCAAATACCGAAGTTGTTGATACCTGTTTGAACTACTGGCCAAAAGGCAGCAAGTAAAATTGCAGCAATAGTTGAACGAAGAATAACGACGAATGGTACGAAACGTTTACCATTGAAGAATGAAAGGGCATCAGGAAGTTTACGGAAGTTGTAGTATTTGTTATAAGCTGTTGCCCCAACAAAACCAGAGATAATCCCTACGAAAACCCCCATGTTAAGCGCTGGTGCCTCAAGAACGCTGATAAAGTAGTCAGCAACCTTGATTGAACCACCAAAGAAAGTAGTAACCATTGCTTCAGGGTTTTTCAACATATCGCCTGTAACACCAAAGATAGCACCTGTAATACGGTTAATCAAGATAAAGGCAAGTCCGGCTGCAAATGCACCACCTGCACGTTCTTTTGCCCAGCTTCCCCCAATAGCAAGGGCAAACAAGATATGAAGGTTACCGATAACCCCCCAACCAATTTGCTCAAGGATTCCACCTGTAATCACTAGAGGAGCAAGGTTTGGGTCGATCATCACGATTGATTTACCGATTGAGATCATCAATCCCGCCGCTGGCATAACGGCGATAACCACCATTAAAGCCTTACCGAATTTTTGCCAAAATTCGAAAGACAAGACATTTTTGAATGTAGCTTTCATCATTCAAATCTCCTTTATTTTATTTAGGCAAACGTTTTACGAAAACGTTTGCATTTGGTTATGTATTAATTATACCACTTTTATTTTTTTTGTAAAGGCTTTTATAAAAAAATTGTCTATTTTTTCAATTTTTAAAAAGGAAAAAGAGAAGTTTACGAAAACTTCTCTTTTAAAAATGTATTATTTTTCTGATTTGTACTGCAATTTGCATTTAAACCCTACTAGATCTTCAAGAATCGACGCATCGAAATTCCTGAACCAATTGAACCGATGAAAATTCCGATTATAAATAATAGGACTGTCATCAGAGGGATAAACACATCAGGTGTAATCATTGATAAGTTTTGACCTACCAAGGATTTATTGACAGATTGATAAACCATATTGTAGACAAAAAATACAAGGACTGAAGGAATAGCTGCTCCAAATAAACCGATAAAGGCACCTTCAAGTAAGAATGGTCCTCTAATGTAGCCATTTTTAGCTCCTACTAGACGCATGATTTGAATTTCACGGCTCCGAGAAATAATGGTAATACGGATAGTATTAGAAATCAAGAAAACCGCAATGAAAATCAAGAGCCCTGCAATAACCAATCCCCAAACACGGATAAAGGAAGCCAGTTCGAAAAGTCGTTGAGTGTTGGCACCACCGTCTTGAACCTCAGATACCCCTTCAATTTTCTTGGCCTCTTCTGCTACTTTAGGAACATCACTCGGAGTATTGGTATCAACGATATAGGCATCATAGAGAGGATTGGCATCCCCTTCAAAGACCTTCCAGTCATCCCCCATCGTTTCTGTCAATTTTTGATACTGCTCTTCCTTGCTTGAAAAAGTAACATTTTTGACACCTGGCATAGCCTTTAAGGCGTTGTAAACCTTGTGGTAGTCGTTGTTAGTAACTGTCTGACCTTCTTTTTCAATCGTTTCACTGTTATCCGCTACATCTTTACGAATGTAAACCATGACCCGAACGTTGTTTTCAATGTCGGTAGCCAGTTTTGCTGTATTAAAAATTACAGATGCAAACAGGGCAACCAGAGTCAAGGTAATCATAACCGAACTCACTGCTGCTACTGTCATCCAGCCATTTCGTTTTAAACTTTTGAGTGATTCAAATAAATGGCGAAAAAATCTACTAATCATCGTATCCATATTCTCCTTTAGCTTCGTCACGAACGACACGGCCATTTTCAATGGCAATGACACGGTGGCGCAAGGTATTTACAATCTGGCTATTGTGAGTCGCCATCAAGACAGTAGTACCTTGGAGATTGATGCGTTCCAACAGATTCATAATTTCCCATGAATTATCTGGGTCCAAGTTTCCTGTTGGCTCATCGGCAATCAATACCTTAGGATTGTTCACAATCGCACGAGCAATCGCAATCCGTTGCTGCTCTCCACCTGATAGTTCGTTAGGGAAAGAGCGAACCTTGTGTTTCAAACCGACCAAGTCCAAGACTTCCATAACACGTTTTTTGATGTTGCGACGGTTCTCTCCGATAACTTCCATTGCGTAAGCAATATTCTCATAAACAGTTTTCTTAGGCAAGAGTTTGTAATCTTGAAAGACTACCCCAACACTGCGACGGAGTAGAGGGATATCTTTCTTCTTGATTTTAACCAAATTAAAGCCTGCAACTGTTAGGCTCCCTTTTTCAATCTTTACTTCTCGATATAAAGCTCGAATAAAAGTAGATTTCCCTGCTCCAGAAGGCCCAACGATATAGGCAAATTCTCCTGGTTCAATACTAAGAGAGACTCCACGAAGAGCAGTCGTTCCGTTATCGTATTTTTTGACAACATCTCGCATTTCAATGATTGACATGTGAGTTCCTTTCTATTCTTAGCTGATTCGCCACTTGAGATAGGCGTCGATGAAACCATCAAGATCTCCATCCATAACCTTATCTACCTGAGCGACTTCAAAGCTCGTACGGTGATCTTTTACCATGGTATAAGGTGTGAAGACATAAGAACGAATCTGACTTCCCCAAGTGATTTCTTTTTTCTCACCTTTGAGGGAATCGACTTCCGCAGCTTTCTTTTCTTGCTCCATCTGATAGAGCTTGGCTTGCAACATCTTCATAGCACGATCTCTATTTCCATACTGGGTACGATCGACTGTCGATTGAACGACAGTTCCCGTAGGAATGTGTGTCAAACGCACACCTGTTGAAACTTTATTGACGTTTTGTCCACCAGCACCACCTGAACGGAAGGTATCCATTTTAATATCATCCTCACGGATTTCCACTTCGATGGTATCATCCAACTCAGGCATAACCTCTACGGATGTAAATGAAGTATGGCGGCGTTTGGCAGAGTCAAATGGAGAAATACGTACCAGACGGTGAACACCCATTTCTGACTTGAGAAGACCATAAGCATTTGGGCCTTCAAAGGACAAGGTCACAGACTTGATGCCCGCTTCATCACCAGCTTGGTAATCCAAGACCTCTACTTTAAAGCCTTTGGCATTTCCATAACGAGTATACATACGGAGTAACATATCACCCCAGTCTTGAGCCTCAGTACCACCAGATCCTGGATGAATCTCCAAGATTGCATTATTGTGGTCATAAGGTTCTGACAAGAGAAGCGTCATTTCGTAACTGGTCATCATCTTGTCTAGTTCTATCAACTGTTCGACCAGTTCATCACGTACAGACTCGTCTTCTACTAAAAAGTCCAATAAAATTTCAACTTCATCCTGCAACTCCTCCATTTTACGGAAGGTGTTGTAGGTATTTTTTAATTCATTTAATTCTTGCGACGTTTTTTGGGCCGCGATATTATCGTTCCAAAAATCAGGTTCTGTCATCTTGTTTTCCAAGATGGCAATCTCTTCCTCTAGTCCTTCGAGGTCAAAGAGACCCCCTGAAAGAAGCTAATTTTTCACGATTTGCGTCAATTTTTTGACGAATTTCTGAAATGTCCATAAATACTCCTTTATTCACATCGTTTCATTATACCACATTCTCTCATTTCTTTCCATATTTTGCTTGTTATTTCAAATTGTATACAAAAAAGAGGGCTTTCACCCTCCATTTTATAACTTTTTAGCAGATGTTCGAGCAATCTCCTCTACTTGGATACCTTGCGCTTCAAATTTCTCCTTCAGGAAGGTTAAATCAATCGTCCCATCAATTTGAACTTCAATCACGACCTTACCATCCTTGCGAGGAATATTGACTGTGTGTGAAATATTTAGATTTTCTTCTACAATCAAGGTCACAATCTTGCCCAAAACCCCGACTTCATTTTCCGTAATAAACCGAACACGAATTCCTTCCTCGCCGTAGCCAGCGATTTCTAGAAAGGCTTGAAAAACATCACGATCTGTAATCACACCATAAACCTGTTGATTGTCCACAACTGGAAGAATACCGATTTTATTTTTCAGCATGAGATAAGTCGCATCCTCTAGACTAGCATAACCTGAGACTGTGATGACATCCCGAATCATGACGTCTTTGACTTTGGTCTTATTGAGAAGATAATTCATCTCATAGATGGAGAGACTGGTTGCTTTAGACGGACTGGCTTCAGCAATAGTTCCTTCTGTTACAAGACCAACCAATTGATCATTTTCGATAACAGGTAAACGGTGCAAGCCTTGCTCGCGCATCAAATCTGCTGCATGTGCTACAGTCGTATCTGGACTGATATAAACTACCTTGCGGGTCATAAAATCTTTAACTGCCATGAGACTTCTCCTTCTTTATTGCTACTATAATTATACACTTTCTTACAAAAACTATCAAACGCTTTCATCTCTTTTTCAAGATTTTGTAACATTCAATCACAAAAAAAGAGAGAACCAAAGTTCCCTCTATCCTTAAATAGTAACTGAATCTCTATCCTTAATCATATAGCATTTTAAAGGAGTTAAGCTAGCTAGCCAGTACAATAGACCACCAAAGATCGCAGTAAAGCCACTACCAGTTGTGAGCAAGAACATAGGACTCTGGATATGCTTTGTTATAGGATTGTAAACAAATAGTACTGCAACTAACAAGGAAATGATTACACAAGATAATCCTACCAGATTAAATCCTTTGGTAAACTCATAGGCGTCATGTCCTTCAAGGAAATAGGCTGAACGCAAATCGAGTTTTCGTTTTCTTAAGATAAAATAGTCAACAACGATCATTCCGATAATGGGTCCTTGAATATAGGCCGCCAGCGAGATGAAGGAACCGAAGTATTCATCCACTCCTCCCCAAATCGTAAGTAGGCTCACGTAAATCATGGCAATCCAAACCATTAGTTTATAGCTTACTTTGGGCATCCCGCTTTTTACAATCATACAGTTCACATACGATCCTGTACCCTGAGTTCCAATATTGGCAAAGGCTACTAATAGTAAACTTAAAAGCGCAAAGGCTGGTGTGCTTAGAGTTGAAAGCATGGTTGTTGGGTCACTTTCATAGACACCTGTTTTGACAAACATGGCTAGAGCCATGACTCCACCTGTCGCAGCAAAGAATGGCGCAACAACCCCGTATGACAAGGCTGTAGCCCAATAGCCACTGCGTTCTGATTTTGCCAAACGTGGTAAGACAAAGGCTTGTGTAGACCAAGAAAAGGCTACGGCCACATTTCCTTCCCCTGACATCATAAAACGTTCAATCGGTGTCAAATTTTCTTGGATAGCAGGTTGGACATTCATAATATCCCTAATCGGAACCGCAACAAAACAGATTCCAACGATGATTAGCCCAACAAATAACAAGGCAACCACCAGGAAGCGATTAGTGCCTTTAATCACCTCTGGCCCCCCAAGTGCAATCAGCGTTCCAAGGAGAACACAGAGGGTGCCTAGAATCGGTGCCCATACTCCCTTGTCTAAACCAAGTCCAAAATTATTTGCCAAATGAATCATGGAGCTGGCAAAAAGATTGGCGGTAACGGCGTACCAACCAAAATTTGCCAGACTAATCACGGTTGATAGAACGGCCACCCCTTTTTTACCTAGAACGGCTCTCAACCAAATCCATAAATCAATTCCATATTTAACCGCAAACAAGATTGGGAGACATTCAATAAAGACCCAGATAATGTTAAAACTAAAAATATTAATCAACATTTGATTAAAGGTCAAATATTGAGCCACATAGGCTCCTTGGGTATAACACCAAGTTGCGATGGCAAAACCACTTGTCGATAAGAAGAGATCCCAGAAAGAATACTGACGATCCTTGTTGGTCATGGGAACGATTCCCGTTATCGTCTCCTGTTGAATGAAGTCATTCATCTTGGACATTTTATTGAATACCTCCTGTCATGGCTAGGATAATCAGAATATGATTGACTAGAATCATATCAATTACTTATGTAAAATAAACTTTTAAGAAAGGGGGGGATAAATACACATAGATTAAGGCTTTCATTTTTTAGTTTCACCTACAACTAATTGTTCAAGTTCAATACCAATTCTCATTTTGTCAGTCCTCCGACTAAAAATTAATTTTAGTTGACCATACTGCCCACTATAGTTGTACTAAATATAGAGAAACTTTCCTAATAGATTTACTTAAAATAACCCTCACAAAAGAGTGATAGTATGATGTTCCAAACGCCTGAGCTAGATAGCTGTATTTCGTTTTCACGTTTGGAATTTCTTCTACAGAAATTTCAAATACCTGTTCAGCCTATTCTACCGTATCAATAAAGATTTTCTAAATTCTCTAGTAAGGGGGACGTTTCTAAGCAATCCTCTATCCTTAAATCGTAACAGAGTCCCGATCATTGATCATATAGCGTTTTAACGGAGTTAAGCTAGCTAGCCAGTACAATAAACCTCCAAAAATCGCAGTAAAGCCACTACCCGTTGTGATTAAAAAGATCGGGCTTTGAATCTGTGCTGTTACAGGGTTATAAACAAATAGTACTGCAACCAACAAGGAGATAAAGACGCAAGACAAGCCAACCAAGTTAAATCCTTTAGTAAACTCATAAGCTTTATGTCCCTCAAGGAAATAGGCTGAACGCAAATCGAGTTTTCTTTTTCTCAAGATAAAGTAGTCGACAACAATCATTCCGATAATGGGACCTTGAATATAAGCGGCTAGTGAGATAAAGGAACCGAAGTACTCTTCCACTCCTCCCCAGATGGTAAGTAGGCTCACATAAATCATAGCAATCCAAACCATTAGTTTATAGCTTACTTTTGGCATCCCGCTTTTAACAATCATACAATTCACATACGATCCTGTACCCTGAGTTCCAATATTGGCAAAGGCTACTAATAGTAAACTTAAAAGCGCAAAGGCTGGTGTGCTTAGAGTTGAAAGCATGGTTGTTGGGTCACTTTCATAGACACCTGTTTTGACAAACATGGCTAGAGCCATGACTCCACCTGTCGCAACGAAGAATGGAGCCACAACTCCGTATGATAAGGCTGTAGCCCAATAACCACTGCGTTCTGATTTTGCTAAACGCGGTAAAACCAATGCCTGTGTAGACCAAGAGAAAGCAAAGGCTACATTTCCTTCTCCAGAAAGCATGAAGCGTTCTAATGGAGTTAAATCTCCTTGGGTAGCTGGTTGAATGTTCATAATGTCAGTGATAGGCACAGCTACAAAACAGATTCCAACGATAATCAGACCGACAATCAACAAGGCGATAACCAAGAATCGATTGGTCCATTTAATCACCTCTGGCCCCCCTAGAGCAATAAGAGTTCCAAGAAGAACACAGAGTGTACCAAGAATAGGTGCCCATACTCCCTTGTCCAAACCAAGACCAAAATTATTTGCTAAATGAATCATGGAGCTGGCAAAAAGATTGGCCGCAACGGCATACCAGCCAAAGTTAGCCAAACTAATAATGGTTGATAACAGGGCTACTCCTTTTTTTCCGAGGACAGCTCTCAACCAAATCCACAAATCAATCCCATATTTAACCGCAAACAGAATTGGGAGACACTCAATAAAGACCCAAATAATATTAAAACTAAAAATATTAATCAACATCTGATTAAAAGTCAAATATTGAGCCACATAGGCTCCTTGGGTATAACACCAAGTTGCAATGGCAAAACCACTTGTCGACAGGAAGAGATCCCAGAAAGAATACTGACGATCCTTGTTGGTCATGGGAACAATACCCGTTATCGTCTCCTGTTGAATAAAGTCATTCATCTTGGACATTTTATTGAATACCTCCTGTCATGGCTAGGATAATCAGAATAAGGTTAATTAGAACTAAGCCAATGACTATAATAAAATCACTTTTTAGAAATGGCTGAGCAAACACATAGTTTGGAGATTCCATTTCTTCTAGCCTTCTTTTCGTTTCATTTGCTATTAATTCTTCAATTTCTGATGTCGGCTTCATCTCAATTCTCCTCCAAATATAAATCTAATGCAAGTTTTCCATACTGTTTGGTATAACGATACCAGATGTAGAGAAATTCACCTACTGGTTTTCCAACGCTTTCTTGGAACAGGGCCCACAAAAACCAATAATACGAAGTCACTGATACATAGGCAAAATAGTGACGTTTGGTTTTCTTGTCTGGAACTTCTTGTAGATAGATTTCAAGTACCTTTTCAGCTTCTTCCACTGTATAATTTGAACACCCGATAAAGGTTCCTAAATCTCCTGCTGGATCTCCCATACCAGAATATTCCCAATCAATCAGGCTCATTTCTCCAGCTTCATTCAACAAGAAATTTGGGCTATAAGAATCTCCATGGCAGAGAACCTTTTTCGCTTGATCTTCTTGTAAAAGCTTCTCGAGAACTGAGACATTCTGATCCAACTCTTCAAGCCCATCAAATTCAAAACGATTGCTAGCCTTTAATTTTTGTCTAAAATCATCAATTCCCTCAAATTGATCAAAAGAATGATCCGTTTTTTCTCCAGATTGGTGCAAACGTCTCAAGAGTTCCATTGCTTTTGCTACATCATCCCAATTATCATAATCTAGTTGCTTGGCGTTAGGGATAAATTCTGAAATTTTCCAGCCCTCATCCTTGTTCATAGCGACAAAAGTACGGTCAATCTTCAATTTTGCAGCAATTTCCATGGAAGCCGCTTCACTAGCACGATCGATATAATTCTCCGTTCCTCTACCTGGATGACGGTAAACATATTTCTTCCCTAGGCAGTCAAATGAAAACGAAGTGTTGGTTAAACCGTCTTTTAGAGGTTTGATATTGACAATATCTGAAGCTATACATCCTAATGTCTTACAGATGTTATCAATGATTTCCGAATTAGTATTCACCAAATAGTGTTCATCAAACTGACGCAACTCATCTAGTGAATCAAACTCCTTAACAATGTCTGCTGAATAATGTCGAGCTTCCAAAGGAAGTTCCTTGACGTGACGACTATAATAATCTTCCCAGAGCTGTTCGCGATACGGCTCATGTTTAAATTCAGTTTCTAAAATATCTACGAATTTTTCACTAAATGCACGATCAAAATAAACATGCCCCACCATAGCCCAAGTATTCGTCCCACCGATTTGAATATCGATAATCGTGTGATTGGAGTCTTCCTTAGAGCAGTATTCGTCTGTGTCCCCTTCTGCAAATATTGTAGAATAATAACCTCTGTAAATGTATCGTTCAAACGGATTTTCCACAAAATAATTATCCGACGAACAAATGTAAGTGTTAGAAAGCTGATCTCTGACTAGCATGAGAGAAGAACAGTTGTTGTACTTGTAGTAATCATTATTTACAACAATTTTAACGCCAAACTTTTCTGCCAGATAAAACATTTTTTCTTGCAGGTATCCTACAATAACTGTAATGTCCTCTATCCCTGCCTCTTGCAATTGCTTGATTTCTCTCTCAATCAAACGCTCACCTTTAACTTGAAGCAATCCTTTAGGTAGCTCATAAGACAAAGGAGCAAAGCGGCTACTCATACCTGCAGCCATGATAATGGCATTCTTCACCTGATACGGAGCCAAAGCCTCCTCACCTAAGTCAGTTAAGTGATTTTCCTCACTGATCCACTTCTCTTCTTTACATTCCTTGAGAAGATTATTTACCGTCCCCAAAGCGATGTCTAGCTGTTCAGCCAATTGTCTCTGCGTAAAGTTTTCGTCTTTGTGAGTCAACAAAAAACGTAAAAGTTTAAATTGTTTTTCTGATAGCATATCCTCAGCCTCTTTGTTCAATATTTTTGTTTATTTAATTATATGATGAACACGTGCTTTTGTCAAGTTAGATTCTATATTAAGAAAACGGATGCTCAAATCAGGCCCATCAAAATAGTAAGCAAACGAAAAAAGAACCCCAAATTTGGAGCTCTTCAAATTCATATGCCAACTAAAACAATCCACTGAATTGGAGAATTGCTTACGTAATCCTTATCTGCCGACTAAAAAGGTCCCTCGGACTATAGGGGAATTGCTTCCGCAACTCTCATCCACCGACTAAAACAATCCACTGGATCTGATGATTGCTACGCAATCTCTATCTGCCGACTAAAAAGGTCCCCCGGACCTTTTTAGCCACCTAGATATGCTTTTCTGACTTCGTCTGATGCTGCGAGTTCTTTTCCTGTTCCTGATAGGACAATCTTACCTGTTTCAAGCACATAACCTCGGTCAGAGATAGCAAGGGCCTTGTTAGCGTTCTGTTCAATTAGGAGAACCGTTGTTCCTTGCTTCTGAATATCTTGAATGATATCAAAAATTTCTTGGATAAAGATAGGAGCAAGTCCCATTGACGGCTCATCCAAGAGAAGGAGCTTAGGTGTAGACATGAGAGCGCGTCCCATAGCCAGCATCTGCTGTTCACCACCTGAAAGAGTTGCTGCATCTTGGCTTTTGCGTTCTTCCAGACGAGGAAAACGTGAGAAAACTTTTTTCAAGTTGGCTTGATTTTCCTCACGATTTTTCTTTAAAAAGGCTCCCATTTCCAAGTTTTCCATAACAGTCAAGCCTGGAAAAACATGGCGTCCCTCAGGAACTTGTGAAAGACCACCTGCCACAATTTTTTGCGCTGGCATCTTTTGAATTTCTTTTCCTAAAAACTGAATTTTACCAGCACTTGGACGAACCAAACCTGAAAGGGTACGAAGAATGGTTGTTTTACCAGCACCATTGGCACCAATCAAGGAAACAACTTCACCTTCGTTAACCTCAAAACTTACATCACGAACTGCTTGGATCATACCGTAATGCACAGAGAGGTTTTCAACTTTTAACATAGACATTAGGCTTCACCTCCTAGATAAGCTTCGATAACGCGTTTGTTGTTCTTGATCTCATCCGGAGTCCCATGAGCAATCAACCGACCATATTCGAGAACATAGATACGCTCAGTAACTTCCATAACCAAATTCATATCGTGTTCGATGAGCATGATGGTAATTTTAAATTCATCTTTGATACGACGGATCAATTCTGTCAATTCAGCTGTCTCTTGTGGATTCATCCCAGCTGCAGGTTCATCCAAAAAGAGGATCTTAGGTTCGGTTGCCAGAGCACGAACGATTTCTAATCGACGTTGTTGACCATAGGCAAGATTCTTAGCAAGAGTATCTGCGTCACTATCCAAATCAAAGATCTTCAGCAAGTCCAAAGCTTTGCTTTTTAATTCTTCCTCATTCTTATAGAAAGCAGGCAAGCGTAGAAAGCTAGCGAGGACATGTTGTTTATGATGATTTCCAAAAGCGATGAGAACATTATCTAAAACTGTCAGATCCTTGAACAAACGAATATTTTGGAAAGTACGACTGAGTCCAAGTGAAGCAATCTTATAAGGAGTTTTCCCATTTAGGAGGTGACCATCTAGTGTCACCGTACCTTCACTTGGTTCATAAACACCCGTCAAGAGATTGAAAAGGGTTGTTTTACCAGCCCCGTTTGGTCCAATCAAACCAACCAATTCTCCCTCGTTCAATTCAAGAGTGACATCTCCAACAGCTGTTAGACCGCCAAAATGTTTGGTTAACTGTTTAACTTCAAGTAGTGCCATTAGTTTTGTCCCTCCTTCTTCGATTTTTTAAAGAAACGTGATAGACTTAATTCCCATGTCCCAAGAAGTCCACCTGGTCTGAAAATCATGACCAATACAAGAGCCAAAGCGTAGATAATCATACGTACGCTTGCTACATCCTGAAGGAGCATATTTAAAATTCCTAAAACAATCGCTGAAACGATTGTACCAGTAATGGATCCAAGTCCACCAAATACAACGATAATCAACACGTTGATGGAATTAATAAAGGTGTAATCTTTTGGGACAACAGATCCGATAAAACCAGCCTGAAGTGAGCCAGCAATACTTGCTGTAATGGCACCAAAGACAAAAGCGATAATCTTGATCTTTGTAGTGTTCACCCCAACGGACTCTGCAGCAATCTCATCCTCACGAACAGATAGAGTAGAACGTCCAATTGGACTACGTAAGAAGTTGAGAGTTGCAATAGTTGTGATAATTACAAAAAGATAAACCATCTGCCAGTTGGTAAAGTTTGGAATACCCAAGATACCAGCAGCACCGTTGGTCAAACTTCCACCATTAATGATAAAGATACGAATGATTTCTGAAACACCTAGTGTTGCAACAGCCAGGTAGTCACCCTTCAAACGGAGTGTTGGAATCCCAACGAGCAAAGCGACTGCACCAGAAATCAAGGCCCCAAAGACCATTGCTCCAAAGAAGGCACCATAGGTTGGTGATTTTGAACCAATAATCGCTGCTGCATAAGCTCCAATCGCCATAAAACCTGCATGACCGAGTGAGAATTGTCCTGAAAAACCAACGATTAGGTTCAAACCTACAGCAAGGATGATATTAATCCCAATTTGTTCTAAAATTTGGACATGGAATAGATTAAGAACACCAGCAGAAACCAGTACACTGATCAGCCCATAAACTGCTAACAGAAGGAATAACCAGAGAATATTTACTTTAAGATTTGTCTTCATTGTTTACACCTTCTCTTTCACATTCTTGCCGAGGATACCTGCAGGACGAACAATCAGAATCAAAAGTAAGATTCCATATACGATAGCATCACGGAAATCAGACATACCGAAGGCAGTTGCAAAAGTTTCCAACAAGCCAATCACAAATCCCCCTAGAGCTGCACCAGGAATAATCCCGATACCACCAAGAACGGCCGCAACGAATGATTTCAGACCTGGAGTCACACCCATCAAAGGTTCAAGAGAGTTATAGTAAAGGGCGATGAGGACACCTGCTGCACCAGCAAGGGCTGAACCCAAAGCAAAGGTAAAGCTGATTGTACGATTTACGTTAATTCCCATCAATTGAGCTGCATCACTATCAACTGATACCGCACGCATGGCTTTCCCCATTTTTGTTTTTTGAACAATCACTTGCAATAAAATCATCAGGAATAAGGAAACTGCTAAAATCATTAACTGGACGTTTGTCAAGCTGATTGGCCCCAAATCATAGCGAACTGTTTGAATGGCTTGAGGAAAGGCGCGAGTATTGGCACCGACCAAGTAGACCATTCCATATTCCAGTAGGAAAGACACTCCGATGGCAGTAATCAATACAGCAATACGTGTAGAGTGTCGCAAAGGACGGTAGGCAAGAAATTCAATCACAACACCAAGCAGTGCGGTTCCTACCATTGAAATAATCAAAGCTAAAAAGAAATTCATTTGGAAAGAATTAATCAAAAAGTAACCAATAAAGGCTCCCATCATATAAATATCACCGTGGGCGAAGTTGATGAGTTTGATAATTCCATAAACCATGGTATAACCCAGGGCCAAAAGTGCATAAACACTACCCAGAATTAAACCATTCACAAGTTGTTGGAGCATAGCATTCACTCTTTTCTATCGTTATTTTTTAGAAAATTTCATTATTTTCACAAGTTCATAAACACCGAAACAGGGAGTGAGTCAAAGGCTCATTCCCCATTTCAATTACTATTCTAATGTTATGGTTTTACAACTTCTGCTTCTTCAACTTTACCGTTGTTCATGGTCATCATGTAAGCAGTTTTTACTGTATTGTGGTCAGCATCAAAGCTTGTTTGACCAGTTACACCATCAAAATCTTTGGTTTTAGCAAGGTTGTCCTTGATTTCACCTGAGTTTTTAGCACCTTTTGCAGCATTTGCTACTAGGTAAACTGAGTCATAGGCCAAAGCTGAGAATGTTGAAGGCTCTTCGTTGTATTTTGCGCGGTATGCTTCAAGGAAAGCTTTAGCTTTTGCAGAAACATCAACTGTGGTTGAGAATCCAGAGATGAAGTAAATGTTTGATGCTCTTTCAGCAGTTGCTTGTTGAACAAATTCTTCACCGTTAAATCCATCACCACCAATGATTGGTTTATCAATTCCCATTCCACGAGCTTGGTTTACAATTTTACCTGCTTCTGTGTAGTAACCTGGAACAACGATAGCGTCAAACTCTTTCCCTTTCATTTTAGTAAGGGCTGCTTGGAAGTCTGTATCACCTGCCACAAACGTTTCATCTGCTACAATCTCACCCTTGTAGGCTTCGCGGAAAGATTTAGCAATACCTTTAGCATAGTCACTAGCATTGTCCGTATAAAGAACAACCTTCTTAGCGTTCAATTTGTTTGTCACATAGTTTGAAATAATCTTCCCTTGGAAGCTATCTTGGAAAGTTCCGATAAATAGATATTCTTGACCTTTGGTCAATCCATCTTGAGTCGCACTTGGTGAGATCAATGGCACTCCTGCTTGAGTAGCGTTGGCTACAGCTGCAGCAGTTGCACCAGATGTCGCAGGTCCTACAATAGCTGCTACTTTTGATTGGGTAACAAGGTTTGTTGTAACAGAAGCTGCTTCAGCAGTTTCAGATTTGTTGTCTTTGTCTACAACTTCGATTTGTTTTCCATCAATACCACCTGCAGCATTGATTTCATCAACAGCAAGTTGAGCACCTTTTTGTTCAGAAGTACCATAGGCAGCTACAGCACCTGTTTCTTCAAAGTTAAAACCGATTTTGATAGTCTTTTCGTCTACTGGGTTACCAGTTGTATTTGACGCTCCTGACTTGACCTCTCCACAGGCAGCGAGAAGAGCTACGCTAGCAAGAGCCACAAAAGATAGGGCAAATTTTTTCTTCATTTTTAATCTCCTTATAGTTGTTTCAAAAATAGTATGTTAAGAATATACCGAATTATCAGAAAATTGTCAACACATTTATCTCATTTTTTAAATGATAACGTTTTCCTCGGTGCGATAGAGATTGCCAACAAAGGGAGTTTCTAACTCTTGAATGTGGCAACGTCTTATTTTTTTGATAAATCTTTCCTTACCTAATCTCTCAACTAAGTCATCTAGCTCCTCAGTTGGAACATAGAGCTGCAAGTAACGATGCTTCTTAGAATGGTAACAGATGTCACCGTATTCCTGAAGTTTTTTTGCATCTCGATTATAGTAAAGATAGATGATTAATCCTGAACGATTGACCTTTTCAAACATGGTGAATCCTCTTTCTAAGAAATCTTCTCCTAATTATATCAAAAAAAGCAAACTCCGTCGAGTTTGCTTTCTAGGTTGCTTAGCTCAAAGAATTGTTAGCCATGATTTCATCAATGAAGCCATATTCGAGCGTTTCTTGGGCACTCATCCAGTAATCACGTTCTGCATCTGCATGAATTTGCTCAACTGATTTACCTGAGTTATCTGCAAGGATTTGCTCCAAAGTCTTACGAGTTTTGAGCAAGTGTTCTGCAGCGATTGCCATATCTGTTTGTTGGGTACCACCACCTGTACCACCCATTGGTTGGTGAATCATGTACTCCGCATTTGGAAGCATGAAACGTTTGCCTTTTGCGCCACTTGATGCAATGACAGTCCCCATGGATGCAGCCATTCCCATAACGATTGTTTGGACATCTGCCTTGATAAAGTTCATGGTATCAACGATTGCCAAACCAGCCGAAACAGAACCTCCAGGTGTGTTGACATAAAGGTAAATATCTTTTGTGCTGTCTTGGGCATCCAAGAAGAGCAACTGGGCAATAACTGAGTTGGCCATATTATCTTCGACTGGCCCAGTTAGCATGATGATGCGGTCTTTCAGAAGACGAGAGTAAATGTCATAGGAACGTTCTCCACGGCTTGTTTGTTCAATAACTACAGGAATCATTCATTTCTCCTTTTAATGTTGAATTTTCTTAGTCATACGACTCAATACAGAACTATTATATCTTTTTGGTCAAAAAAGGTCAAATTTTTGCTCTATACTATCGACAGAAACAAAAACTCAACCTCCTTGCGAAATTAGAAACATCCTCCAATTTCATCTTTAAGACTCTATCTGAGTCTTATTTCGTACCGAACAAGCGGTCTCCCGCATCTCCGAGACCTGGAACAATATAGCCATGTTCATTCAAGTGTTCGTCCAGAGCTGCTGTAAAGATTTCGACATCTGGGTGAGCTGCTTGAAGAGCTTTCACTCCTTCTGGAGCAGCTACTAGGCAGACAAACTTGATATTTGATGCGCCACGTTTTTTAAGCGAGTCAACAGCCAAGATAGCTGATCCACCTGTTGCAAGCATTGGATCGACGACAAAGATTTGACGTTGGTCAATATCCTCAGGTAATTTCACCAAGTATTCAACTGGTTGAAGGGTTTCTTCATCACGGTACATACCGATATGACCAACTTTTGCTGCTGGAACCAAGCTCAAGAGCCCATCTACCATCCCGATACCTGCACGCAAGATTGGGACAATCGCCAATTTTTTACCAGCCAATTGTTTTTGAACGGTCTTTGTGATAGGTGTTTCGATTTCCACGTCTTCAAGTGGAAGATCACGAAGCACTTCATACCCCATCAACATTGCAATCTCATCTACTAGCTCACGAAAAGCTTTTGTAGAAGTGTCTGTACGACGCAAGATTGACAATTTGTGTTGAATGAGTGGATGATTAATGACTTCAATTTTTCCCATTTTCTGAATTCCTTCTTTCAATTTATTCTTCTTATTATATCAAAAAACGGTTTAAAAAGCTTTCTAAACCATTTATTTTTATTAATTTCTAAATCAAATCTGCCTCTTGGAGAGCTGTCTGAACAGTCTCTAATGGTAAATGGGTCAACTCAGTGCCTTTTTCGTGATAAAGGTACTGGGCATAGTCATCCATTCGGTACTGGTTGATATAAACCACGCGCTTGCAACCAACTTGTAGCAGTTGTTTGGTGCAGTTCAGACAAGGGAAATGAGTCACATAGGCTGTAAATCCTCTGGGAACCCCTCGTTCAGCTCCTTGCAAGATGGCATTGACCTCGGCGTGAAGGGTTCGGACACAGTGTCTTTCAATGACTAGACATTCGTGGTCAATACAGTGCTCCGTTCCAGATACAGAACCATTGTAACCTGTTGAAATGACCTTATTATCCTTAACGAGCACAGCTCCCACTTTGGCACGTTTACAGGTCGAACGATTGGCAATCAGTAAGGCCTGGGCTGCAAAATACTCATCCCAAGCCAGTCTTTTTTCTGTCATAAGTCTTCTCCTTGTTCTCTATTTTTTGAAAAATGGCAAGCGTAAATCCGCAATCTTTTCAGCTGGAACCTTCATTCCATCCTTGATCCATTTGAGCAGAACTGATACGATCGCAGAACTCCAAAAGGAATGAAGGTAACTGCTGACACCTTTTGATTTTCCGTGGTATTTTTCCAGAAATTCCTGCATAGCTTGGACAAAAATCTTTTCCAAGTGGTAGTCCAGAGCAAGTTGGATAACCTTGGCTTCTTTCTTGGCTGCGCGGAAAAGGTGAACCCAGACTAGATAAAGGTCGGTTTTGACATCGTAGTGGCTCAACTGTTCCATTATATTATGAACACTGCGTTTAAAAACACTTTCTAAAATTGCTTCTTTAGAATCATAATTGCGATAAAAGGCAGCGCGTGAGACACCCGCACGCTTGACCAACTCTGAAATACTGATCTTAGCCAAGTCTTTTTTCTCTAGAAGTTGCAAAAGCGCTGTTTCAATTGCTTCTCTGGTCAAAAAATTGGATTCTTGATTGGATTTTCTGAGATTTTCAAGAGATTTTTCAGATATTTTACGTTCAGACATAACAATTTCTTTCTACTTGTGACAACAGAGAGGTGGTACTTTTGTTTCAAGGGCTTTCATGATATAATTGTAAAAAAAGACAGAACCTTTGTCAATGTATAAGTGACAAAGATGGAGAATTTCTATGACTTGGAAGATTGTAGCTGACTCTGGTTGTGATTATCGTCAACTGGCAACTCCTGCTATTGATACTGAATTTGTTAGTGTTCCTTTAACCATTCAAGTAGCTGATCAGGTCTTTATCGATGATGCCAATCTCGACATTGACCACATGATGAAAACCATGTATGCGACTTCTGAGGCTTCAAAATCAGCTTGCCCTAGCCCAGATGATTACTTGCGTGCATTTGAAGGTGCTAAGCATATCTTTGTCGTTACCATCACTGGTACTCTTTCAGGTAGCCATAACAGTGCACAACTTGCTAAAAATATCTACCTCGAAGAACACCCTGACACTCAGATTCATGTGATTGATAGTTTATCTGCAGGTGGGGAAGTTGACTTGATTGTCGAAAAAATCAATGACTTGATTGACCAGGGTTTGGCTTTTGAGGAAATTGTTGAAGCTATCACAGCTTACCAAGAAAAAACAAAATTGCTCTTTGTCCTTGCTAAGGTTGATAACTTGGTGAAAAATGGTCGTTTAAGTAAGCTTATCGGTACGGTCGTTGGCCTTCTCAACATCCGTATGGTTGGGGAAGCAAGTGAAACTGGAACCCTAGAGCTTCTTCAAAAGGCTCGTGGTGCTAAAAAGTCCCTTCAAGCAGCCTATGAAGAACTCATCAAGGCTGGCTATGCTGGTGGTCGTATCGTCATGGCTCATCGCAGCAATGAAAAATTCTGTCAGCAATTGTCAGACCGCTTGCTGGAAACATTCCCACAAGCCAATATCAAAATCCTCCCAACTTCTGGTCTCTGCAGTTTTTATGCAGAAGATGGCGGTTTGTTGATGGGATATGAAATTAACTAAGATTATGAGCAACAAGAGATGCCAAGCATCTCTTGTTTTTTGTGGTACAATAGAGCTATGAAACATTTTGATACTATTGTCATCGGTGGAGGTCCTGCTGGCATGATGGCTACGATTTCTAGTAGCTTTTATGGTCAGAAAACTCTTCTCATCGAAAAAAATCGCAAACTTAGTAAAAAATTGGCCGGTACAGGCGGCGGTCGCTGCAATGTGACCAACAATGGAACTTTAGATGACCTATTAGCTGGCATCCCTGGAAATGGGCGCTTTCTTTACAGTGTCTTCTCCCAGTTTGATAACCATGATATCATCAACTTTTTTACGGAAAATGGAGTCAAACTTAAGGTCGAGGACCACGGCCGCGTCTTTCCTGCTAGTGACAAGTCTCGGACCATTATCGAGGCCTTGGAAAAGAAAATCGCTGAGCTAGGCGGACAAGTTCTCACTCAAACAGAAATTGTTTCGGTTAAAAAGATAGACAACCAGTTTGTCCTTAAGTCCGCAGACCAAACTTTCACTTGTGACAAACTGATTGTGACAACTGGTGGTAAATCCTATCCTTCCACTGGATCGACTGGATTTGGCCACGATATTGCCCGTCATTTTAAACATACCATTACCGAGCTTGAAGCCGCTGAAAGTCCATTGTTGACAGATTTTCCTCACAAAGCGCTTCAGGGGATTTCGCTGGACGATGTAACTTTAAGTTATGGCAAGCATGTCATCACTCATGATCTGCTCTTTACCCACTTTGGTTTATCTGGCCCTGCTGCCCTGCGCATGTCTAGTTTTGTCAAAGGTGGGGAGGTTATTTCACTGGATGTTTTGCCTCAACTTTCTGAGAATAACTTGGCAACCTTTCTAGAAGAAAATCGAGAAAAATCCTTGAAAAATGCTTTAAAAACTTTGCTTCCAGAACGCTTGGCAGAATTTCTTGTGCAAGGCTATCCTGAAAAAGTCAAACAGCTAACTGAAAAAGAACGGGAACAACTGCTCCAGTCCATCAAAGCACTCAAAATCCCTGTGATTGGAAAAATGTCCCTTGCCAAGTCCTTTGTTACTAAAGGTGGCGTCAGTCTCAAGGAAATCAATCCTAAAACTCTGGAAAGCAAACTCGTTCCTGGCCTCCACTTTGCTGGCGAGGTACTAGACATCAATGCCCACACAGGTGGCTTTAATATCACTTCTGCCCTCTGCACTGGCTGGGTAGCAGGCTTAAATCCAATAAATACCAAATAAGAAAGGAAGTCCTTTGGAACATATTATTTTACTAAGAGGTGTTACTCCTAATGGAAAAAATGCTATCCCGAAAATGTCATATTTGGTAGATGTTTTGACAGAAGCTGGTTTTCAACACGTTCGAACCTATATTCAAAGCGGGAATATCATTCTTGAAAGTGACTTGGACTTGGAAGAAATACGAGAACGCGTTCATACTCTGATAAAGGAAAAAATTGGGGCCGACTTAAAAATGGTTATCAAGAATAAGAACGATCTTGAAAAGATTGTTCATGAGAACCCGTTTAGAGAAGACTATCTTCATGATCGTGTACATGTGATTCTTTATCAGGGATTTATCCAAAGTCTGCCACTAGAAAAATTGAAAGCTGACTACGGTGAGGAAGAAATCTGTATAGGCGATCACTGTCTCTACCTCTACCTTCCTAGAACAGCAAAACGAAAAAAGCTCAATACCAACTATCTTGAAAAGCTGTTTGGCGTGGATTTGACCATGCGAAAGTTAAACGTCGTGGAAAAGTTACTAACAAAATAGGAAAAACAATATGAACAGACAAGAATTAGTCGAATTTGTCAACATGTGCATGATTAAAAACGGAAACAAAGTTCTAGTTCAAGATCGAGTTAGTCCCGACTGGCCCGGCATCACTTTTCCTGGTGGTCATGTAGAGCGTGGGGAATCTTTTACCGATGCAGTTATCAGAGAAGTCAAGGAAGAAACTGGACTAACCATATCCAAACCTCAACTTTGTGGTATCAAAAACTGGTACGATGACGAGGATTATCGGTATGTCGTCCTCTTTTACAAGACAGAACACTTTACTGGTGAACTCCAGTCTTCAGACGAAGGTACTGTTTGGTGGGAAGAATATGAAAATCTTTCTCGTCTAAAACTTGCAACTGAGGATATGTCAGACATGCTGCGTGTTTTTTTAGAAGACGATTTAAGTGAATTCTTTTACTACAAAGACGGTGACGACTGGCTTTATGAGTTAAAATAAAAGAGCAGAAAAAAATGACCTGAGCTTCAAAAGTTAACTTTTGAAGCTCAGATCATTTCTTAGTTCTTTTTAATCTGATAATAAATAAGGTCCGCAACGTAGTCTTTTCTCTCCACACCATTGGTAATGGTTTTTAGATAAGACATTCCCGCTTTTTCCATCACACGGCCTGAAGCTGGGTTGAGACTGGCGTAACGAGCTCTGACTTTTTGAAATCCTGCTTGAGTAAAACAAAAATCTAACACAGCTTTCAAGGCCTCCGTCATCATTCCACTGCCCCAATATTTTTTTCCTAAAATATAGCCAATTTCACAACAAGAATCATTCTCATCCATTGCAACGATACTGATATCTCCAATCACTTGCTCTGGGTTTTCCTTTAGACAAATGGCCCATTTGTAATAGTTGGGATTGGTATAGGAGGCAACCCAATTTCGAATCGAGTTTCGAGTCACCTCGACATCAGGATGGGGTTCCCAGCTGACATAGGTCAGATTCTCAGCAGATGAAGCCCAATTTTGAAACATGGCTTCTGCATCACTCTCCACAAATCTTCTCAAAATCAAACGTTCTGTCTGTAACATTTGCGTACCGATTGCTTTCATAATGTTACCTCGCTTTCTCAGCTTAAGGCAACGAGCTAAAAAAGTCCACTGGGCCTTCTTCGTTTTCTTATTTCTAAACTCAGGGTAAAAAGACTATACTCAGTAACAGCTAGGAAACAAGTGTTTTATCTAGTCCCTTGACGCAGTCGCTGTCTGGTTTGAAATGCGCTTTACCAAGCTTTTTCAAACCTAGTCATCGTTGCGGGGGTGAGACAAGGAAAATCGAACTCTACGAGTTACCGAATCTACCTCGTTTTCCTGTTTCTAGACTAGGGGTAAAAAGGCCCCCCGGACCTTCTTCGCTTTCTCATTTCTAGGCTCAGGGTAAAAACCTCCACTGGAGGTTTTTACTCCCAGAAGTCATCAAATACGGTGATTGGTAGGTGGCGTTTGTGTTGTCCTTTATGCCACCAGTTTTCAATAATCGCTTGAGCTTCTGGGCTGATTGTTTTGCCTTCTAGGTAGTCGTCAATCTCTTTATAAGTGACTCCCAAGGCTACTTCATCAGCTATCCCTGGTTTTTCTTCTTCTAGGTCTGCTGTTGGGATTTTTTCATAAAGGGCTGGGTCCGCACCAAGTTCCTTCAAGAGTTGTTTTCCTTGGCGTTTATTGAGGCGGTAAAGAGGAAGAATATCCGCACCACCGTCACCAAACTTGGTAAAAAAGCCTGTGATATTTTCCGCAGCATGATCTGTTCCAATGACCGCTCCGCTATGGGCACCCGCAAGGGCATATTGGGCAATCATACGGCTACGCGCTTTAATATTGCCCTTATTAAAGTCTGAAACAGAGCTTCCTGTCGCTTCAACTGCTACTGTTATAGCGTCAGCTGATTCCTTGATATTCACAACCAAGCTGACATCTGGCTGGATGAAAGCGAGGGCTTTTTGAGCGTCTGCTTCATCAGCTTGCACTCCGTATGGCAGGCGGACAGCGATAAATTGGTAGCTGTCATCTCCTGTCTCTGCCCGCATTTCTTCCATAGCTAATTGCGCCAAGCGCCCTGCCAAGGTTGAGTCCTGACCCCCAGAAATCCCTAGTACAAAAGTTTTAAGGAAGGGATGTTTTTTTAGGTATTTTTTTAAGAAGTCAATTGAACGACGGATTTCTTCCTGGGCATCGATTACTGGTTTGACACCCAATTGCTGGATAATGGTCTCTTGCAAACTCATTCTTCCTCTCCTTCACCAAGGGCTTCCTTGCGCATCTTATCAATCAAGTCCATCTTGTCTTGCCAAATATCACGCGCCAAGTCCACTGGATAATGTTGCGGATTGAGTACCCGTTTATACTCATCCCAAAGCTTGTCAAATTCCTTACGTGCATAGGCCTGAATCTCAGTCAAACTAGGCAAGCTATAAACTAATGTTCCTTCTTTGAAAATATCCACCAAGAGAGGAACGGCATCAAAATTACGAACGGTTTTTTTGATGTAAGTATAAGTTGGATGGAACATCTTGATTTCTGTCATGCCACTCACATCCACACCATCATAAGTAATGTAGTCACCTTCTGACTTGCCTTTTTCACGACTGGTAATGCGCCATACCTGCTTCTTACCTGGCGTAGACACTTTTTCCGCATTATTAGACAGTTTGATAGTATTGCGCATCTGACCATTTTCATCTTCGATCGCAACAATCTTATAAACTGCCCCAAGAGCTGGCTGATCATAGGCTGTAATCAGCTTGGTTCCCACACCCCAGACATCAATCTTGGCTTTTTGCATCTTGAGGTTGAGAATGGTATTTTCATCAAGGTCATTAGAAGCATAGATCTTAGCCTCTGTAAAGCCAGCCTCGTCCAGTTGCTGACGGACTTTCTTGGAAATGTAGGCGATATCCCCAGAGTCGATACGAACACCCTTAAAGTTAATCTTATCTCCCAGCTCACGCGCTACCTGAATAGCAGCTGGCACACCGATGCGAAGTGTATCATAAGTATCTACTAAAAAGACACAGTCACGATGGGTTGACGCATAGGCCTTGAAGGCTTCGTAGTCGTTTCCATAAACCTGTACCAAGGCATGGGCGTGGGTTCCTAAAACGGGAATTCCAAAGAGTTTCCCTGCACGCACATTGCTAGTCCCGTTGGCGCCACCAATCACGGCTGCGCGTGTTCCCCAGATAGCTGCATCCATTTCTTGCGCACGACGTGTCCCGAACTCCATCAAGGGTTCATCTTCGATAACCGAACGAATACGTGCTGCCTTAGTCGCTATCAAGGTTTGAAAGTTAACGATGTTTAAGAGAGCCGTTTCGACCAGCTGGCATTGGGCTAGAGGACCTTCAACTTGAACAATCGGTTCATTGGCAAAAACCAAGTCCCCTTCCTGGGCAGAACGAACCGTCAACTCCAACTTGAGATTGCGGAGGTAGTCTAAGAACGCCCCATGATAGCCAAGCGATTCCAAGTAGGCAATATCGCTATCTGAAAAGCGTAAGTCTTCAAGATAATGTACAATTCTTTCCAAACCAGCGAAAACTGCATAACCGTTGTTAAACGGTTGCTGGCGGAAGTAAACCTCAAAAACCGCCTTCTTATTGTGAATTCCTTGGTCAAAGTAAACTTGCATCATGTTAATCTGGTACAAGTCCGTGTGCAATGTCAAACTATCATCTGGATACATCTGTTTTCCTTCTTCCTACTTTACAAAGGTATGAACGTATTCTACCACTTTCACACCGTCCGATAAATTAGTACTATTATAACACATTTTACCGAGATTGATAAAAAGCTAACAAGCTATTCTCCATTCTCCAGTTCTTCCATATCTTGCTCAAACTTTTTTTGAGCCCATTCGCCAAAATTTCTTAAAGTAAGGTTTCCAATAAAAACCCATGGAAGATAGAGAAGATAAGTAAGGATCCAAGCAGACAGATATTTAAAATTCAAAGGATTATGCTGATAAATCTCAATATTGAACTGGTAGTTCTGTAGCATCAAGATGGCTGTAATTGCAAGAGTCACTACTAAGCATCCCAAAATCGTAAAATGAAAACGACTATAGTAGGTCACTCCAAGTTGTCGTGCACGATTGAAAAAGAAGAAGATTCCTAAAAGAAGGGTAACCAGAAGAATATTAGGATTAAAAAGAGCAGGTGCTAATACAGCCACCAAATAACTTAGCAGAATGAGCCCGATAAACATATAAAAAGACTCTGTCCCAGCTTTGTTGATCAGTTGTTCTTCTCTTTCGTCTAGTAATTGATAATAAAAAAATCTATTTTTCATCTTCTTCCTCCCAAAATAATTGATCTAAAGTTTTGCCTAAGCATCTGCAAATGGACTGGCAAAGGGAGAGACTAGGATTGTATTTTCCAGCTTCAATCAAGCCTATAGTTTGCCTAGTAACACCCACAGCTTCTGCCAAATCCCCTTGTGTCAAGTCAAGCTCCACACGAGCTAATTTTAATTTTAAATTTTTAGCCACTAGCGTCCTCCTTCACATTTTTAAAAAGTTGCGCTTCTTTTAAAAATATTATACCATATATCTAACTTAATGCAATATATAAATGTCATTTTGTAAGATTTTATTAACAAAAAACTCTCTACCACAGAAAATAGAGAGTGTTACCTTTAAATATAGGATTTCAAAATATCGACGACATCACTTCTTTTCTTGACCTGATAGGCCTTGATTCCCAATTTCTCAGCTGCGATTGTATTGTCCTCAATATCGTCTAGAAAGACACAATTTGTAGGATTTAGCTGGTATTTGTCGAGAATCTCCTTAAACATTGCCAAATCAGGCTTTATAGCTTTTATATCACAGGATAGGACAAAACCATCTAAAAGCTCCTTTAAGGGAGATAGTTGCTCTTCCAGCAAGCCATAAAATACCTTTGAGGTATTGGATAAGACAAAGATGCGATGCCCCTTTTTCTTTAGTTCTGACAAGACAGGAAAGACTTCCCTATAGATATCAATGTAGCTAGGCCAATTCCAGATAACTTCTTCGACCTTCTTTTGATAGGTACTTCCAATCATGGACACAACTTTAAGCACTAATTCTTGTCTCGTCATGGTACCAAGATCTAATCTTTCCCAAAGCCCCGACTGAAAGATAGTCTTATCTAACATCAGATAATCTTTCTTCGTATCCGAAACGCCTTGTAAAATCTTATCCTTGTTCCATTCTAATAAGACGTTGCCCATATCTAGTATTATGTCCATTAGCCCACCTCCTTGGTTATGTGAAGAATTACTCTCTATTATATTTCTCCATTTTCACCTTACAAATCTTTTTGGTAATAGTATCTTTGCCCTGTGTAGGGATAGTCTTGCAAGGTAAAGACCTCCTTGTAGCCATGCCTTTTATAAAAATCTGGCGCTTGAAACTGGTAAGTATTGACAAAAGCAAAACGACAGTTTCGATTCTTAGCTTCCCTTTCGGCTTGCTGCAATAGTTTTGAACCGATTCCCTGTCCTCGCAATTCCTCTTTCACAAACAAATACTCGATTTCCAACCAATTTCCGAAAGTCTCAGCTACTAATCCTGCCATGAGATTACCCTTTTCGTCTTCGAGATAAAGATTCAGTGGCTCGCTCTCAGACTCTTCTCTTTTAGAACGATTATAAGCACGAATCAAATCCCCTATTTCTTGCGCTTTATGAGATTCCTTATTTTCCAATCTAACGTACATCCAAACCTCCTTAGAACTGCTACAGCTTGATTATAATCCTATTTCAATAAACTGTCAAACTAGAAAAACTCATCAAGCAGAGTTGATGAGTTCATGATTTATTTTCTAAATTTCCACTGGCTATAAATTCCGAAACCGATAATCCAGATAGCAGAACCAACTGCCCCCATGAAGGTAGACTCTTGTAAAAAGAGGGTTGCAAAGACAAAGATGAAAAAGAGGATGGTTAGGGGATTGAGCAAGCGATACTGAGGCATGAGGTAGCCGTCAGCCATGAAGTCTTGTGACTTGCGGTATTTGTGATGTGCCACCATAATCAAGATATAAATCGCGATGTAAACACCTGATGAGGACGCCGTAATCAAAGCAAAAGCATCGGAAACGCCTGGCAAAACGTTGATAAAGGCAGCTAGAGCAATTAAGATTGCTGAGGCAATAATGGCATTTTGCGGAACATTGTGACGAGAAAGAGTATCTGCCTTGATTGCTTTTAAGAAGCGATTGGGTGAATCATGGGCAATCTGGTAAAGGTGTCGCCCTGTTGAATAGAGGGTTGAATTAAGAGCAGATGCTGCCGACGTCAAAACAACGAAGTTAATCAGAGCTGCCGCCCACTTGATACCTGCTAGCTCAAAAACCGTTACAAATGGTGAATCTGAAGAAGCAAGTTCTCTCCAGGGAATAATAGACATAATGGCCAATAGGGCTCCACCATAGAAGAAGACAATTCGGAGAGGAATTTCTTTAACTGCTTTTGGCAAAACCTGACGAGGATTCTTGGTTTCAGAAGTTGTCACTCCGATAAATTCAATCATCAGATAGGCAAAAAATACCATTTGAAAGGCCATGACAAAGTTCATGACTCCATTTGGAAAAAGAGAGAACTGATTGCTGATATTTGCCAAACTTGCAGCACCATGCGGTGTCTCAAATCCTGTCAAAACCATAAAGGCTCCCGTTGCAATCATAGCTAAAATAGCCACAATTTTAACCATAGCAAACCAAAACTCGACTTCTCCAAAGAGCTTAACTGCAATCAGATTGACCAAGGCCAAAATCGTTAAAAAAACAATCTGAATCAGCCAACTAGGCCAGCTAGGAAACCAAAACTGAACATAATGCGAGATCGCAGTGATTTCTGCCATACCGATAAAGACGACAGACAACCAATAAGACCAAACCGAGAAATACCCCCAGCCTTTCCCCAAATGACGGGTGATAAAGTTGATAAAAGTATGTTGTTCTGGATCCTGATACAGCATCTCTCCAACAGCCCTCATCATCAAAAACATAAAGGCTCCTGTAATCATATAAATCAGGATGATAGAAGGGCCTGTCAGGCTGATGGAGCGACCGGCACCTAGGAAAAGACCTGTTCCGATTGTTCCCGCAATAGCCATCACCTGAACATGACGATTGGTTAGACCACGTTCCATCTTATTTTTTTTCTTATTTTCACTCATATAGTCTCCTATTTTATTCAAAAAACCAAAAAGGAGTTGAGCAAGGCAAAGCCTCTACTACTCCTTTTTCATTCTATTTAGGCTGTTTTTTCAACCTTTAAGATTTTGACATCATAGCTACCAACTGGTGTCTCGATGGTCGCTGTATCACCAGTCTTCTTGCCAATCAAGGCTTGTCCAATCGGGCTCTCATTTGAAACCTTACCAGCAAAAGCATCTGCACCTGCAGAACCGACGATGATATAGACTTCTTCGTCATCTTCACCGACTTCTTGGATTGTTACAGTCTTACCGATAGCTACCTCATCTTGGGCAACTGCATCGCTATTAACGATTTCAGCATAGCGGATTTTTGTTTCTAGACTTGAAATTTGTCCTTCAACAAAAGCTTGCTCATCCTTGGCTGCTTCGTACTCGCTGTTCTCCGAAAGGTCTCCGTATGAACGAGCAATTTTGATACGTTCTACCACTTCAGGACGACGAACGAGTTTCAACTCCTCTAATTCTTTTTCTAGTTTTTCCTTTTCTTCAAGGGTCATTGGGTAAGTTTTTTCTGCCATTTTTCTCAACTTTCTTTTCTTAATTTGTTTTTAAAACAAAATTATGTGGAAAACCACATAATTTTAGTTTGAACTACTTGATTGGGTTAGTTTGCTATTGATATGTTCTGCAACGTTTTGATCATGTTCTTCTTTGGTCGTTGCGAAATACACTTTACCATCTTCGACATTGGCTACAAAGTACAAGTACTCACTCTTTATCTGATTTACACTTGCTTCGATGGCATCCAGACTTGGACTGTCTACTGGTCCAGGCATGAGGCCAAGGTGTGTGTAAACATTGTATGGTGAATCAATCGTTGTATCAATTCCAGCGTCATCTGCTAGACTAATCTTTTGACCAAGCTTGCCTTGGGCATACAGGATAGCGATATTACTTTGAAGCGGCATACCGAGATTTAGGCGGTTATAGAAGACACCAGCAATCTTCTTGCGGTCTTCTGTCTTAGCACCTTCTTTTTCAACAAGAGAAGCGATACTGAGTAATTCATTGACTGTCAGATTCTTTTCTTTAATTGAGGCGTAATATGATGACATGGTCTTATCCATAGTAGCCAACATCTCATCAATCAAACTTTCAACTGTAGTGCTTTCTTTGATGGTATAAGTTGCTGGGAAAAGGTAACCTTCTAGACGATAACGAACGCCACTGTCTTTTGTTGGGAGACTTCCAAGAAGGTTTGGATACTTGGCGACTAATTGTGAGATAAAGGTCTCATCTTGAGCTTTTGCCAAGAAAGCATCCGCAGTAAGCGGCTCTTTAAATTCACCTTGAAGTTGCCCTACTGTTTGAGCGATTTGCTCTAATGTATATCCTTCTGGAATTGTTAGGCTTGCAAGAGCTGGTTCTTGAGGTTCAGGAGTTCCACCTTTTTGCAATTCTTGGATCAATTCATCCGTACTCATGCTCTTCTTCAAGTTGTAATAACCTGATTTTAAGTCAGAATAGTTCTTATACTTGGCATACAAACTAAAGATGAGTCCATGTTTTACCAAACCAGATTTTTCCAAAGTGCTCCCAATTTCTTGAATATTTGAACCTTCTGGGATTTGAACCGTTACATAATCCTTAGAGCTCGCATCAACTGGTTTCAAGGAATCTTGAACGTAACCATAACCAAAGAAGCCACCAATACCTACAAGAACTAGGAATACTAGGAAAGTTAGCAAACAACCTTTAGCTTTTGATTTCTTCTTTTTCTTAGCTGGCTTTGTTCCTTCACGACGACTGCGTCGTGGAGCATCCGCTAGGTTATCAACTTTCTCAACTGGAGCAGGCACTACATTCTCCACAACAGGAGGGACTGATTCTTCTTTTTTGTCATCTGTTTTATAGGAAACAGCCACTTTAGTTGGAATAGTGTTAAACTCTTTCTCTTCCTTTTTAGGCTCTACAGCATCAATCTTGGCTGGTGCAGGCTCTTCTAGTTTTGACTCTTCTGGTTCTGGTGCTGTCACTTCGCTTGATTCAAAGCTTGGGCGTGGTGGCACACTTGGGGCATTTTTAAGAATTTTATCCACAGTTGACAGAGAGTCTACCATTAAACCTTCTGTGGCAAGATTTGGTTCTTGTTCAGAAGGAGCGGGTGGAGTTACTTGAGAAGATGGAGTTGGGGTGATCGGACTTTCATCTTCTTTCTCTCTTCTTTCTCTCTCTCTGACTCTCTCTAAATCGCGTAAAATCTGTTCTTTAAAGCTTAACGTTTCTTCTCTTGATTTCTCGCTCAAAAGCTTTACCTCCTTGTTGGCAATCCATAACATTATATCTTAAAAGTCGCAGAAAAGCAACAAAATATACCTTTCTCCAACTATATTTCTTGTTTTCAAGGCTTCCAAACCATGTTATACCAGGTCTCACCTGCATAAGTAGATTGGGATAGTCCTTCATTGACAAAACCATGTTTCTCGTAATATGAGATAAGATAATCATGACAAGTCAGGTTAATTCCCTCTCGTTCATGTTCTAAAGCGACTTCTTTCAGAGCACTTAACAGTCGTTTTCCCACGCCCAAGGCTTGTGCCTCCTTAGCTATAGATAGGCATGTCACAGAAATATAACCTCCAGGTTGATGGCTATAGTCTTTTATTTTTTCTGTAAAGGACTGATCTTGGAGATGGCGGTGCGGGACGACTGGACCTTCAATGTAGCCAAGAATACGTCCCTCTTTTTCAGCTACCAGAAAACTGGTCTGAATTTCACGTAAGTGCGCCTCAAAGACCGATCGAGGAATGGCTTCCTCAAGAGAAAAATTTTCTATCTCTATCTCTAAGATTCGATCTAAATCCGAAAATCTTGCTTGTCTGATTTTCATATTTCCTCCTGATAAAAAGGATTAGCCCAAGTCAGATACCAACAAGAACCACTGTCATATTGACTCCCTGTCATTTCTTCCTCAACAAAGCCATTCATTTCAAAATATGATAGTAGCTCATCAGGACTCTGCAAAAGAATACCTTGATAATCTAGTTCGACTGTCACCTGTTTCAAGGCTGCAAGAAGAAGAGTTCCCAGCCCCTGTCCCCAACGGTCAGGATGAATGGTCAATGATTTTATTTCTATCCATTTGGGATGAATAGACTGATCTTCTCCCAAAACATAGCCCACGAGCTGATTTTCATCCCCAGCTACAAGAAAGGTACCCGCAGTCTTGCGGATACTCTCTTCTAAGGATTGGCGGCTAAGTGCCTCTTCTAACGAAGGATTGGCTTCTTCAATCGCCAACATTTCTTCTAAATCTGATAAAGTGGCTTGCCTTATAGTGATTGGAATTTCCATCTGTTTTCCTTATTGGACGTTGCTTGTCAAGTTAGACAAGAGACGTTCAAATGAATATTCATAGGTTTGGATGTCTCCCGCCCCCATAAAGACATAAACAGCATTGTCATGGTCTAGGAGTGGAGAAACATTTTCAACAGTGATAACCTGGTGCTTCTTGTTGATTTTATTAGCCAAATCTTCTACCTTGACATCACCATGGTCCACCTCACGAGCTGATCCATAGATTTGCGCTAGGTAGACGGCGTCTGCTTGATTCAATGCATGGGCAAATTCATCCAACAAGGCAATGGTTCTTGTAAAGGTATGCGGTTGGAAGATTGCCACGATTTCCTTGCTTGGGTATTTCTGACGAGCCGCATCCAAGGTTGCAATGATTTCTGTTGGATGGTGGGCAAAGTCATCAATAATTACTGTATCATTAACGATTTTCTCAGTGAAACGACGCTTAACACCTGCAAATGTTTTCAATTGTTCACGCACTAAGTTCAAATCAAAGCCTGCTGTATAAAGTAATCCGATAACAGCTGTCGCATTCATGATATTGTGACGACCAAAAGTTGGAATGTGGAATTGTCCCAATTCTTGACCACGGAAGTGAACTGTAAAGGTCGAACCAGTTGTAGAACGTAGAAGGTCGCTAGCTACAAAGTCATTTCCCTCAGCATCAAAGCCATAGTAATAGATTGGAGCATTGGCTGTAATCTTACGCAACTCAGCATCCTCACCATAGACGAATAACCCCTTCGTGATTTGTTTGGCATAGTCATTAAAGGCGTTGAAAACATCCTCTAGACTAGTAAAGTAATCTGGATGGTCAAAGTCAATGTTGGTGATGATAGAGTATTCTGGGTGGTAAGGCATGAAATGACGCTCATATTCATCAGATTCAAAAACAAAATACTTAGCATTTTCAGAACCTCGACCCGTTCCATCCCCAATCAAGAAGCTAGTGTCTGTGATGTGAGACAAAACGTGAGACAGCATCCCAGTCGTTGATGTCTTACCATGCGCTCCTGCAACCCCCATGCTGACAAAGTCACGCATAAAGCTACCTAGGAATTCATGGTAACGTTTGTAGCTGATACCATTTTTGTCGGCATAGGCGATTTCAACATTGTTGTCTGGACGAAAGGCATTTCCAGCAATAATTTCAAGATTCCCTTGCAGGTTCTTTTCATCAAAAGGAAGAATCGTAATTCCTGCCTGCTCTAGTCCACGTTGAGTAAAGTAGTATTTTTCAACGTCTGAACCTTGAACCTTGTGTCCCATTTGATGCAACATCAAGGCTAGGGCACTCATCCCTGATCCCTTGATTCCAATAAAATGATATGTTTTTGACATGCTTTTCTCCCCTACTCAGTAATTCTTGTCAGATTCAACTCTTGGGCAACCTGACGTTCCTGTTCTGTTTGCTTATTCTTTTTATTATAGATTTGACTCTTCTTTAGAAAATCATAGTTGTTCTTTTTAGCTTTTCCCGTTTGGGCTTTCGGAGTTGGATTCGCCACTTGGCCAACCTCCTCAGCTAAGATATAGTGAGACTGGCTCAAGTTTTTACTAAATTTGACAAACTCGCCTGGATTTTCCTTTTGAAATGGTGCTGTTGGTTGGTTTCCTTGACGAACAAATGTTGAACCATTGTGTCGTCTAGTATGACTAACATCCTGAGTCAAATACTTGGCTGAACGTTTCTTCTTTAAGTCCGCACGCGCCTCTTCTCGAGCCAATTCAGCATACGTTTTTTCAACTTTTTTAGGTTCTGGGCTTGGCTTTGACTCCTTATTAACCACTGGAGAAACCACGGTTTCTTCCTCATTGATAGGAGACCATTCCAAATAGTTCTTATCGCGGTAATCACCTTTGATATTGCTAATAAAGTCTGACTCATCGTACAAGTCCATGACTGGCATTTTGGTCAGCATGATCTCATCATCTGACACCAATGGAAATCGATCTTGTTTCATTTTGTATTTCCTTTCAACACTTCATTATAGCGTATTGTCTTAATTTTTCAAGTGCTGGCTTCAGAAATCCCTAAAATTTCTCGAATTTCTGCCAGACTGAGACTCGCACGCGATTCTGTCCCATCCAAAACTTGGGAAACCAGGTGTTTCTTCTGTTCTTGGAGTTCTTGAATCTTTTCTTCAATGGTTCCTCTAGTAATCAAACGGTAAACCTCTACCTTCCGCTCCTGTCCCATGCGGTGGGCTCGTCCGATAGCCTGGGCTTCGACAGCAGGATTCCACCAGAGGTCCACTAGGATGACGGTATCAGCTCCCGTTAGATTAAGACCGACTCCACCTGCCTTCAGGGAGATGAGAAAGGCATCTCTCTCCCCTTGGTTAAAGGCCTTGGTCATCTCCTGTCTGTCATGAGCAGGAGTTGAACCTGTGATTTTGAAGGAAGTCAAGCCCAAATCTGGGAGTTCGTGCTCGATTTTTTCCAACATTCCTTTGAACTGAGAGAAAATCAAGACCCGATGCCCACCATCAGCCACTTGTAGCAATAAATCTCGGAGACTATCCAATTTACCACTAGCTCCCTGGTAATCGTCCATAAATAGTGCTGGCGTATCGCAGATCTGGCGCAATCGCATGAGACCAGATAAGATTTCTACCCGACTTCTCTGGAATTCTTGATCTGTCACTTGCGCTAGTCGGTCTCGCATCTGTTGCAACTGGGCTAGATAGATAGCCTTCTGTTGGTCTTCCAGTTCATTTTTATAGACGACTTCGATCAGATCAGGCAGTTCTGTAAGAACTTCTTCTTTCTTACGCCTCATGACGAAGGGTTTGATAAACCGCGCGACTCGGTCAGCCGGTAATTTCATAAACTCCTTTTTACTTGGCAAGAGCCCCGGTAGCACAATTTGAAAGATAGACCACAACTCTCCTAAATGATTTTCGATGGGCGTACCTGACAAAGCAAAAACTGCTGGCACCACAAACTGGCGCAAACTCTGAGCAATCTTAGTTTGGGCATTTTTCATGACCTGAGCTTCATCTAAGAAGAGAAAATCAAAAGCCATCTCTTGATAAAGCTCGCTGTCTTGACGAAAGGTGGCATAGCTAGTCACATAGATTTGGTGATTTTCAGAAAGAATCGCTTCTCGATTCGCTTTCAAACCATGAACGACAGCCAAATCCAACTGTGGGGCAAATTTTCTAAATTCATCTGCCCAATTGTAGATCAAACCTGACGGCGCTAAAATCAAGACCCGAGTATCTTTTGTCACCTGACTAGTCAAAAAAGCAATAGTCTGCAACGTTTTTCCTAGTCCCATATCGTCTGCCAAGATACCTCCAAAACCATAGTGATGAAGCATCTGGAGCCAACGAACACCCTTTTCCTGATAATCTCTCAAACTCGCCTGCACCCGTATATCTCCCAAAGGAAAATCCTCTGGATGGGTCAAATCATGAGCTAAATACTGAAATTCCTCTGAGAAGGAGATCCTGTCTCGACCTTCAAAAAGCTGAGACAGACTGTAAGCCAGAGATTTCCGAGCCTGAAAAGAACCATCTTTTAGCTCAACCCCCAGTTCCTGCATATTCTGACGGATCTGCTTGGTTTCCTCATCAAAAAAGTACACTTGGTCAGAAGAACTAATATAGAAATCCTGATTGCTGGTCAGGGCTTTGAGAGCTTGATCAATCTCTTCTTGGGCAATCCCTTGGAAATCAAATTGGATTTCCAACAATCCTCCCTTGGACTCAATCTGAACCTGAGGAGCTTGGACGCTGTAGAGCTGATTCATCTCATCAGACAAGAAAACCTGACCAAACTCCTCAAAAGCAGGAATCGTATGATGAAAGAAAGAATAAACTGCCTCTGGCTTCAAAGCCTGTCTCCAAGACTGAAAATCAGCCTCAAAACCAGCCCCTAAACAGACTTGAAATAGCTGATTTTCCAAGACGGCATCGCTTGAAAATGGTAATTGTTCCAGCTGTTGACGACTAGTCACCTTAACATCTCCATAGTCAAACTGGATATCCAAGCGGATGCGGCCGTCATCCTCCCTATCAAAGTAAAAGATTGGTGAAAAGGGTCTGATTTGTAAGCGCTCAGGAGCAGAAACTGTTCCTAGCTGTCCAAACAAAGGCAGACAGGCGGCTAGGCGGTCACGATCACTGTTGTCAAACTGGAGGCATTTTCTCCCTCTTTCCTCCTGAGGAAGCTCCTTGATTTCCTTTAGTAGGCTGATTTGTTTAGGATTTAAGAGATAAAGATTCCCCTTACGAAATAGAACTGCTCCCCCATAGAATACGTTGACTCGCTCACTTTCAGAAATCTCCATCTCAAAATAATCGGGATACTCCTGCACGGAAAAAGAGGACAGTTCTGCATCTGGATCTAAATCATGAAAGAGAAGATTTTCATAACTTGTAATCTGGTGTTCAAAATGAAAATCCTCCAAGTTCATCAGCAACTCCACTCCCTGCTCAAAAAAGGTCAGAGGGAAAAAGAGGTGACGACCTTGATTGGGGAAAAAGAGCTCTTGACTCAGTCCCTCCTCAATCAAGCCACATAAAAAAGTAAGAACTTCTTGACTAGCTGTATCAAAAGCATCCCAAGACAAGTCATTTTCATAGTGTTTCCCAATCATATATGGCTTTCGATGAATCAAGACCTTCAAAAAGAGAGGGATGTCACGAATGACATAATATTTTTGACTATCAACTAAACCGATTCGGATAGTCCAAAGGAGACGATTGGTCCCAGCTTCCACCTGACCTTGAGCCGACAAAGTGTAGATTTTCTCTCTCTTCTGAGGTTGGATACGCTCCAAAAAACTACCACCAAAACTAACCTTGGTTTCGACCTCTTCTTGCTCTTCATGTCCTTTTTCTAAGGCTTGTAAAATCACCTGGCCTTCTTCATCATTTTTCAGATAATGCTCGAGCGCTGCGAGGTGAACACAGTAACCTCTTTTTTGGAAAAAATCGCAAGCACAAAAAACCAGATCATCCTCTAAACTGTAGCGCAAGTCTTCTCCCGCCACACGAGTATAGAGGCGATTCCCTTTTTCCTTGATAATCTCAATGTTGCCTGTTTCATAGAGAGCAACACCCTCCATGCGCAACTTCCCCGGAATCAATTTAGCCATAGTTACCCCTTTATCTTATCTTTTCATTATACCACATTTTCCCCTACGAAAATAGCCTTCTAGGAAGACTTTTCTCCTAGAAGGCTGGATTTTTAAAGTGTAGCAAAAGTGGTCACGATGCGTTGGCAAACCTCTTCCAGTACTGACTTCGGCATAGCTACATTGAGGCGGGCATGAAGAGTTCCCTCCTCTCCAAAGTCCAAACCTCGGTTCAAGATAACCTTAGCTTCATTCTTCAAAAGCTCTTGCAAGCGGTCATCCGTTAGGTCATAGGCTGAAAAATCAAGCCAAATCAAGTAGGTACCTTGCGGTTTCATGACCTTAATCTTGGTTTCTTTGCCCAAAACATCCACTACATAGTTAATGTGGTCTTCAAAGACTTCCTTTAACTCTCCTAGCCAATCCTTTCCATATCGATAGGCAGCTTCTGTCGCCAAATACCCCAAACCTGAAATTTCATGCTGGTTATTGGCTAACTGGCGTTTTTGAAAAGCAACACGAAGTTTAGGATTTTCAATCACTGCATAGGAATTTTTCGTCCCAGCAATATTAAAGGTCTTTGTAGCACTGCTCAAGATGAGGGCAAAGTTTTTAAAGTCTGGATCAATGGTATTAAAAGACTGATGTTTGTGACCAAAGAGGGCTAAATCTTGGTGAATCTCATCCGAAACCAGTAATACACCATGTTTTTGGCAGAGATAACCAATCTTTTTCAATACTTCCTTTTCCCAAACACGTCCACCAGGATTGTGGGGATTGCAGAGGATATAAAGCTTCACATCCTCTCCCACCATATCCTTCTCCAACTGATCAAAGTCAATCTCAAACAATTCATCCTTTTCCACCAAAGGATTGGTAATCAATCGGCGATTGTTGAGTTTGACACTGCGAGCAAAAGGTGGATAGACCGGTGTGTTAATCAGAACAGCCTCTCCTTCTTTTGTAAAGGCTTGAATGGCTGTTGAAATAGCTGGCACCACTCCCTCGATAAAGACGAGAGCATCTTTGTCAAAGTGATAACCGTGTTGGCTGGCTTCCCATTCTTGAACCGACTGAATCAAAGCGTTGCTAGCATAAGTATAACCATAAACCAACTGATCCGCGTAGGCTTGTACAGCTTCTCGAACTTCAGGCAAGACCACAAAGTCCATATCCGCTATCCAGGCTGGTAGAACTTCTCGATTAGTTTCCGCCTCTTTCCATTTATAGGTATGATGCCCAAAACGATTGGGCAGGCTTGTAAAATCATATTTTCCCATATCTGTCTTATCCTTCCAAGGCTTGGCGCAAGTCCGCAATCAAATCTCTAGCATCCTCAATCCCGATTGACAAGCGCAAAAGATCATCTGTCAAACCGTAGGAATGGCGTACTTCTGCTGGAATATCCGCATGGGTCTGCGTCGTCGGATAGGTGATCAGACTCTCTACCCCACCCAAACTCTCAGCAAAAGAGAAGACCTTGAGGCTGTTCAAAATATGAGGAATACGTTTCTCATCCACTACTTTAAAGGAAATCATTCCCCCACGACCAGTGTAGAGCACTTCCTTGACTGCTGGAGAATTCTTCAAAAAGGCAACCACTTCTTGGGCATTCGCTGTAGAACGCTCCATGCGCAGAGACAAGGTCTTAAGACCACGAATTAACTGATAACTATCAAATGGTGACAAGACAGCACCTGTTGTATTGAGATTGTAAAACAGTTGTTCATATAGTTCTAAACTATTAGTCACAACTACCCCAGCCAAAACATCGTTGTGCCCTGCTAGGTATTTGGTAGCCGAATGAAGAACAATATCCGCACCATCTTCAATCGGACGTTGGTAAATCGGACTGTAGAAGGTATTGTCTACGACTACTTTAGCCCCCTTGTCATGAGCTAGTTTTGCTAGTTTTGCAATATCAAATTCTAACATCAAGGGATTAGTCGGCGTTTCAATATAGAGAACATCCACATCTTTCTCTAACTCAGTAATCAACTCTTCCTCTGTATTGGCATAGGTAAAATGGAAACGACCTTCCTGCTCCACTTGGTTGAACCAACGGAAAGAACCCCCATAAAGGTCACGCACTGCCAAGACTTTACTTCCTACTGGAAAAACACTAAAAGCCAGTACAATCGCAGCCATACCTGAGCTCGTCGCTAGGGCATAGTCTGCTGATTCGATTGCAGCCAAGACTTCCTCCGCCTTACTGCGAGTTGGGTTTTTAGTCCGAGTATAGTCAAATCCCGTAGACTGACCGAACTCTGGATGCTGATAAGTTGTTGAAAAATGTAGTGGCGTCACCAAGGCACCTGTCGCCTTATCTGACTTGATCCCAGCCTGGGCCAAAATTGTGTTGATGTGTCGTTCTTTGCTCATACAATACCTCCAAATCTATAGTAACTATTGTACCACTTATTTTCGCCAACTCATTTTCTTCTTTTCAAGAGCTAGTTATAGTTTCAAACTATACAAAAACGATAGTTCCTTGAGAAACTATCGCTTTTCCTGTTGAATAGACTGGTTATTTAACGTGTTTTGCCAATTCTTCTTGGGCTTTTTTATTTGATTCTTCTTTTTCTTTCAGCCATTTTTCTTTAGCTTTTTCGTACTCAGCAGTTGTCACCGTCTTATCTTGCAACTTGAGATACTTGTATGATTCTACACCCTTATTTCCAGCTTGTGAGAATGGTGCTGAGAATGGAACTGTCTTTCTCAAGCTAGGTGTTCCACCAAGGGAAACGTTTGGAATTGCAAGGGCGCTATCAACGAGCCAAGCTTGAATTTCTGCATATTTTTCATAACGTTTCGCTGGATCTTGCTCCTTGTTAGCTTCTTCTAACATTTGAGTGTAAGTATCCAGACCAACTGCCTTAGCCTTGTCATTGACCTCACCTGGTTCTAGACCAAGGTTTTGCAACATACCGCCGTTATTGACATTTAGGATATCTAGATAGCTTGATGGATCCAAGTAGTCAGCACTCCAACCGCCATTATAGATATCAAAGTCTTTTTGAGCTGCCGTTTGAGCGAGGTAGCTAGAATTATCGAAGTCATCTGTTGATAATTGTTGGATATCAATAACCACATTCTCAGCTCCTAGAACAGATTCGATGGATTGTTTTAAAGAACTTGCTTCAAGTACACCTTTTTTAGCTGATTGGTCAACTGATACATCCAAGTGAATTGGGAATTGCACACCCTTAGCTTCCAATTCTTTCTTAGCTTCTGCAAATTTAGCTTTAGCCTTGTCAGGATTGTAGTATGGATCTTGCGCGTCTGCAAAGTTGATTCCTTGCCATTCTTGACCATAGTTGACCATCTTTTCTGAAACAACATCGCCAAAGTCTTTTCCGTTGATACTTACAAATGTAGGAGGTACCACTAGGTTACGAATAATCTTCGTTGCTCCATCTTCCCCTTGAGATTGAGCTCCATAGGCTGTACGGTTATAAGCATAGTTGAAGGCTTGACGGAAGTTTTTATTCAGAACTGCTTCTTGTGTTGATTTCTTTTCGATATCTGAGGACTTAGAAGTGAAGTTATAAGATTTTCTGTCCAAGTTGAAGTTCAAGTAATAAGAAGTTGCGGTTTGCATACTATAGATGATGTTATCCTTGTTCTTCTCTTTAATTCCTTCAAAGCTTGAGCTATTTGGATAGAGACGCGCGTAGCTGTAGACTCCTTCTACAAAGTTACGAGCTAGGGCATCTTGGTCACTACCATCATAGTAAGTCAATTTCACATCGTCCACAAAGACATTTTTAGCATCCCAGTAGTTCGGATTTTTCTTGTATTCGATAACAGATTTTGAAACAAATGATTTCATCAAGAAAGGTCCATTGTACAAAATGCTAGAAGGGTCTACTTTACCAAAATCATCCCCTTTTGATTTCAAGAAATCCGCATTGACAGGGAAGAGAATGGTTGAAGTTGTTTTAGAGTTCCAATAAGATTCTGGACGTGTCAAAGTGTACTGAACTGTTTGGTCATCAATCGCCTTCACACCGACAGTTGAAAAGTCTGTTGTTTTACCGTTGATATAGTCATCCAAACCTGCTACAGAGTCTTGAACCAAGTACAAGGCTTCAGATTTTTTATCTGCCGCATATTTCAAACCTGTCACAAAGTCTTGAGCAGTTACAGGTGCGTATTCTTCACCTTCGTATGTATACCACTTGGCATCTTTACGAAGTTTGTAGGTATAAGTCAAACCGTCCTTGGAAACGGTCCAGTCCTCCGCTAAAGATGGAACATAGTTACCATATTGGTCATTTTCCATCAAACCATCTACCAAATTAGTAACGATATCATTGGTTGTTGCACGGTTCTCTGCTAGATAGTTCAAACTAGATGGATCACTAGAATAGACATAGTTATATGTTTTAGATGAACTTGCTGAGTTCCCACATGCGCTCAATAGGATACCTGCGCTTAACACGACACCTGCCAGTGTCAGATACTTGGCCTTAGACTTTTTCATTTCCAGAACCTCCTGTTTTAGATATTTGCCTTATTATACAGCTTTAGTTTTATTTAGTCAAGCAATTCCTGTCACAAAAGGTCGAAATTATATTATTTTCTATACAAATTTTAGATTTTTATCTATTTTGTTAGGTATATGCAATGAGTAGTGTAATATTTTTACCTCTTATTCCTAAGTGCTTTAAAAGCTGTCTTGTAATTCGGATATTCTTTTTGGTAGTGATTAATAACCAGTAAGATATCATTAGGTTCTTTAGAACATTTAGAGTGATAATTCTCGTCACTTTGAATATTAGAAAAGAGAGAACCAATCTGATTCTCTCTCATGCTTAATTAGATCTCACCCTCCACAGTTGACAAAGAGCCAAAAACCCCAGATAGCCTTGAGTCATCTGGGGTTCTTGTTTTCATCGCTAAAATGATATCAACAATTTCATTTTAGTCGATTTTTGGGACTTAGTCTTCTAAATCCATTTCAGAAGCTGCTGATTTCTTCTTCTTGCCAAGAAGAGAGGCAGTTGCCAAGGCAGCTACTCCTAATCCAAGACCAGCAAATTGGTTACTTGCAGTTCCTGTATTTGGAAGTTTTCTACCGTTTGAACGTCCTGGTCCAGCAGGTTGTTGGGCAGGAGCTTGTGAGTGGTTCAATGCACTTGAGATTGAAGCACTGTCAGACAAGCTAGCTGAGGTACTTGCGCTGTTGCTCAAGCTTGTACTTGTTGAAACTGATTCACTTGTGCTGATTGAAGCACTTACGCTGTTGCTCATGCTTGCTGAAGTACTTGCTGAAGTTGAGGCATCGCCTGAACCATTGCTTGTACTTGTTGAACCTGAACCACTACCTGAGTTGTTGCTTGCACTGATTGAAGCTGAAGCTGATTGGCTTGCACTTACAGACGCTGAAGCTGATTGACTGGCAGATACTGATGCTGAAGCTGATTGACTGGCTGAGTCATTGCTTGTGCTTGCTGAACCTGAACCACTACCTGAGTTATTGCTTGCACTGATTGAAGCTGAAACTGATTGGCTTGCTGATACAGATGCGCTAGCTGATTGACTAGCTGAGCCATTGCTTGTGCTTGTTGAACCTGAACCGCTACCTGAGTTGTTGCTTGCACTGATTGAGGCAGAAATGCTGTCACTCAAGCTTGCGCTTGTTGAGACTGACTCACTTGCGCTGATTGATGCTGAAGTACTATCGCTCAATGACACACTTACTGATTTGCTGAGTGAAACTGACTCACTTGCACTTACAGATTCAAGGTAGCTAGGAAGGTTAAACTCTGGCTTAGATTCGCTTGTTGGCTCACCCTTACTATAGCTGAATGAGTTAGATTGTTGTGACGCACTTGTACTCAAACTGCTTGAAACGCTATTGCTAAGTGATGCAGATGTACTTACGCTGTTACTCAAGCTTACTGAAGTACTTGTTGAAACTGAAGTACTACTTGAGTTGTTGCTTGCTGATTCAGATGCACTGATTGATGCAGATACGCTGTTGCTCAAGCTTGTGCTTGCTGATTGGCTAGCACTGATTGATGCAGATACGCTGTTACTCAAGCTTGTGCTTGCTGATTGGCTAGCACTGATTGATGCAGATACGCTATTGCTCAAGCTTGTGCTTGCTGATTCAGATGCACTGATTGATGCAGACACGCTGTTGCTCAAGCTTGTGCTTGCTGATTGGCTAGCACTGATTGAAGCACTTACGCTGTTGCTCATGCTTGTGCTTGCTGATACTGAAGTACTGATTGATGCAGACACGCTGTTGCTCAAGCTTGTGCTTGCTGATTCAGATGCGCTGATTGAAGCAGATACGCTGTTGCTCAAGCTTGTGCTTGCTGATACTGAAGCACTGATTGATGCAGATACGCTGTTGCTCAAGCTTGTGCTTGCTGATTCAGATGCACTGATTGATGCAGACACGCTGTTGCTCAAGCTTGTGCTTGCTGATTGGCTAGCACTGATTGAAGCACTTACGCTGTTGCTCAAGCTTGTGCTTGCTGATACTGAAGCACTGATTGATGCAGATACGCTGTTGCTCAAGCTTGTGCTTGCTGATTCAGATGCACTGATTGATGCAGACACGCTATTGCTCAAGCTTGTGCTTGCTGATTCAGATGCACTGATTGATGCAGACACGCTGTTGCTCAAGCTTGTGCTTGCTGATTCAGATGCACTGATTGATGCAGACACGCTGTTGCTCAAGCTTGTGCTTGCTGATTGGCTAGCACTGATTGATGCAGATACGCTATTGCTCAAGCTTGTGCTTGCTGATTCAGATGCACTGATTGATGCAGACACGCTGTTGCTCAAGCTTGTGCTTGCTGATTGGCTAGCACTGATTGAAGCACTTACGCTGTTGCTCATGCTTGTGCTTGCTGATACTGAAGTACTGATTGATGCAGACACGCTGTTGCTCAAGCTTGTGCTTGCTGATTCAGATGCGCTGATTGAAGCAGATACGCTGTTGCTCAAGCTTGTGCTTGCTGATACTGAAGCACTGATTGATGCAGATACGCTGTTGCTCAAGCTTGTGCTTGCTGATTCAGATGCACTGATTGATGCAGACACGCTGTTGCTCAAGCTTGTGCTTGCTGATTGGCTAGCACTGATTGAAGCACTTACGCTGTTGCTCAAGCTTGTGCTTGCTGATACTGAAGCACTGATTGATGCAGACACGCTGTTGCTCAAGCTTGTGCTTGCTGATTGGCTAGCACTGATTGAAGCACTTACGCTGTTGCTCAAGCTTGTGCTTGCTGATACTGAAGCACTGATTGATGCAGATACGCTGTTGCTCAAGCTTGTGCTTGCTGATTCAGATGCACTGATTGATGCAGACACGCTATTGCTCAAGCTTGTGCTTGCTGATTCAGATGCACTGATTGATGCAGACACGCTATTGCTCAAGCTTGTGCTTGCTGATACTGAAGTACTGATTGATGCAGACACGCTGTTGCTCAAGCTTGTGCTTGCTGATTCAGATGCTGAAGCTGATTGACTTGAGCTTACTGATGCGCTTGCTGATTGGCTAGCTGATACAGATGCTGAAGCTGATTGGCTTGCACTTACAGACGCTGAAGCTGATTGACTTGCAGATACTGATGCGCTTGCTGATTGGCTTGCACTTACAGACGCTGAAGCTGATTGACTTGCAGATACTGATGCGCTTGCTGATTGGCTAGCTGATACAGATGCTGAAGCTGATTCGCTTGCACTTACAGATGCTGAAGCTGATTCACTTGAGCTTACTGATGCGCTTGCTGATTGGCTAGCTGATACAGATGCTGAAGCTGATTCGCTTGCACTTACAGATGCTGAAGCTGATTGGCTTGCACTTACAGACGCTGAAGCTGATTGACTTGCAGATACTGATGCGCTTGCTGATTGACTAGCTGATACAGATGCTGAAGCGCTTAGGCTTGCAGATACTGATGCGCTTGCTGATTGACTAGCTGATACAGATGCTGAAGCGCTTAGGCTTGCAGATACTGATGCGCTAGTTGATTCGCTTGCACTTACAGATGCTGAAGCTGATTGACTTGCAGATACTGATGCGCTAGTTGATTCGCTTGCACTTACAGATGCTGAAGCTGATTCACTTGAGCTTACTGATGCGCTTGCTGATTGGCTTGCTGATACAGATGCTGAAGCTGATTGGCTAGCTGATACAGATGCTGAAGTTGATTGACTTGCAGATACTGATGCGCTTGCTGATTCGCTTGCACTTACAGATGTTGAAGCTGATTGACTTGCAGATACTGATGCGCTTGCTGATTGACTAGCTGATACAGATGCTGAAGCTGATTGACTTGCAGATACTGATGCGCTAGTTGATTGGCTAGCTGATACAGATGCTGAAGCGCTTAGGCTTGCAGATACTGATGCGCTAGTTGATTCGCTTGCACTTACAGATGCTGAAGCTGATTCGCTTGCACTTACAGATGCTGAAGCTGATTCGCTTGCACTTACAGACGCTGAAGCTGATTGACTTGCAGATACTGATGCGCTTGCTGATTGACTAGCTGATACAGATGCTGAAGCTGATTCGCTTGCACTTACAGATGCTGAAGCTGATTGGCTTGCACTTACAGACGCTGAAGCTGATTGACTAGCTGATACAGATGCTGAAGCTGATTCGCTTGCAGATACTGATGCTGAAGCTGATTGACTAGCTGATACAGATGCTGAAGTGCTTTGGCTTGCTGATACAGATGCGCTAGCTGATTGACTTGCAGATACTGATGCTGAAGCTGATTCACTTGAGCTTACAGACGCTGAAGCTGATTGACTTGCAGATACTGATGCGCTTGCTGATTGACTTGCAGATACTGATGCGCTAGTTGATTCGCTTGCACTTACAGATGCTGAAGCTGATTCACTTGAGCTTACTGATGCGCTTGCTGATTGGCTAGCTGATACAGATGCTGAAGCTGATTCGCTTGCACTTACAGATGCTGAAGCTGATTGGCTTGCACTTACAGACGCTGAAGCACTTTGGCTAGCTGATACTGATGCGCTTGCTGATTGACTAGCTGATACAGATGCTGAAGCTGATTGACTTGCAGATACTGATGCGCTTGCTGATTGACTAGCTGATACAGATGCTGAAGCGCTTAGGCTTGCAGATACTGATGCGCTAGTTGATTCGCTTGCACTTACAGATGCTGAAGCTGATTGACTTGCAGATACTGATGCGCTAGTTGATTCGCTTGCACTTACAGATGCTGAAGCTGATTCACTTGAGCTTACTGATGCGCTTGCTGATTGGCTTGCTGATACAGATGCTGAAGCTGATTGGCTAGCTGATACAGATGCTGAAGTTGATTGACTTGCAGATACTGATGCGCTTGCTGATTCGCTTGCACTTACAGATGCTGAAGCTGATTCACTTGAGCTTACTGATGCGCTTGCTGATTGGCTTGCTGATACAGATGCTGAAGCTGATTGGCTAGCTGATACAGATGCTGAAGTTGATTGACTTGCAGATACTGATGCGCTTGCTGATTCGCTTGCACTTACAGATGTTGAAGCTGATTGACTTGCAGATACTGATGCGCTTGCTGATTGACTAGCTGATACAGATGCTGAAGCTGATTGACTTGCAGATACTGATGCGCTAGTTGATTGGCTAGCTGATACAGATGCTGAAGCGCTTAGGCTTGCAGATACTGATGCGCTAGTTGATTCGCTTGCACTTACAGATGCTGAAGCTGATTCGCTTGCACTTACAGATGCTGAAGCTGATTCGCTTGCACTTACAGACGCTGAAGCTGATTGACTTGCAGATACTGATGCGCTTGCTGATTGACTAGCTGATACAGATGCTGAAGCTGATTCGCTTGCACTTACAGATGCTGAAGCTGATTGGCTTGTACTTACAGACGCTGAAGCTGATTGACTAGCTGATACAGATGCTGAAGCTGATTCGCTTGCAGATACTGATGCTGAAGCTGATTGACTAGCTGATACAGATGCTGAAGTGCTTTGGCTTGCTGATACAGATGCGCTAGCTGATTGACTTGCAGATACTGATGCTGAAGCTGATTCACTTGAGCTTACAGACGCTGAAGCTGATTGGCTTGCAGATACTGATGCGCTAGTTGATTGGCTAGCTGATACAGATGCTGAAGCTGATTCACTTGCAGATACTGATGCTGAAGCTGATTCACTTGAGCTTACAGACGCTGAAGCTGATTCACTTGAGCTTACTGATGCGCTAGCTGATTCACTTGCAGATACTGATGCTGAAGTGCTTTGGCTTGCTGATACAGACGCTGAAGCACTTTGGCTAGCTGATACTGATGCGCTAGCTGATTGACTTGAGCTTACAGAAGCTGAAGCTGATTGACTTGAGCTTACTGATGCTGAAGCTGATTCACTTGAGCTTACTGATGCGCTAGTTGATTGGCTAGCTGATACAGAAGCTGAAGCTGATTGACTTGCAGATACTGATGCTGAAGTGCTTTGGCTTGCTGATACTGATGCTGAAGCTGATTCACTTGAGCTTACAGACGCTGAAGCTGATTCACTTGCTGATACTGATGCTGAAGCACTTTGGCTAGCTGATACTGAAGCTGAAGCTGATTCACTTGAGCTTACTGATGCTGAAGCTGATTCACTTGCTGATACTGATGCGCTAGTTGATTGGCTAGCTGATACAGATGCTGAAGCTGATTCACTTGAGCTTACAGACGCTGAAGCTGATTGACTTGCTGATACTGATGCTGAAGTGCTTTGGCTTGCTGATACTGATGCTGAAGTTGATTGACTTGCAGATACTGATGCTGAAGCGCTTTGGCTTGCTGATACAGATGCGCTAGCTGATTGACTTGCAGATACAGATGCTGAAGTTGATTGACTTGCAGATACAGATGCTGAAGCTGATTGGCTTGCTGATACTGAAGCTGAAGCTGATTCACTTGAGCTTACTGATGCTGAAGCTGATTGACTAGCTGATACAGATGCTGAAGTTGATTGACTTGCAGATACTGATGCTGAAGCTGATTGACTAGCTGATACAGATGCTGAAGTGCTTTGGCTTGTAGATACTGATGCTGAAGTGCTTTGGCTTGCTGATACTGATGCTGAAGCTGATTCACTTGAGCTTACAGACGCTGAAGCTGATTGGCTAGCTGATACAGATGCTGAAGCTGATTCACTTGAGCTTACAGACGCTGAAGCTGATTGACTTGCTGATACTGATGCTGAAGTGCTTTGGCTTGCTGATACTGATGCTGAAGTTGATTGACTTGCAGATACTGATGCTGAAGCGCTTTGGCTTGCTGATACAGATGCGCTAGCTGATTGACTTGCAGATACAGATGCTGAAGTTGATTGACTTGCAGATACAGATGCTGAAGCTGATTGGCTTGCTGATACTGAAGCTGAAGCTGATTCACTTGAGCTTACTGATGCTGAAGCTGATTGACTAGCTGATACAGATGCTGAAGTTGATTGACTTGCAGATACTGATGCTGAAGCTGATTGACTAGCTGATACAGATGCTGAAGTGCTTTGGCTTGTAGATACTGATGCTGAAGTGCTTTGGCTTGCTGATACTGATGCTGAAGCTGATTCACTTGAGCTTACAGACGCTGAAGCTGATTGGCTAGCTGATACAGATGCTGAAGCTGATTCACTTGAGCTTACAGACGCTGAAGCTGATTGACTTGCTGATACTGATGCTGAAGTTGATTGACTTGCTGATACTGATGCTGAAGCGCTTTGGCTTGCTGATACTGATGCGCTAGCTGATTGACTTGCAGATACAGATGCTGAAGTTGATTGACTTGCAGATACAGATGCTGAAGCTGATTGGCTTGCTGATACTGATGCTGAAGCTGATTGGCTTGCTGATACTGATGCTGAAGCTGATTCACTTGAGCTTACTGATGCGCTAGTTGATTGGCTAGCTGATACTGATGCTGAAGCTGATTCACTTGCAGATACTGATGCTGAAGTGCTTTGGCTTGCAGATACAGACGCTGAAGCACTTTGGCTAGCTGATACTGATGCGCTAGCTGATTGACTTGAGCTTACAGAAGCTGAAGCTGATTGACTTGAGCTTACTGATGCGCTAGTTGATTGGCTTGCTGATACTGATGCTGAAGCTGATTGACTTGCTGATACTGATGCTGAAGCTGATTCACTCGCAGATACTGATGCTGAAGCGCTTTGGCTTGCTGATACTGATGCTGAAGCTGATTGACTTGCTGATACTGAAGCTGATTGACTTGCTGATACTGAAGCTGATTGGCTTGCTGATACAGATGCTGAAGTTGATTGACTTGAGCTTACTGATGCTGAAGCTGATTGGCTTGAGCTTACAGAAGCACTTACGCTTGCACTTGCTGAGCTTGATGCTGATTGGCTTGCACTGATGCTTGCACTTACTGATGCTGAAGCGCTTTGGCTCGCACTAATTGACGCAGAGTGGCTCGCGCTTGCTGAGATAGAAGCTGAGTTCTGGTTGTTAGATGCTGAAGCTGAAGCTGATTGGCTTGCACTTACTGATGTTGAAGCACTTTGACTAGCTGATTCTGACGCGCTTGCTGATTGGCTAGCTGATACAGATGCTGAGTGACTTGCACTTACTGATGCTGAAGCTGATTGGCTTGCTGATACTGATGCTGAAGCTGATTGACTTGCTGATACTGATGCTGAAGCTGATTGGCTTGCTGATACTGATGCTGAAGCTGATTCACTTGAGCTTACTGATGCGCTAGTTGATTGGCTAGCTGATACTGATGCTGAAGCTGATTCACTTGCAGATACTGATGCTGAAGTGCTTTGGCTTGCAGATACAGACGCTGAAGCACTTTGGCTAGCTGATACTGATGCGCTAGCTGATTGACTTGAGCTTACAGAAGCTGAAGCTGATTGACTTGAGCTTACTGATGCGCTAGTTGATTGGCTAGCTGATACTGATGCTGAAGCTGATTGACTTGCTGATACTGATGCTGAAGCTGATTCACTCGCAGATACTGATGCTGAAGCGCTTTGGCTTGCTGATACTGATGCTGAAGCTGATTGACTTGCTGATACTGAAGCTGATTGACTTGCTGATACTGAAGCTGATTGGCTTGCTGATACAGATGCTGAAGTTGATTGACTTGAGCTTACTGATGCTGAAGCTGATTGACTTGCTGATACTGATGCTGAAGTTGATTGGCTTGCAGATACTGATGCGCTAGCTGATTGGCTTGAGCTTACAGATGCTGAAGCTGATTGACTTGCTGATACTGATGCTGAAGCTGATTGGCTTGCACTGATGCTTGCACTTACTGAAGCTGAAGCGCTTTGGCTCGCACTAATTGACGCAGAGTGGCTCGCGCTTGCTGAGATAGAAGCTGAGTTCTGGTTGTTAGATGCTGAAGCTGAAGCTGATTGGCTTGCACTTACTGATGTTGAAGCACTTTGACTAGCTGATTCTGACGCGCTTGCTGATTGGCTAGCTGATACAGATGCTGAGTGACTTGCACTTACTGATGCTGAAGCTGATTGGCTTGAGCTTACAGAAGCACTTACGCTCGCACTTGCTGAGGCACTTTGGCTCGCACTTGCTGAGCTTGATGCTGATTGGCTTGCACTTACTGATGTTGAAGCACTTTGACTAGCTGATTCTGACGCGCTTGCTGATTGGCTAGCTGATACAGATGCTGAGTGACTTGCACTTACTGATGCTGAAGCTGATTGGCTTGAGCTTACAGAAGCACTTACGCTCGCACTTGCTGAGGCACTTTGGCTCGCACTTGCTGAGCTTGATGCTGATTGGCTTGAGCTTACAGAAGCACTTACGCTCGCACTTGCTGAGGCACTTTGGCTCGCACTTGCTGAGCTTGATGCTGATTGGCTTGCACTGATGCTTGCACTTACTGAAGCTGAAGCGCTTTGGCTCGCACTAATTGACGCAGAGTGGCTCGCGCTTGCTGAGATAGAAGCTGAGTTCTGGTTGTTAGATGCTGAAGCTGAAGCTGATTGGCTTGCACTTACTGATGTTGAAGCACTTTGACTAGCTGATTCTGATGCGCTTGCTGATTGGCTAGCTGATACAGATGCTGAGTGACTTGCACTTACTGATGCTGAAGCTGATTGGCTTGAGCTTACAGAAGCACTTACGCTCGCACTTGCTGAGGCACTTTGGCTCGCACTTGCTGAGCTTGATGCTGATTGGCTTGCACTGATGCTTGCACTTACTGAAGCTGAAGCGCTTTGGCTCGCACTAATTGACGCAGAGTGGCTCGCGCTTGCTGAGATAGAAGCTGAGTTCTGGTTGTTAGATGCTGAAGCTGAAGCTGATTGGCTTGCACTTACTGATGTTGAAGCACTTTGACTAGCTGATTCTGACGCGCTTGCTGATTGGCTAGCTGATACAGATGCTGAGTGACTTGCACTTACTGATGCTGAAGCTGATTGGCTTGAGCTTACAGAAGCACTTACGCTCGCACTTGCTGAGGCACTTTGGCTCGCACTTGCTGAGCTTGATGCTGATTGGCTTGCACTGATGCTTGCACTTACTGAAGCTGAAGCGCTTTGGCTCGCACTAATTGACGCAGAGTGGCTCGCGCTTGCTGAGATAGAAGCTGAGTTCTGGTTGTTAGATGCTGAAGCTGAAGCTGATTGGCTTGCACTTACTGATGTTGAAGCACTTTGACTAGCTGATTCTGACGCGCTTGCTGATTGGCTAGCTGATACAGATGCTGAGTGACTTGCACTTACTGATGCTGAAGCTGATTGGCTTGAGCTTACAGAAGCACTTACGCTCGCACTTGCTGAGGCACTTTGGCTCGCACTTGCTGAGCTTGATGCTGATTGGCTTGCACTGATGCTTGCACTTACTGAAGCTGAAGCGCTTTGGCTCGCACTAATTGACGCAGAGTGGCTCGCGCTTGCTGAGATAGAAGCTGAGTTCTGGTTGTTAGATGCTGAAGCTGAAGCTGATTGGCTTGAGCTTACAGAAGCACTTACGCTCGCACTTGCTGAGGCACTTTGGCTCGCACTTGCTGAGCTTGATGCTGATTGGCTTGCACTGATGCTTGCACTTACTGAAGCTGAAGCGCTTTGGCTCGCACTAATTGACGCAGAGTGGCTCGCGCTTGCTGAGATAGAAGCTGAGTTCTGGTTGTTAGATGCTGAAGCTGAAGCGCTTTGGCTCGCACTAATTGACGCAGAGTGGCTCGCGCTTGCTGAGATAGAAGCTGAGTTCTGGTTGTTAGATGCTGAAGCTGAAGCTGATTGGCTTGAGCTTACAGAAGCACTTACGCTTGCACTTGCTGAGGCACTTTGGCTCGCACTTGCTGAGCTTGATGCTGATTGGCTTGCACTGATGCTTGCTGAGATAGAAGCTGAAGCGCTTTGGCTTGCACTAATTGACGCAGAGTGGCTCGCGCTTGCTGAGATAGAAGCTGAGTTCTGGTTGTTAGATGCTGAAGCTGAAGCTGATTGGCTTGCACTTACTGATGCTGAAGCACTTTGACTAGCTGATTCTGATGCGCTGGCTGATTGGCTAGCTGATACAGATGCTGAGTGACTTGCACTTACTGATGCTGAAGCTGATTGGCTTGAGCTTACAGAAGCACTTACGCTTGCACTTGCTGAGCTTGATGCTGATTGGCTTGCACTGATGCTTGCTGAGATAGAAGCTGAAGCGCTTTGGCTCGCGCTTACTGATGTTGAAGCACTTTGACTTGCAGATACAGAGGCGCTTGCTGATTGGCTTGCTGATACTGATGCTGAAGCGCTTTGGCTTGCACTAATTGACGCAGAATGGCTCGCGCTTGCTGAGATAGAAGCTGAGTTCTGGTTGTTAGATGCTGAAGCTGAGGCACTTTGGCTGGCGCTTACTGATGCTGAAGTACTTTGACTTGCTGATACAGAGGCGCTTGCTGATTGGCTTGCTGATACTGATGCTGAAGTTGATTGACTTGCAGATACTGATGCTGAAGCCGATTGGCTTGCAGATACTGATGCTGAAGCGCTTTGACTTGAGCTTACTGATGCGCTAGTTGATTGGCTTGAGCTTACTGATGCACTAGCTGATTGACTAGCTGATACAGATGCTGAAGCTGAAGCACTTTGGCTGGCGCTTACTGATGCTGAAGTACTTTGACTTGCTGATACAGATGCTGAAGCTGATTGGCTTGAGCTTACAGACGCTGATGCTGAACGACTTGCACTAAGCGAGGCACTCGCTGACGCACTCGCCGAACGACTTGAGCTTACTGAAGCTGAAGCTGAGCGACTTGCACTAAGTGAGGCACTCGCTGACGCACTGGCCGAACGACTTGAACTTACTGAAGCTGAAGCTGAACGACTTGCGCTAAGTGATGCACTCGCTGACGCACTGGCTGAACGACTTGCGCTAAGCGATGCACTAGCTGAGGCACTTGAACTTTGGCTTCCTGATACAGAAGCGGATACGCTACTGCTCACGCTCGCACTTGCTGAGGCACTTTGGCTCGCATTTGCTGAACTTGATGCTGATTGGCTCGCACTGATGCTTGCTGAGATAGAAGCTGAAGAGCTTTGACTTGCAGATACAGAAGCTGAAGCTGATTGGCTAAGGGATCCGCTTTCTTTAACATTTACTTGAATGTCCTTAAAGTTAAGCTGTCCAGCTTCGTCAGTAATCTTAATTTTAAGTGTTACAGTTCCTGTTCCAGTAGGCGTCCCAGAAATTTGGATAGATGGGATATAACCAGTTTTACCAGCCCCTGGTTCAGCGGTTTTAGTAGTAACTGTTAATCCAAGAGCTTCTAGTTCTTTCTTACCATGAATCAGTTCAACCGCTTGATCTGCAAGGTAAGAACTTTGCCAAGAACCAACAGACTTATCTCCTTTGTTATTACCATCATGAACATATAAAGTTTCATTAACTCGTTTACCGACTTCAACCTCAGGAACTAGTGGTTCAGGGGAAGGAATTAGTGAGTCTTTGCTCTTGTTGATAATTGACTCCTGCGCAGCCTCAGTTACAACTTCTTCTGGACGGCCTAGATAACTAAAGAATTCAGCATCCTTACCTCCCAATCCATCATTATGTCTGACAAGATAATTAGGATTTTCAGTTTTAACAGTCCCCGTAACAGTGACTTTAGGAACATAGGTAAAATCAGCACGTCTTTCCACTCCTTGAACAAACCTCAAGCCCATCGGTTTGGTCCAACCACCATTACCAGTGTACAAAGTAATAGCATTTCTAGCATCTTGCTCATATCTATACTGTTTATCATTATGGAAATATAAAGTTTCATTAACTCTATCTCCTACTTTATATTTTGCAAGAGGAGCCAGTGCTTCTTTTTTCCCTTCGGCATCATACGTTACAGCAGGTCCCTTAAACTGAGTAGTAGTAAGGTTCATGAATATGCTGGTTTGAGGAAAGCTACGTCCATCAAAGGTCACATCCAGATTGATACTACTTCTAAATGCTTTTGGATTATCACTCTTGAAAGTTACATATGGAATATAACGTCCAGGAGCCACTTCCACACGACCTGTTTCCGAGGTAATATTATATTTCTCTTGTGCTTCTTGCCAGTTTCGAGTCTCTAGAGTTTGTCTTGGAGAAAGTCCTGCAAACTCACTATCCTTATATGAACCGTAAGGATATTCGTCCGCATCAAATTGAGACTTATGCATATAATATGTTACCGAGAAAGGAACACCTGCTCGTCCCAGAAAGACCCGTTGTCTATTTAAACGACCACTTGTTTCTGGAGAATTGATACTATATGGGTCAGTATTTAGAAAGAATGGCTCTTTTGAACCAGTATCGATCGGATTTGCTCTAAATCCAGAATACCCTGTCTTTGGTGCAGTCGCTACAGTATTGTCAACCTTTTGGTTTTTCTCAGCTTGCTTGGTTGTATCCTTGCCTTGGGCTTGGTTCTTATCTGCTACCACACCAGCTGCGATATTGTTGCTTGTCGTTGCTGCTTGGCTGCTGAGTTGGGTTGCGCTTGACAAAGCGTCACCGAGTTTGCTTGATGCTAAGCTAGCTGCAGGTTTGGTATCGGCATTGAGTGATGCTGATGTAGAAGTTGAGACAGATGCTTGTACTTCTGATCCACTCGTTGCACTAGTGCTCTCAACTAGTGAAGTTGAAGCTTGAGCGCTCGCTGACGCTGAGGTAGGAGCTGATGTTGATTGACTCGCTGAGGCAGATGCTGGAGCAGTTAACTGACTTGCTGATGTTGAAGCACTTGCAGATACTGACTGACTTGCTGATGTTGAAGCACTTGCAGATGCTGACTGACTCGCTGATGTTGAAGCACTTACAGATGCTGACTGACTCGCACTCACTTGAGCCTCAACAGATTGACTGACTGATACAGAAGCTGAGGCAGATGCTTGTTCCGCTTGAGCTTTCTTTACTTCTGCTTGCGCTTGAGCAATGATTGAGTTAGTACTTGTTTCAGTTGTTTCAGCTGCTTTTGGTTCAGCAGCGATGACTGTTTTATCCTTTTCTGCATACTCAGATGTTTCATCTGCGTATACAGTTTGCTCTTGAGTCATCACAAATCCTGCAGCCCCCGCGGCCAGGATTCCCCCTATACCCGCTAGCGTGTTAAGACTAAGGTGTGCGTGATCAAGTTCTTCAGTGTCTGATAGGGTACTAGAGACAACTTCGCCCATCCCACCGATACGGAAGAGATCCAATTGAGAGTTCGAGGCTTTTACCCAGTTTTTCCCCGACTTGTAAAGCTTATAACGCTTTTTCTCATCTACGATCTCGAAATCTTTGTTAAACTTTTTACTTCGAAACATTTGTTTCCTTTCTTTTCATCAAAATGCGACCCTTTGTTAACCTCATGATCATTAACAAAGCGTAGTTGCGCTACCCTCTCAAAACCAAAGCCAATAAAAACCGCAGTCAGTCTCAGTTTTTATCCCTTTGACTCAGAAAAAGCAGATTCCATCTGGAATATACCAGTCGTTTTTATCTAGTATATACCATTTATTATTCTATCAAAATAGCTCCTCCTTTTCAAGCAGTTATACTCGAAATGACAAATGAAAACACATAATTTTTACATAAAATTCGCTTTCAAGGATCAAATAATTGAAAACGTTTTATTATCTTTCGAAATCTCTTCCTTCCCCCACCCTTTCACACTAGTTCAGTTAGACAGGAACAAAAAAACCTTGACGAGCAAATCGTCAAGGTTCATCTTTTCTGGAGACCACCTCCATCCAGAAAAGTTCCTAAAAAAAGCGTCCCAACTGCATGAGTAGTGTGACCAAAAGAGTTACGAGAAAGAGAACTCCGCCCAGCACGGCAATCATGCTAAAATCTTGCTTCTCCCTTTTTAGGGGTTTCTTTCGATTATCTAGCTGTTCTCGTATATGTTCTTGTAAAATGCTATTGTCCTTGTTAGACATGTGCTCCTCCTTTTCTGTTGATAGAAAGGAACTTGCTTTCATCGAAAGCAAGCCCTTGTCTTATTAGCTTATAAAATTGACTTGTAGGCTTCCAGATCAGCCTGATTCGCCGCCTGTTTTTGCTTAGCAAGGGCAGCCTCCATCTCAGACGGAAGAGAGAGAACTCCCTGAATCTTACCTACCATGGCTGATACATTTTCCACCGGATAAATGTGGCTTTCTGCAACGAAACGACGATTGTGACAAGTCGTCTCAAAACTGAGAATCAGCATATTATTCTCAAAAGCTGTTCGACTACCATTGAGAATTTCATCACTGATATTGATATCCAGATACAAGTCACAGCGAGCAAAGAGCTCACTCACCTTAGCTGGACGAATATTAGGGTAGAGGGAAATATTCGGATAGCGATTTAATTCCATTAAACGACTTGACATCTCAGTAATCGCTCCAATATGGAAATGAACATTTGGTAATTGAGTCAAAAGTGGTTCAATTTGCTCGATTTGGTCACTATTCGTCAGAATCAAAGCTTCTGGATTCATATTATTGAGGCGATGGTATTGATAGAGATAACCAACATTGCGGAAGTAACTCTTCTCTTTTGGTGTCGCAAGCTTGAGGATTTTATCATAAACTTGCTTGTCCTGTACTGCGATACGGATGTTGCGATGAGGCAACTGCATCGCTGCCTTCATGTTACCCGGCAACTCCTCTCCAATTGGCTCCTGCCAGAAGAGAATATCCTCTGCTCGTCCTTCTTTCGGAGTCATACCAACGGCTACTAAAAATGGTGTTGCTAGAGAATTGTAGATAATGCGATCTGTATCATACCCACGATAACGCAAGTAAAAGATTACAAATTCTTGCTTAGAATTGAAAATATGGCGTTTTCCATCAAGAGTTAAGATAATATCCTCTGTTAGATGATTTTCCATAATCACCGTTACGTTATCTTGATTAAAGTAGCGTGTATGAGTTGGACGTTGGGCATCATCATAGGTAATCTGTGCAAAGAGACGTCCCTTGCGATTGTAAATGTCTGCAGCGCGTACACGACCCTGATCATCCAACCACTCGACTGCACGAACGCGACGTTCATGTGTCGGTTGACGGTAAAAGATATTGGCACGTTTCTTACCCATATCCAAGATTTCACCATTAACATTGCTCGAGCGAATTTCCCACAAATGAGGTTTCGGAACAAGGTTAAAATAAAGAGGTAGATCGTCCTCTGAGGCCACATCTCCAGTAAAGTAACTGTAAGGCGACTCGACATCAGGTGCGAGGTAGCCATCGTCTCGGATCACGACAACAGGACAGTCTAGCCCAGCTGCCTTAAGTGAACGTAGTAAATCAAAACTCGCTTGATCATAGCGTTCAAATAAACAAATCATAGTGTTTATGCCTTTCTTTTCGAATCCCTACTGATGCTGTGCAGATTGAACCAGATCGTACCAACGTTGAGCGATATGCTCATCAAGATATGGTTCTGCCACCTCGTAGGATACACGGGATAGATCTTCTTGGGAATGTTGAGTAAATAGCTGGACAATCTTTTCTGCGTATTCCGTTGTCATTGCATCCAGATCATCTGGACGTGCCTCAGGAATCAAGTAACCATTTTCCCCATCACGGATAAAGGTTGGATTTCCATAACGTACATCAAAACCAATAATTGGCAGACCAGAGCCAACTGCCTCTAACAAGGTCAAACCAAATCCTTCACTTGTGGAGGCAGAGAGGTAAGCAGAGTAATTTCGATACACATCTGCCATGTGGTGATGCCCCATAAGACGGATATAGTCTTCTGCATTTAACTCATGAATCAACTGCTCCAACATGGCTCTTTCGCCACCCGTACCATAGATATCAAAAGTAATTTCAGGTAATTGCTCATGTGCCTTCACTACAGAGTGAATCAACCAATCAATATGCTTTTCACTGGCCAAGCGCGAAGCTGTAATCAATCCAAACGGCTTGCGCTCTCCTTCTGGATGACGCAATTGATCCAAACTTCCCACTGGAATAGTCAAGATTTCCTTTGGTTTGATGGTTGTATATTGGGCGAATTGTTCTTTGAGTAGGTTCGTTTGCGCATCGGTCGAGTTAATGATATAGTCCACTTCTTCGGCATGTTCAAACTGATACTCATAATAGTTATTCCACAAAATATAGTCTTTCTCAGCAGGATTTTCACTAAAGTGGTCTGCATGAACGATTACGACTAGCTTTGCATCGCCCTTATTAGCAAAGATAGCTTGACCAATATCTGTCTCTCGATCTAAAATCAACAAATCTTTGTCCGTCAGAGACAGACTTCTCATAAAATGCGCGACAAACTCTTGCTTAGAATAGAAAACATGATTTGGGAAACGATAGACTTGCGTTTCCTGTCTACCATCGACTTCATTGATGATTTCTTCATAGGCCACACTACCATCTTCATTGAGCCAGGTACGTTGATATAATTGCGCATGACCATTCATCGGACTAAAATACTCAACAAAATTCTTCGTATAAGTGTAGTACTCTTTTTGAATCAGACAACCACGCGAAACAATTTCGGCGCGTTCAATCAACTCTTTATCCATATCACAGGCATAACAAGTTACAAAATCACCATCACCAAATACTAGTCGAATCGTCTTCATATCGGTGTCGCGGATAATTTCGAGAGGCTCTTTATCGAAACTCGCTAAGACCTGCGCTAACGTATAGGTCGTCGGTGCAATTTTGACATCTGTAAAATACTGATAAAGCCAGATAACCTCAGAATCTTCAAAGCCGATATTCTTTGTCAAATGTTCAATGTTATCAGCAGATATAAAATCCATAAAGATGAACTTCGCTTCTAAGCCAACACTACGAAGCAATTTTGCACGGTAGATCTGCGCATATTCTACACCGCTACTCGCCCAGCCAATCCCCAAATTGATGTTATAAATTGTCATATTTGATTATCCTCTTACAAAAAGTTATCTCGTTTAATTCTTGAAAGACGTTTGATTCTCTTGCCCTTATCATCATCTAGCTTATCTTCGTCTTTCTTTTTAGGTTTTGCGCGACGTGAAGTGATGTAGCTGACAGAGATGGTACTATCTGTTCCTGTTTTTGCAAGGGGTTGTTCGAGATGGATTTTCTCTCTCTCAGGCACCACCTCTTCTTTCTCCTTAGCAACTTCTTCTGGTCTATCAAGTTCTTTACGCAATTCTTGAATTTTTTTGATATCTTTTGGTTTACCATCGATATCGTCCAGTTCTAGAAAATCATCAATTCGACTAATAATATTTTTAATTTTTTCTTTTTGTAAATTATACAATCTCTCAGCCTCTGCCCGTTTTTTGGTCAGAGTATCGATTTCTTCGAGAATAGATTCTCTCGTATCCAAGTAGTCTTTTTGTGCCTTTTCTAAAACTTCTTTAGCTTCTTTTTCAGCCCTATCATGAGCTTCAATGACAAGAGATTTGGCGTAAATGACTGCTTCACCGATCTCTTTTTCTTGATTCTTCATAGAGTCGATTTTTTTACGTAGAGATTCGATTTTTTCATTCTTCTTTTGAATTTCACGATCGAATCCTTCCTCTAATGCTTCGATACAATCTTCGACTTCCTTAGCACGGTAGTTACCGAACAATGTTTTCTTCAGTCTCATTTTGCTCCCTCTATTCCTTACTTATTCTGATTTACACCACTACTCCCCATTGTAGCATAAAATAGCGCAAATTGCTATTCTTTTCTAAGCTCCAAACAAGGAAAATATCCTAAGCTGCTATCAAGCAAAATCCGAACTTAGCTTAAAATCCATCTATTTCTAAAAAAATGTCTGATTGATAGATCAGACATTTTCAAAAGTAAAAATACGAACACTACTTCTAGGGTAGAAGAAATTCAGTTATTACTTCCTATTTTAAAAATTTAGTTCCGTCCAAGTAAGCGGTGTATAGCCAAGCAATTCCACACCATCATACTCGACTGTTTTCACGATCTCTTGGATGTTTGTTTTCAATTCTTCAGTTGCTACGCTATTTGAATCATCCAAGACCACATCATCTTCCACGACGAAGAGTGGTTTTTGGTAACGATCGTAAAGATTGTTCATCACGAGACGAAGTCCCACAGAATCAATGCGATTTTGATTTTGGCCATTACTTGCATATTTGTTGACAAAAACTTCTTGGGAATTGCTTGATGCATAATAACTGAAGCTGACAAAGTCAATTTTCCCATCTCTTAGGACAAAGAGGTCGTCATTTTCAATATCCAAGGCGATTTGATCACGTTCCAAACGACGCAAAAAGTGATTTGGGTAGTATCCACGAACTTGCACGTCTGTAAACAAATAATTTTCCCTATCTTTGACTTCTGCTTCCATTACATCAATAGCATTTTCAGTTTGCTGACTGTAGTTTTTACTAACAACCATCATCCCACCAAACTGAAACTCTGGGTTGATTGCTTTTCCGAGCTTGATTGCACGTGCAGAAGCAACTAATTGATAATGAGCTGCTTGCCAAATCACCTGTTCTTGATTGTCATCTGCTCCAAAAGACAATCCTCCACCAAGAAACGGCAAATGGTGCAAAACGTTGAACTCATTGAAGGTAATCCAATACTTCACTTTGTCCTTAAAGTACTGAAAGACAGCTTCTGCGTAACGCTCAAAGAGTTCGATCATCTTGCGGCTTTTCCAAGCTCCATATTTTTCGTATAGATTCAGTGGAAGGTCAAAGTGACTCAAGGTCACAATCGGTTCGATATCTTTTTCTAATACGTCATCGATGATTGCTTCATAATATTTCAACCCCTCTTCACTCGGCTGCAGCTCTTCACCATTTGGAAAGATGCGTGCCCAAGAAATCGAGATTCTATAGGCATTAAAACCCATTGATTGAATTAAATTCAGCTCTTCCGTATAATCTCTCTGACCTACTGAAGCAAATCTCCCTAGGATATCATAAGATCCTAAAGGTACATTTTTGTAGTCAACTGTTCCATTCAGAACTTCTATCCGAGATTGGTCAACTGGTAATACATCTGTAGTACCCAAACCTTTGTTACTATTTGACATCATATTTCTAATCATAGTGGCTCCTTTTGATTTTTATTATTTCTATTTAATGATTGCAAGTTCTGTTTAGAAGGATTTCTCATCTTCCCTTTTTTGAGTAATAGCAGCCAAACCAGACAATTCACTTGCAACATTTCTTAAGTCACGTGCTAGGGGTTGCGAACCTGGTCTGAGTAGGTGATAGAGTTGGCGTTCCGTCATCCTTAAATTTGTTCCATTTGATTCTGAATAGTGAGACAGATGTTTCAGAGAGGCTTGCAAATCTACATTCTTTATTGATTCCTCTCTATTTTCAAGCCCCTGTTGCTCCTCAGCAATATGTGCTTGAGACAATCCCTCTTCAGAAATTTCAGGTGTCATCACTTCTTGCACTTTTTGCTGGTGAGTTAGAGGGCTCATATCCAGTTCAGAGAGGCTCTTATACAGACGTTCCGAAGCATGCAAGTCATGCGCGAATACTTCTGTCTCCGCCACACTCTGTCTATAGGAACCAAATTCTGATTCTAACATACTATAGGATTGAGATAGGGATGCTTTCCTTAAACTCACCGAATCAGCTACACTCTGACTTTGACTCAAGGATTCAGATATTTGTTGGCTTTGACTTAAGGATTCGGACTCGCTGAGATAGAGGTTTTCGCTCAAACTTAACGACTCGGACTCAGAAAGTAGATGAGAAATCATCTCACTCAAGGAAAGAGATTCAGAAATCGATTCCCATTCACTCTGGCTCAGGCTATAGAACTCGGACTCGGAAACACTCTGACTGGCTTGTTCTGATTCGGAATAGCTCCACCACTCTGATTCTGAGTGACTTTGGGATTCGGATATGGATTCCCACTCACTCTGGCTTAGGCTATAGAACTCAGACTCGGAGACACTCTGACTGGCTTGTTCTGATTCGGAATAGCTCCACCACTCTGATTCTGAGTGACTTTGGGATTCGGATATGGATTCCCACTCACTCTGGCTTAGGCTATAGAACTCGAACTCGGAAACACTCTGACTCGCTTGTTCTGATTCGGAATAGCTCCACCACTCTGATTCTGAAGAGCTTTGGGATTCGGATATGGATTCCCATTCACTCTGGCTTAGGCTATAGAACTCAGACTCGGAGACACTCTGACTCGCTTGTTCTGATTCAGAAGAACTCCACCACTCTGATTCTGAGTGACTTTGGGATTCGGATATGGATTCCCACTCGCTCTGGCTTAGGCTATAGAACTCAGACTCGGAAACACTCTGACTGGCTTGTTCTGATTCGGAAGAACTCCACCACTCTGATTCTGAGTGACTTTGGGAGTCGGATATCGATTCCCACTCGCTCTGGCTTAGGCTATAGAACTCAGACTCGGAAACACTCTGACTTACTTGTTCTGATTCGGAGTAGCTCCACCACTCTGATTCTGAAGTGCTTTGAGATTCGGAAATCGATTCCCACTCACTCTGGCTCGCTTGCTCTGATTCGGAATAGCTCCACCACTCTGATTCTGAAGAGCTTTGGGATTCGGATATAGATTCCCATTCACTCTGGCTCAGGCTATAGAACTCAGACTCAGAAACGCTCTGACTTGCTTGCTCCGATTCGGAAGAGCTCCACCACTCTGATTCTGAAGAGATTTGGGATTCGGAAACGGATTCCCATTCACTCTGGCTTAAGCTATAGAACTCAGACTCGGAAACACTCTGGCTCGCTTGCTCTGATTCGGAAGAGCTCCACCACTCTGATTCTGAGTGACTTTGGGATTCGGATATGGATTCCCATTCACTCTGGCTCAGGCTATAGGACTCGGAGACACTCTGACTTGCTTGTTCTGATTCGGAAGAACTACACCACTCTGATTCTGAAGAGATTTGGGATTCGGAAACGGATTCCCACTCACTCTGACTTAGGCTATAGAACTCAGACTCGGAAACACTCTGACTCGCTTGTTCCGATTCACTCAAGGAAAGAGACTCTGAGTATGCAAGACTTTCACTCAAAGAGAATGCATCCGTATCCTGACAAAGGGACTCCCCTGTCAAATGCTCAGAAACAGAGAGGCTATCAACCAAGGAAAGGGACTCAAATTCAGATTCTGAAGAAGAGACCACTAATGAGTAGTTCTCAGACATGGACTCTCGAAGCGAGAATCCTTTTGCTGATATACTCTGGCTAAACGACTCACTGTACGAATCTGCGACAGAAAGGCTAAGGGAAGCTAAAGCGCTAGTTGACAAGCTCTGACTAACATCTCTTATCAAGTCAGCTACACCCAGACTGTTCCTTTCCTGAAAGTCTTCTAAGGCTTCCATGACAGAAACTGATTCTGTTGGTAACTCAAGATCTTCACTAGCACTCAGAATAATTTCCTTTTGCTCTTTGAGTTTTCGACTAACGGGCTTTGATTTAGTTGCATCCAGGCTACGGTAATCACTATCTTCCCTACCCTTTTGCTTAAACTTTGATATCAAACGTTTAAATCCCTTTAGCTCTTCGTTATTATTTTTGCTCATAATATGATTTTCTCCAAAAATACAGTTATATCATCATTATAAAGTCTACAACAGAATCTGTCAAAGCATTAGCCAAAGAAAACTTCTAACTTCCCAGAAGGCTTAATATTAATGTAACTCAATGCCATGTTTTTTATAATGTTTAGATTTATATCTGCATTCATTCTTTTGTATGATTTAAAAGCTTCTTTATGAAACTCAAAGACAGGATTTTTTTGGGCATACCCTTGACTAGATACCAAACCTTGAAATTGCTGTAAATAGTCAACTTGCTCAACCCAACAGTCATCTATCGCTCTCAAAACGACAGTTCGTTGAAATTGATTGAACAACTCTGAATCCTTGATTTTATCTTTTTTCTGCTGGTATTCTGAAACAAGGAGGTCAGATAAAAACTTTTTAACTTGCCGTAAATCCGTGACATCTAGATCATCTGGAATATCCTCGCAGTAATAACTAATGTTATCCAAAACAAAGCGAAATAAATCCGCCCGCTCTTTAAACGGTGTTTTACTTGTATAAATGTCCACTGCATCCGATAGGATAGACAAGAAATAAGTCAAATCAAAGTCTGGATGAGAGATGAGCTTATTACGCTTATTGTAGATAATCTGTCGCTGAATACGGATACTTTCATCATATCGTTCCGTTGAACGTCTGGAAGCCGCTGACGCGTTATCACTATTCTTCTGAGCCTCTTCAACCGCATGTCTAATACGACGAGAAGTCAAATGAATCTTTTGTTTTTCCTCTGGTTTTGCAATTTCTTTGTGATAGTACTCACTAATCCATTTGCTACCAGACTTGGAAATAAGATCATCCTCAAGAGAAATAAAGAATTTGCTCAACCCTGGAGCGCCTTGTCGTCCGGCACGACCGCGAAGCTGCAAATCCACTCGCTCACTGGACATTCTCTCTGTTCCAACAACAGCAAGTCCACCCAACTCAGCAACCCCTTCTTCTAAGATAATATCTGTTCCACGACCTGCCATTGATGTTGCTACCGTCACTGCAGAACGTCTACCAGCCAGGGCGATCATCTCAGCCTCTTTCGCTGCATTATGGGCGTTCAACACATTATGGGCGATTCCCTCTTGGAGTAAGAGCATAGAATAAATCTCAGACATTCCAACTGATCCTGTCGCAATTAAAACTGGCTGACCTTTTTTATGTAATTTTTTGATATACTCCAATGAAGCATATAACTTTTGAGGAATCGTGAGATAGATTTCATCTGGATAATCAATTCGTAAATTGGGTTTTCGTGTAGGAACAACTACGACTCCCAAGTCGTAAACGTCTCTGAACTCATCCTCACAAACTTTACCAGTACCCGTCATCCCTGCTAATTTGGGAAACATTCTAAATAAATTTTGATAGGTAATAGAGGCCATCGAACGCGTTTCCAATGTGATTTTCACACGTTCTCTGGCTTCTAGTGCTTGGTGCAGTCCTGATTGGAGTTTATTTCCTTCCAAGAGACGTCCTGTCGCCTCATCCATCAGTTTAACTTCGCCATTATCCACTGTGTACTGACGATCTTTTTCAAATAAGTGGTTAGCTCTCAAAGCTAGGTTAATTTGACGAATGAGCTGGTAATTATCTGGATCATAGGCATTCTGAACGCGGAAATAAACCTCTGCTTCCTTTACTCCTTTTCTCGTCAACCATACAGACGTCCGAGTGGAGTCTAAATTAAAATCTTCCCCTTCTTTTAGAGTTTTTACAAACTCATCACACGAGAGAAAGAGGTTGGATTGAACCCGAGGAGAACCTGAAATGATTAGGGGCATCTGCGCACTATCTAGCAAGGCTGCATCTACTTCATCGACCAAACAAAAATAAAATTTTGGCAAAAACTTCTTTGATTGAGATGTCGCCAAGTTTTCTTCTAGGTAATCAAACCCTAACGCACTATGTGTTGTATAGACAATATCATTCTTATAGATTTGTTGTTTTTGAGGAATTTTAAGTTTTTTTGTCGGATCGTCCGAGACACCAACCCCAACTGTCATTCCTAAAAATCGAAAAACGGGTGCCATTTGTTTAGCATCACGCGCTGCCAAATATTCATTGGCCGTGACTAGGATCGTACTTTTTTCCGTCAAAGCATTTAGGTATAAAGGAAGGATAGCTGTCAAGGTTTTTCCTTCCCCTGTTCTCATTTCTGCAATCTGATTGTCTTGCATAACCAAGGCCCCTAAAACCTGAACATCATAAGGATATAATCCTAATACACGCTTGGCTGCCTCACGAATGGTTGCGTACGCTTCTGGCAAAATGGACTGCAAGCTTTCTCCTCCAGAAAGGCGTTCTTTAAACCATTTTGTCTGAGCTTGCAGTTTCTCATTTGACATAGCTGCATAACTATCAGATAGTTTATTAACCTTCTCCAAAATCTTTTTGTAACGCATTAGTTTATAGGAGTTGGTCAAATTGAATCGTTTAGTTTTCATTCTCTCTCATCCACTCTTCAATCTTTTCCAAGTCAATTGCTTGAAGTAAAAATGACTTATCTAATAAATATTCAATGTTTGCTAGTTCACGTGGTCTAGTCTTCAAGTCCGCATATTCCTTAACTTTTGTCGGATTAAATTGCTGTAGCAATAATTCTTTAAAAATAGGCGGATTTACTCGACTACGGTAACGTTCCAGCAAGCGTTGATAGTCTAGTTCGCTTAAAAACTCATCCGTCACAAGAGCGTATGAATTTCCAAATTGTTTGGAGTAATGCAAGGCCGCAATATTAGAAATCGCTCCATAACCAACAAAAGCCACTTTTTCAAAAAGATGCTCTTGCGCTAATTCTTCAATCGTTTCAAGCAAGGTTTCGTAAAAACGTTCCTCCATGTATAGGAGCGCTTCTCTATAAGACGAATTAACAATCAATACATTTGAGAAATGTTCACGAACACGTTCTGGAATAAAACCTGTTCGATTGAGTTCAGGTTCAGTAAAGCAAACATACATCGTTTCTTTCTCGGAATCCTGATGAAGCAAATCAGAAATCCAGTAGCGATCCACTGTATAATCCGCCAACTGCTCCTCAGCAACATAAATCCCTTCAAAAAGGAAGCGATGACAACCCGAGCTGACTAACTGCACCTTATAATATTGTGTATTATCTGGAACGCATACGCTGACTCTCTCTCCCTGTTTAATGATCTGATTCGAAATTTCTTCGTCTCGAGCATCCATAAATTCAACTTTTAAGTATGTTGAATTTTCTGGGATGGTTTCTATATGACTGCCAAAAATATAGTTTTGCCCACGTTTCAATTCAGGAAGCTGACTCGTATTGCGTAAGGCCTGATAGTTTGCCCGTGAATGCCATTCATGAATAACTGTCCCCGAAGGCATGAACTGGTTTTCATACAAAACATGACCACCATCTAACAGTTTGACAGATGAACCGTATAGATACTGAGATACGCTTTGGATATCCCAATAAGCAAAATAGACTTCTTCCTTGTATCTCACGATTTAAACTCCCTTTCAAAACTATTCATTAATAGCGTTTTATATTGATTAAAGAACCATTCGACAATACCTTGTGTATCGTCGTTGTGTCGTCCAGTCAATCCCTTACTGATAACGCTGACGCGGTAATCTCGCTGTCCTAACTCATCCAGCATATCAGGATAGGCCGACATATCATAGTCATCTTGATACATAAAGGAGATAATGAATTTTGTTCTTGAGAAATCAGCTGACTCAAAAGCCGTCCAGAAACGTTCGTTAAGCTGAGCTGTAGCTCCACTTGATAACTCCCCTATTGTGCGGTACACCAAATCCAGTGACGTTGGAAATCCTCCCGGACGAATAGTTGACTCATTTTCTGCCATATCTCCTAAGTTGACAAGAGGTTTTCCGACAATGACGGCATGAGGTTCCAACTTAGAACTATAGTAAAGGGCGCCAAAAGTACCCATTGATAAACCTGACAAGGTCAGTTGTTCCTTCGTAAAACCGAGTTCATCTAAGCAGTTATGAACCACTTGGAGAAGCTTTTGTTCCAGCTCCTCCGATCCAAGATAGAATGCGCCCCCTTCTGAACGCGGATCCCCTACTAGTAAGAATGGCGATCCCAAATTATTCATCATCCAGTATCCCTCGAATCCCTCTGCAGGACGGTACCCTGAAAAATAGATGTTCAACGGTGGTTTCAAATCTCCTGGATGGAAGAAATAAATCAGTTCTTCTCTATTTTTATCGCTAATTCGTTTTCCTCCGACTAACAAGTCTCCATAGCCTAGATGGGAGTCTCGATAGTGGCAGGGACCAAGTTTTACAATCCCTTGTCCCTTTGCTTGAATACTGATACTCAAATAATACGAATCATTTACATCTAACGTCAGAGGCCGATCAAAGCTCGTTTCATCATAAATCCATTCTTGCATGGGAGAATTTCCAGCTGGAAAACCTTTGACAACGTAGCGGATCGAACAACCTTCTGAAACCCTGAACTCAGGCCACAGATCTAAGGGCATCTCCCCACTCAGAAAAACATTATGTTGATAGGTCGCAATAGTCTGATAATCCTCGCCGTATCGGCCACACAAACGAAGGTAGTTTGTCCCTTCATAACTGATTTGACCCTCAAAAGATGGTGCAGCAACTAGATGATTAACACTTAGTTTCGTTCCATTTTGCTTGGAGAAAAAACCACGTGAAAATATATGTAGCATCTGCTCTGGATTTTCAAAATTTGTTTTCACAGCTTTTTTGCGCAAAAGAAATCGTTCCAGCGTTTTTGTAGTGATTTGACAACGCTCATGATAGAACAGACGGTAAACCTGAATTTTCTGATCCAAGATAGTGACATACTCTAAATATTCAGCAGTATCTACCAACACGACATCAAACGGTCTGTCTACTTTTTTCTTTTTTTTCCCGTTTTCCGCCTCAACTTCTCTATTTAAGATCCCGATATCTTCTGGCAATAAAGAGACGATGTCTTCTGGTTTGACAAATGTCCATTTTATATTACTAGGAATTTCATATTGCTCCTGCCAATTTTCATCAGCAATTTGCAAAACACTAATTTTTTTCATTTCCTTTTAATTCCTTTATGGTATTTTTCCACATATCGACAATCTCACCCCTTGTATACTGTTCAATCTTCTTGACTGAGTGAACTAGAGATTGATTCCAATGTTCTAAGTTTGTGAGGTAGTATAAGAGTGCCTCTTCGAAATCTGAAATATCATCTAGAATCCAACCATTTTCTCCATGCTTCACATAAGAGGAACTATACAAGTTAACCTGAGGGATCCCTCCACTAATGCCAGCGATTTGAGTCAACACATCAGCTGGAGTTCCCAAATCTAGTATAATACGAACGTACTTCAGAACTTTAATCAAATCGCTGTCGCTATGAATGGTCTCAATATCAATCCGTTCGCGAACAATCTCCTCTTCATCATCAAGAACTCGGTTTTCACCTCTCGCTCTCTTCTCTTTATCAACAAAAATCAATTCTTGTTCATATTCTGGCTTAAGAGATCGATAGCTTTCTAGTACCTGTTTTATATAGGCCTCTCGGCCAAAATCCTGACTTTGTGTTCCAACCAGCAAGTCAATCCATTCATTTTTCAACATCATTTCAAACAAAGTCGTAAACACATATTGAATTTGATCTGCTGGTAGATTGTCGTAATTGACGTAAACAATTAACTCTTTTTTTCTTTGACTATGCCCTAGGTTTAGATGAGTATCATAAGGCGGAATCTCATAAAATCCTGGCAACTGTTCTAGATCCACATTAGCTGCTATCGTTTCAATTTTATTTAAACTATCAACAACGAAGAACGGCGTGTCTGTCAAATCCGTTAGCAGCTGCTCCTGGTTTGTAATTGGATAGCGATCTCCAAAAAAAGACAAGATAACATGATGGTTTTCCTTAATTTTTTGGAAAAAGTGATTGTGCTGCACATCTGACGAAATCACAATCGTATCATCCTTGGTTAGCGCAGAAGTTAGATACTGATCTAGTTTTTCATTGATCAATTCTTCGATATCTCGGTAAACTTCTTTTGCAAATGTAGCCTGCGCCTCAGGGTTGATAAGCACTTGATGATTTTCTGTACCCAAAAATTCCCTAAACTGCCATGTACCTTGTAAATTTAAATAATCTTGGTAGTAAGGTTGATCATTTTCAAAATAGATGATACTTGAAACAAATCCACGATCATCAAAAATTAGCTGATGATTTGTCTGCCCACCCTCAAAATAAGTAATATCAAAGAAATTACCTGTTTGTGAAAAGTTAATTTTAGCATAGTGTTCTTGATTTAAATATACCTCAATCATAAAAGGAGTATAGAAGAATTCTACTCCTTGAGGCCATTTAATATCTTCCAGACGAATTTTACGTACAGATACATCCGTCAGACCTTGTATGGTATCAAATAGATTCCATACAGTTTCTGGCAATATTCTTTGCTGATAAAGAAAGGTTCGAATATGTGGTGAATAGTTCAAAATCAGAGTGGTATTTGCCTCTCCTGATTGCTGAAACATTCGCAGCAAATTCACCGCATCATCAAACATCATATTTTTAGACACGTAATAGAAAGGCAGGGTGGTAGAATACCATTTCCGATCTTGTCTATACCAAGATGGTACAAAGTAAAACATATCCCTCTATTCTCCTTTAAATTCTAATTCTTTGTGGTAGTAAGTCCCAATTCTCAAGATACGTATTTCTTCATGCAAAGGCAAGAGCATACTGACTAAAATGATCAATGTACTTGGTATAGTCAAAAGCAAATTTGGAAGAGGTAGGAAGAAATTAATGAAATAGGGTAAACCAATAAAAACGATCAGGTAGAGTGCTCCTACGTTAGATTGTAAGGAAATGTAATGTTTCAAAACTTTTAAAGTTGCTTTCCCAGGCTGGATATAATCTAGGTATTCTCCTTGACGTTGTAAACGTTTCGCTGTTTCTTCTGGTTCTAAGTTGATATAGGCAAATAAAATTGCAAGAAGATAGATAGCAAGCAGGTAAAAGGCTAAACTTAGGGGTTTTGTAAAGTCAAATAAACTACCAAAATTTTTTGTAAAACCATGTCCAAACCAGTCTAATACCAACTGAAGCAACATAATAACACTCGAGGCATACATAATAGGCATTCCCCCAGAGGGAAGAAATTTGATAGGGAGGTAAGATTTGCCATAGTAACGACTACTTAACATGACTCGATTTAGAGGCAAACGAATTTCAGCTCTCTCGCAGACCACAGCGATATAGCCCAAGAGCAAAAATGAGATCGCCGCACCTACTAGAAAGGCTAATCCTTCTTTAGAAAAAACAGATTGTCCTATCAATACCACTAATTGGTTAGCAAATTGTAGCAGAATTCCTGAAATAATAATAATTGTCTGCCCGCCTACTCCCTTGCTAACATTCAAACCAGCCAACCAGATAATAACAAAGCTTCCTGCTACAACAGTTGCTAGTACAGCCATATTATAAATCCAATCATCTACAAGAAGCAAAAAGCGTCCATTTTCCGAACGAGCCGTGTACATAACAGCTATCCCTTGTAACACGGAAAAAATTAAAGTGAGAATCTTTTGCACAAAATCCGCTTTTTTCAATGACCAGGACTGGATATTCCAACTTTTATTCAAGTTGATGACCTGCCAGACAATCATCGTCGTAATCCATGGACCTAATCCCAGAGAAAACATGGAAATCTGAGAGACATCTACTCCTGCCAAAGAATACAAATAGGCCAAGGGATTTTGCTCAGTTATTTGCGAAAAACCTGTATTGCCATTGTATCCTGGAAGTAAAATATGGCGACCAAGTAAATAGATCGCAATGATCAAAATTGTAAAAATTGCTCTTCGGAAAAAAATACTTGTTCGTTTCTGTTTCTTAAGACCGAAATGTTTCATCTGTCATCCTTTATTCTTTATATTTAGCAAGTCTTGCGATCATTTTCTAGCAATGTTCATGCACCATCGTAACAGCAAGACAACTCAAGAAAACAGGCTCATCCCACTGATAATCAAGATAGGATTAACTGGCTTACCATGATATTTCACCTACGAAATACAGGAGCACCTCATGAGTGTAAATCTACTTGGAGCTTCTCTTCTATCCTTGAATATTTTCATGTGAGAACACCTGTTCTTCCATTTTTTCTATTTGAACATTATCAAATGCATAAACGGATTTACTTAATCCTTAAAATTTTTATAAGTATATCAACTCTGTCACCATGATTAACATCTAAAAAACCATTCCCATACCAAATCTCTGAAGGGTAAGGAATTTTACGCTTTCTCATCTGATCATGATCTTTCGAAAGTTGAATGGATTTTATCCGATTTTTCTCATTAAAAAATCATTTATAAAAATTACCAGTGCCTACTATTGTAGCATATTTATCAATTATTTTCAAACACGACCTCTCTTTTTATAAGTGTGAAGAGCACTTTATGAATTTTGAGCAAAATCCATTTGGAATAGGAATGACTATTCCAAACATTTATTTACTATTACAACTCAGACGAAAAAGACCAGAGCGTCACTCTGGCCTTTTCCTGTTCAGTTTAGCTTGTAACTAAACTTAATCTTCTTTTTTGCGAGTAGTAGCTGCAAGGCCTGCACCTAAGCCCAAGAGAGCCAATCCTGCTGCTAAAGCTGACACCTGAGACTCACTTCCTGTATTTGGAAGGTGACCTTTTTCAGTTTGTGTCACTTTTTCTTCTTGAGTTTGTGCTCCCGTTTGAGCCAGTTGGTGCGCATCTGGATTGACAGAAACTTGTGGATTTGGTTCTTCTTGTGCTACAGCGGTTCCCACTTCCACAATGCGATCTTGCGATGCTACCTTATCAAAGGTTTCCTTTAGAGTGCGTTTCCCATTGTCCACTTCGATGAGATGAACACGTACACCTTTTTGGCCTTCTTGGATCACACGAGTTTGCCCTACTGGAAGTTTATCGTTCTTACGTTCTTGAACTTGGAAATCAACTTCCTCTTCTTCCACTAGGAGCTCTGGCTTGTGATGAACCAAATCTTTGACACCATCAAGCGGTTGAGCCGTACCTCGCTTAGTTCCTACTTCCACGATACGATCTTGCGCAACTATCTTATCAAAGGTTTCTTTCGATGTACGCTTACCGTTTTCGACTTCTACTAGGTGGACACGAATACCTTTTTGACCTTCTTGAAGAACACGACTTTCACCCACATAAAGTTTGTCAGTCTTACGTTCTTGAGCTTGGAAATCAATTGCCTCTTCTTCAACCAGAAGTTCTGGTTTTTCATGAACTAAACCTGCAGCTCCATCAAGTGGTTGGGCTGTACCTCGCTTAGTTCCATCGAGAAGAACCTGGTTAATAGGTGCCTGGATCACTTCACGGAGTTTCTCTTCACGAGTTCCGTCTGGACTAACAGATGTAAGAATGCGTTCCTTACCAACTTGTCCTTCTTGAGCCACACGACTTTCACCTACATATAGACTTGGATCTTCTTTTTCAACAGTTTGGAAGGCAAGTTCCTTTTCGACAACCTCAAGACTTGGATTCTCTTCTTGAATAGCAGGGGCTGTTTTCTCAGAAACTGGTTTTTCCTTGATCAACTGGATACGGTATTCCTTAACTTGTTTTCCACTTTCTGAAACGAGGCGAACAAGTACTGGAAGGTTATCGTCTCTGCTATCAACAACTGTTGAAGCTACTTGATTGCTTTCCTCGACTGAGACTTTTGGACGTTGACCTTTATAGGTGATTTGATAGTCTTGACGATTTTCAGCGAAATCAGGAAGTTCTTTCCCATCTACTAGAATCTTAGATGCAGTGCTTTCTTGAGGCAGTTCGCTTGGTGCAAGGAAGGTCATCTCAATCATCGCAACACCGCTCTTGTCTGCTTTACGCTCCATACGCCATCTCATAGCTTTGGCTTTCACAGCTTTAAATGTTACGTTGATTTCATCACCAGCTTCAATGTCTTTATCCGCACGATAAGGAACAGCTTCCCAGTTATCTGGATTGTTGAATGGATGGGCTGCATCGTAGGCTTGATAGTTTGAATAGTAGGTAGGCACTTCAAAGTCTGGACCGATATAGCGTTCCAAAACAAGTTTAGATGGTGCATCCGTACCACTATCTGCAAAGAAGTGGAGTTTGGCTTGCGCAACAGTCCGTTCGACAATCTTGCCATTTTTACGGAAGATTACACCTGCTGATACTTCTGGATTAGAAGATGGTGTTGGAGACCAGTTTGTCCAACGACGATTTTCATTGTGGTCTCCATCATTGATATAGTCTACACGGTCATGTGAACTTGGATCAATATCATTGGTTGCAGAAGCAAAGGCTTGGTTACTGTTTTCATCATAGTTAGGGTTGTTTGAGAGAGCCTCACCAAGTTTGTCTGTCACTCGTACAGTAAACTCAGTAACAAGGTCACTACCAAGAACATGGCCTCGAACGGTAAATTGACCTGCTTTTGTCAGCTTTTCTGCTGGAACTTCTTCCCATTCCACTGCCAAGTCTTTTGTTTCGTAACCGTCTTTACCTGTGAAGTAAACAGAAACCTTAGTTGGCAATTCAAGAGGTTGCCCTAGTTGCAACAAGCGAGCTTGTTTGGCCGTGGCAACTGGTTTACGAGAGAGCAAGTCTTTATTGCTTGTAAAGTGTAGACGGTATTCTCCTAGGATGTCGCCATTTTCAGCCTTCGCGATAACACGAACTGGCTCACCTTCACGAACGCTTGGAACAACAGTCGCGAGACCATTGTTGCTAACACTTGCCGTTACTGCAGGAACTTTTCCATCTGCAGACTCAAGGTAGTAGTCTGTCAAATCAGGGTTGAAGTTTGCTAAATCTTTGCCGTCAACTTGGATCCTTGTTTGTCCTTGTCTGGCTGCTGCAACTTGTTTCGCAAAGATTTGTACTTCTGTGATAGAAGTTCCTTTCTTGCTATCAAGTCGAACCATACGAATGCGAACCGCATAGGTCTCAACTTTATCAAAGCTGAAATGATTCATTTCTCCAGCCTTGAGTTGAGCTGGTGCTTTGAGATTGCTTACCTCTTTCCAGTTTGCAGGATCATTAAAGGCATGGTTTTCCTCACCTACAAAGCTAGGGTTTTTAGGGGCGGTTGGAACGGTCTTACCGACATAATATTCAATCACATAAGACTTCGGTACACCAACTCCGTGGTCTTCGTGGAATCCGACACTTAGATTATCAACGGAACGTTTGCTCAAGATACCTGAATCTCCAAATAGAACACCGACTGAAGCTTCTGGATTACTACGGTTCCAGTTTGTCCAACGGTTAGCTGGGCGGTCATTAAAGGAAATCAATTTATCGTTGACGTTTGAAACAGGGTCGCTCGGATTTGAGTCTGAAGCAAAGGCAAGTGGCAATTCTGAACCTGTCCATTGGTCAGAAATGTTTGCCCCCTGCTCAGTTTGAGCAGACACACGAACATGAAGTTTGGTAGTTAATTGCGTACCTTCTAGGCGACCAGTGACGGTAAAGACACCTTCCTTAGCGTATTGGTCTGATTGAATCGCATCCCATGTAACCTTAGCTGATGAAACGTGACCATTTGAATCGTAGGTACGAACACTTTCTGGTAATTGCGGTGCTTCTGCGATTGGGGTCGTCACACTAACTTCTTCAACTGAAACGATACCTTCTACAGATACTTTAGCACGCGCTTCAAGATCAAGACCTTCAACTTTACCTAGAACTTCAAAGGTTTGATAGTGGTCGAGTTTTTCTTTTGGAATGGCTTGCCAAGTGACTTTGTGGGCTTTAGGGAAACCTTTGTCATACTCAACCGTTACTGTTGCTGGAAGACTTGGTTCCTGATGCAAGTCTGTTACTACGTTTACTGGACGGATAGATTGGGCTACTTTTTTCTCAGTATTGGCCTGGATCGTGAGATCGATTTGACCTGTAGCCCCCTCATATTCTGCTTTGAGTGTGACTGTTCCTGGTTTATGTAACTCAAGCATTCCTTTACGAACTGCGACTTCCCCTTCACCACTTGTAGAGAAGGTCACTTTATCAGCTGGTAAAACTGCTTGCGTTCCGTCCTGATATTGAGCCCGAACAGACAATTTGACTGTTTGGTCTTCTTTGAGACCGTCAGCTTGCTCTACTTGTAAGCTCAAGTGGTCAATTTTCGGTGCTTCTTCAAGGAACTGAATTGCGTATGTTTGAAGAGGACCACCATCTTTTGGTTGAACATAGATGCTTGCACGCATACCGTTTGCTGCACTTGCTTGAAGGACTGTAACAGTTGCATTTTCAGCACTTGCTGTGACTTCTGGCAATTGGGCACCATAAGCAAGAGTGCGGTATTGCATTGGATGTTGACTAGTGAGGCCTGTAACGGCTTCACCACCAACACTTACAGTTGGCACTACAGGTGCAGTTGGATTTCCTTCTTCTACCACAAGAGTAGCATGAACGGTTTCGCCTCCTAGTTGGCCAGTCATTTGAATACGTGATCCTGCAACTGAAAGTTTAGCTTTATCTGCTTCCGCAATCTCCCAGTTATCAACTTCGTATTCTTGAACGCTTCCATCTGTTACAGCGATAGAAACGTATTTATCAACAGCATTCAAGTCTGTTCCTGGAGCAACACGTTTAACAGTTGGTAGTTCTTTCGCAATTGCTAGAACCTCGACACGAGCCTCTACCTCACGTCCATCTGCCATACCTTTAACAGTCACAACTCCAGCTTGGCTTACATCTACAGGAGACCATGTTACTGGACGTTTTTCACGACTGCCATCACTGTAGACAAAAGCTACGGTCTTCGGCATTTTTGGTTCTTTCTCGATAACAGTACGTACTTTTGGTACCTCTGTTCCTAGAACTGTCTTTTCTTGTCCTTCTTTCTTACCAGTAAAGACTGTTACTTGACCAGATTTCAAGAGATCTGAATGAGCTGTCAGTGTAAATTTACCTGCTTGTTCAGTTGATTTGACAATGGCAACACCTTTACCGTTAAAGGCTCTGCGAATCCAAGAACCATCTGGTTGCGCCTTATAGCGTTCACGGCTGGCTTGTTCCCCATTATCAACACCTACCAGTTGACCTTGTCCATGCAATTGGAAACGAACCAAATTATTGGCAGTTGGCACTACATTTCCTTGACTGTCAACGATTTCGTAGTAGATGTAGGTCAAGTCTTTTCCATCTGCTGCGATTGCATGTTCTTCCTTGACGAGGCGAACACCTGCTGGTTGGCCTGCAGTAGTGATCTTATCACGTGCAATTTCTTTTCCAGCTTCATCGCGAGCTACAGCTTCCAAGGTACCTGGTTGGTACGCAACCTTCCACTCAAGATAGAGTTCCTTGGCATTGGCACCTTCTTGGTAGGTACGACCATCGCTGGTTTGTTTTTTGTTGAAGGTCTTAACGCCGAGAGATTGACCGTTCAAGAACAATTCTACGCTTGCAGCGTTAGAGTAGGCACGAACTGGGATTTTTCCGTCTGCATCTTCAACTTTCGATGCCAATTCTCTATTTTCCCAGTTCCAGTGAGGAAGAAGGTGTACCATTGGTTTCTTCTTGGCAGAAACCCATTGGCTTTGGTAGAGATAGAAGTCATGTTTTGGAATACCAGCTGTATCTACGATTCCAAAATAAGAGCTCTTAACGGGAGTTTGGTTTTGGTTGTGCCATGGTGTAGGCTCACCGATATAGTCCGTACCAGTCCAGATAAACTGTCCAGCATAGCCAGCATTGTCACGGTCAAAAGTCCATGAATCTGTTGCCGTTTTACCCCAGCCAACTCGGTCATTGCCATAGTCAGACTGTTCGTAGTTACGTTCAGGTCCGTTACTATGTTTCAACTCACGTTCAGGGCGATAATAGCTACCACGTGTACGGGTTGCTGAAGATGTTTCTGAACCGTAAATCAACCATTTTGGATGTTTCGCACGAAGTTTCTTGTAGTTGTCTTCTGAGTAGTTGAAACCAACTGCATCAAGTTCTTCGGCAATCTTCTCATGACCACCACTACCATCTCCAAAGCGGAACTTATCTGCTCCCATGGTAACATAACGAGTCTTATCAACATCTTTAATCACTTTTACTAAGCGTTTAACCGTTGCAAGTGAGTGTGCATCACCGTTGGCTTCACCGATTTCATTTCCGATAGACCACATGAAGACAGCTGGGTTATTTTTGTCTCTTTCGACCATGGTACGAAGATCATAGTCAGACCATTTTTCACCTTTTCTAGCTTCTGGGTGAGTAGCATCTTTTTCAAAGAAACGTCCGTAGTCATAAGGTTTCTTACCACCATACCAAGTATCAAAGGCCTCTTCCTGAACGAGCAAACCAAGTTCTGCTGCGATTTGCAAGGTCTGTGGACTTGCAGGGTTATGAGTTGTACGGATGGCGTTAACGCCCATCTCCTTCATTTGTTTGAGACGACGGTATTCTGCCTTATAATTTTCTTCTGCTCCAAGCGCTCCGTGGTCATGGTGCAAGGAAACACCATGGAATTTAATGCGTTCACCATTCAAAGAGAAACCTTCATTTGGAGTCCAATGATAATAACGGTAACCAAACAAATCTTTCTTAGCATCGACTAATTGACCGTCACGGTAAACACGCGTAATCAATTCGTACAAGGCAGGTTTATCATTTAAAACTGTCCAGAGTTTTGGTTGTTCAACTTCTAAAATCGCATCAAGGCTTGTTGATTCATGTGCTTTCAAGGTACGACTCGCTGTACGAACCAAACCTGTCACTGCCTGACCACCGCGTTCAACGATTTGATATTCTGCCACTAGTTCATGGTCTTTATCATCTGTATTGACGATTTTGCTAGCCACATGAGTTTCAACCTTGCCATGTTGCTGTTCTTCAAGTTTTGGCGTTAAGATGGTTGTCCCATTTTTCTCAACATGAACCTTATCTGTCACTTGCAAGGTCACATCACGGTAGATACCACTACCTGAGTACCAACGGCTACTTGGTTGTTTGTTAACCGCATGGACAGCAATCACATTCTCACGACCATCTTTGTGAAGGTATTTGGTGATATCGTATGAGAACTGGTTATAACCATTTGGATAATGTCCCACTAACTGGCCATTGACATAGACTTGAGAATCCATGTAGACACCGTCAAAAGTCAAACGAACATTCTTCTTGAGGTCTTTTTCATCAAGTTTAAAGGTCTTACGATACCAAGCTTCACCACCATTGAGCTGTCCACCTTCGTTTTGAGCAGGTGATTGATGGTCAAAATCGTTAAAGATACTCCAGTCGTGTGGAAGGTCCAATTTTTGCCATGTTGATACATCGGCATCTGATTTCACAGCTTCTTTAGGATTCGCATTGAGTTTAAAGTGCCAATTTTGATTAAAATTCACTTTTCTATCTTCAATCATTTGATTCACTTCTTCATTTGTCGCAGCTTTCAAATCTTCCTTGACAGGCTTTTCTTGACTTGAAACTTGAGATTCTACCTTTGGAGCAGTTTCTTCAGGTTTTAGAGATGCTTTCTCCTCTTTTGGAGCTACAGGTTCCTCTTCTTTCACCTCTGGTTTGCTTGCTTCAATTGGAGCAGCTTGACTCTGGTCGACACTTGCAGTATCCTTGTGCTCTGCTACGGCTTGATCTTCTTTTTCCTCCACTGCCGGACTTTCCTCTTTTGCTTGTTCCACAGTGTGGGCGATAGGAGTTTCATCCGCGAAAACTGGTGATTCTCCAATGACACTTCCTCCAAATAGAACCGCACAGGTTCCAATCATGACAGAGCAAGCTCCTACGGCAAACTTACGAATGCTGTAGACTATTTTACGATTCCAATGGCCTTTTTCCATAAAACCCTCCCTTTAGTAACCGCTTCCATTTTTGATAACGGATAACGCTTCAATGGACTTTATACTTATTCTATAAAATGATATAGATAACTTCAATCCTCCAAACTAAAAAATCATAATTTTTGTTGTTTTTTCTATAATTTGTAGAAGATTCAAAAAAAGTGAATGTAGATTTAGAACAAAAACAAACAATTTTTGACACTCAGTAAAACATGATAAAAAAGTTCCTTTTGTAAGGAACTCCTTTTACTTATAATTAAAGACTCCCCCTGCCAACTTATCAGCTAGCTTAGGAAAGAGAGTATAAAACTTATGGGCTAGGTTCAACAAAACTGGGAGATTGAGTTCTCTTTTGTTTTTTCCTATGGTTTTGACAATCTTTCTAGCGACTGCATCTGGTTCCAAGAGAAAGCGATCAACAGACTTGAGGTAGCTGCCATCCGGGTCTGCCTGGTTAAAAAAGGCAGTACGAATCGGTCCTGGATTGACTGTCGTCACATAAACACCATAGGGCATGAGTTCGAGGCGCAGAGCGTTTGAAAATCCAATCGCTGCAAACTTTGTCGCTGAGTAGAGACTGGACTTGCTAGTCGCTATCAAACCTGCCATACTGACGATATTGATAATATGCCCCTTTCGGCTTTCCTTCATGCGAGCTCCAAGACGACGAGACAGATTCATCAAAGCAAAGGTATTGACCTTAAACATCTGGTGAATATCTTGATCAGAAATCTGGTCAAATTCCTCAAAAATTCCATAGCCAGCGTTGTTAATTAAGACATCAATCTTGCCATAACGGAGATAGAGGTCAGCTACCAGATCTTCTAGGGCTGAGTCATCAGTAATATCGATTTCAATCAATTCTACACGGGGATGATTTCCATATAGCTCCAACAGTTTTTCCTTGTTTCTACCTAGTAAGATGAGTTGGTCATCTGGCAAGAGTTTGACCATTTCTTGGGCTAGACCACCACTGGCACCTGTAATGAGAATTGTAGACATATTTATCCTTTCTCAATCTTCTAAATTTCCACTTCTTCCAAGTCTTTGACCACATGAACATTTTCAAAAACAGTTGCTGCATCTTTCTTGAGCTGACTGATATCTTTTGAGAGGAAACGAGCACTGATATGATTGAGCAGGAGGCGCTTGGCACCTGCTTCTGCTGCTACTTGTGCTGCCTGCATATTGGTTGAGTGACCGTGATTGCGAGCAATTTTTTCATCTCCCTTGCCATAAGTCGACTCGTGGACAAGGACATCGGCGTTGACAGCCAGACGCACACTGACATTGGTTTTTCGGGTGTCACCCAGAATAGTAATAATCTTACCAGGTCGTGGTGCTGAGATATAGTCTGCTGCCTTGATCTCGGTGCCATCTTCTAGAACAACATCTTGCCCGTTTTTGATTTTTCCAAAGAGCGGGCCAAATGGGACACCAGCAGCCTTGAGTTTCTCAGCATCCAAGGTCCCTTCTAGATCCTTTTGCATGACACGATAGCCGACACAGAAAATAGTGTGGTCCAGCTCCTCTGCATACACAGTGAATTTATCGGTCTCAAGGATTTTCCCAAGGGAATCTTGGTCAAATTCATGAAAACGAATACGGTAAGGCAGGCGAGAACCTGACACACGAAGGCTGGTTAAGACAAATGACTTGATCCCTTGCGGCCCATAAATGTCCAAATCTGTCTGCTCTTCATTAGCCTGAAAAGCACGGCTGGAGAGAAAACCTGGTAAACCAAAAATGTGGTCTCCATGCAGGTGGGTGATAAAGATTTTGCTGACCTTACGTGGTCGAATCGTGGTTTCCAGAATACGATTTTGCGTTCCTTCTCCACAGTCAAAGAGCCAAACTTCGTTAATCTCGTCCAAGAGTTTCAGAGCGAGACTAGAGACGTTGCGGGCTTTAGAGGGCTGACCAGCCCCTGTTCCTAAAAATTGAATATCCATTCGATACTTTCTAATTAATCAATATATAACATGGCTGTGCGGTTTTCCGATCGGAAATAGCGCTTGCCAGAAAAAGCAGCAGCTTCTTGCAGTAAATCCTCTTGGCTATAGCCTTTGAGACGTTTGCGACCATCTGCTAAGTTTTCCAAGTCTGTCAAAGCTGTGAGATTTTCTACACTAACAACTTCCTCGTCCCCGACATGCTTCATATAAATCTTTCCAGACTCTTCAAAGACGAGTTGATGGGGGAAAATTTGCGCAATCTCAAAAAGCAAGTCATCCGAGATTTCCTCTTCATTTTCAGAGAAAATCCGCCCCAGCCCCTTACTCTCATAGCAAAAGCCAAAGGATTTGCCAGATAAATTAAGACGAATAAAAGGCTTATTTTCAAAGGTGAAACTTGGCTCAGCATTGTAGAGGTTCAGTTCATGACTGAGTTCTGCAAAATAATCCGTCGCAGCTTCAGGACTCTTTTTCTGGTAGAGTTCAGCAAAGTAGGCATTGACGACACTTGGTGGAGGTGTGATGAGAGCTAGCTGCTCCTGCTCTGTTTTACCAGCTAGAAGTTGAGCTAAATAAAGCTTGTCTAAGCTTGTATAGCCACCATACTTGAGGGCCAAAGTTTTGATATCAGTCATAAAATTCTTCTAACCTCCATTTATTTCTCTCCGAAATGTAGCCTCTGATGACTTCTCCGTCATCCTGATAATCGCGATCCTCCAGAATCGCTACACTTTCTAAATCATGAATCTTGTAAGACTTAGAAAAAGGCACGCGCAGAGTAAAGACTTCAAAAATCTCCTTGATTTTCTCTAAAAACAATGCTTGCAACTGCTCACGACTATCCTCAGACTTGGCAGAAATGAGGACATAAGGCGTTTGGGTCGGCGTGAAATCCTCCACCAAATCCGCTTTATTGTAAAGAGTCAGGCGAGGAATATCCTCCATATCCAAGTCTTTCATGATAGACAGAACCGTTTTTTCATGTTCCTCGTGATAAGGATTGCTGGCATCGATGACATGAACCAGAAGATCCACATGCTTGCTTTCTTCCAAGGTTGACTTAAAACTGGACACCAATTCAGTCGGTAGGTCTTGGATAAAGCCGACGGTATCAGTCAAGGTTACCTGTAGATTGCCCCCCAGATGGATACTCTTGGTTGTCGCATCTAGAGTCGCAAACAGCTCGTCTGCTTCATACTGGATCTTACTGGTCAAGGTGTTCATGATGGTTGATTTCCCAGCATTGGTGTAGCCAATCAAACCAATCTTAAAGGTACTTGACTCCAGACGTTTTTCTCTGACTGTCGCCCGATTTTTCTCAACCACCTTGAGCTGGCGCTCGATATCTGTGATTTGATTACGAACACTACGACGGTTCAGTTCCAGCTGACTTTCACCAGGTCCACGGGAACCAATTCCCCCTGCCTGACGGCTGAGCATAATCCCCTGACCAACCAAGCGAGGCAAGAGATACTTGAGCTGAGCCAAATGAACTTGGAGTTTTCCTTCATGGCTTCGAGCCCGCATGGCAAAGATATCCAGAATCAACTGCATACGGTCAATGACCTTGACACCGAGAACTTCTTCTAGATTGACATTTTGCCGTGGAGTCAAACGATTATTGACGATGACAGTAGTAATTTCTTCCGCATCTACCATGAGTGCAATCTCTTCCAACTTACCAGAACCGACGAAGGTCTTGGAGTCATACTTTTCACGTTTTTGTCTGTAGCTATCGACTACGACTGCTCCAGCAGTGTTGGCTAGACTAGCCAGTTCTTCCATGGAGAGGTCAAAATTATCCATGCCCTGCAGTTCAACACCAATGAGCAGGACTCGTTCCTCTTTTTTCTCCGTTTCAATCATTTAAAAACTCCTCAATCTGGCTTAAAATGCGGTCCTGCACGCCAGAATCTCCAATCTGATAAAAGGTGACCTGCATGCGATTTCGGAACCAGGTCAACTGGCGCTTGGCAAAACGACGAGTCGCCTGTTTGAGACTCTCGCTCGCTTCCTCAAGAGTTTGCTCCCCACGGAAATATGGAAAGAGTTCCTTGTAGCCAATGCCTTTAGCAGCCTGCACATCAGGGTAATGGTCAAAAAGCCACTTGACCTCATCCAAAAGCCCGGCCTCAAACATCAAATCTACTCGACGATTGATACGTTCATAAAGCTGACTTCGTTCATCATCCAGGCAGATAATCAATGGTTCATACAAGGTCTCTTGATTCTCCAAATCCTGAGCAAAATGGGCGATTTCCAAGGCCCGCATAGCTCGACGACGGTTAAACTGGGGAATTTCAAGACCTGCTTGCTTCACGAGATGGGCTAATTCCTCATCTGAATAAGGCTCCAAACTAGCTCGATAGGCTAAAATCTCCTCATGAGGTGTCTCCCCACCTAGATGGTAGCCTTCCAACAAGCTCTGGATATAAAGCCCTGTGCCTCCAGCGATAATAGCAAGCTTGCCACGACTTTGGATGTCCTCTATGGCTGCCTTAGCTTCTGAAACAAAATCAAAAGCCGAGTAAGACTCGGTTACCTCTCTAACATCGATTAAATGATGAGGAACAGCTGCTTGCTCCTCTGGGCTAGCCTTGGCCGTCCCAATATCCAACCCTCTGTATACTTGCTGACTGTCACCACTGACCACCTCTCCACCAAAGCGCTTGGCTACTTCAATAGCAAGGGCTGTCTTCCCAACAGCAGTCGGCCCAACAATCACAATTATTTTTGTTTTCATCTTTTTTCCTTGAAAAATTCCCATTTTTTCGTTACTATTATTATATCATAAAAAGGTCAGTCAGAAAAATGCTACCTCTTGAGGAGTCTGGCTGATCGGGAAGATAAAGGAGGAAGACTCATGGCTAAAGGATTCGCTAAAGGTCTTGTAACAGGTGTCGCAGGAACTGTCGCTGCCGTTGCAGGTGCAGTATACGCAATTAAAAAGAAAGTGATTGAGCCAGAAGAGCAAAAAGCAGCTTTCATCGAAGAAAACCGCAAAAAAGCAGCTCGCCGACGCGTATCACATTAAGCAACAAAAGAAGTTGAGAAATCTCAACTTCTTTTTATTTTCTTAAATAGCCAAATCAAACTTCAGTTGTGGCTTGACTGGATCATAGTCAACTAACTCAAAGTCCTCCACTTTGATATCAAAGAAATTGGTCCCATCTGGTACATTCAAGACCAAACGTGGTTGGCAGTTTGACGGCTCACGACGGAGCAATTCCTCTGCTTGTTCAAACTGATTATCATAGATATGGAGATTATTAATAAAGTAGAAGAACTTCCCTACTTTCCAGCCAAAGTGTTTAGCAATCATCATTTGAAGAGCCACATACTGCATGGCATTGATGTGGTGGGCCACTAGCATGTCATTAGAGCGCTGGGTCAAGGTCGCATCCAGATAGATTTCCCCATCAACACGACGGACATCAAACATGGTCTGAAAGGCGCATGGAAGGAGGCCTTCCGTCTCCTCAAAAGCTTGATAATCCCAGAGTGAGATGATATTACGACGATTCCAAGGATTGGCTTCCAACTGCTTGAGTATCTTGTTGATGATATCGTGCTTTTTAACCACAGCCCCATAGCGCTCACCGATGGTCCCCGTCTCTCCCACTTCCCAGTCATTCCAGTAGTGGACATTGTACTTGTCATTGAGCACTTCTAGGCTATTAGACTGATCCTGGTAAATCCAGAGTACTTCCTTGATGGCGGATTTGATAGCAATCGGGCGCAAGGTTGTGATGGGGAATTCCCCCTTAGACAAATCATACTCCGCAAAGGCACCCGTTATGTACTTGGAGTTGGCAACAGTCCCATCCTTGTACTTAGGACGAGCCCGCTCAGAAAAGACACCGTCTTTGAGGATTCGTTCAATATTCTCTTTAAAAATCGTATCTGCTTTTGTCATTTACGCTTACCTCTTTTGTAGTCTTAACTAGTATAGCATAAAAAGAGCTTTTCTACATACTCAGATAATCAATCGCATTCTTGTATTTTTCTAATCGTTCCAAATCCTTGTCAGTGACAGAACTCAGTCTCGATAAATCTGAATTATGTTTTAAATCTGCTAATTTGACAACGCGTGCTAGAGAATTAGATTTCACATTTTCTAGATATGTTTGATAGTCTTGTCCCTTTTTCTTTGACAAAACCTGAACGGCAGCAACTACTGTTTCTGGTAAACCCGCATTTAGTAACTCTTCAGCAGTAACAGAACTATCCTCAATAACATCATGTAGTAGAGCCACTGCTTTCTCTTCTTCAGAATCAACTTGGCTCGCAACAAAAATTGGATGTTCTATATAATCTATCCCTGCCTTATCAAATTGCCCTCTATGAGCTTCCATAGCGATAGATAATGCTAATTCAAGCATGGGCTGTTTTGATGTGTTCATCTAGCGACTCCTTCCCAAAATTTAAACCTATTCCGTTTTATTTGATTTCTAAAAAAGAGCTTGATAAACACCAAGCTCTATTATCAATCTATCTTATTGCAATACAAGCGATGCTGCTCCGATAACTCCAGCGTCATTTCCTAGAGTTGCAAGAGCCAATTTAGTGGATGTGCGTACTTGAGGGAAGGTATTTTCATCATAAACTTTTTGCACGCCTTGGAGAAGGAATTCTCCAGCTGCTGACACCCCACCACCGATAACAATCGTTGATGGGTTGAGGATGGAGCCGATATTAGCACAAGCAATTCCCAAGTAACGTGAGAAGTTACGGTAAACGATCAAGGCAAGGTCGTCCCCTTCTTTAGCCAAGTCAAAAACAGTTTTAGCAGTTACTTCTTCACCGTCATCAATCAAGCGTTTCAAGGCAGCATCGCCTTCGTATTCATCTGCATAACGACGAGTCAAGTTGACAATCCCTGTTGCAGAAGCAACTGTCTCAAGACAACCTTTCTTACCGCAAGTACATGCGATTGGTTGGTCAAAGTCAACAGTGATGTGGCCAAGCTCACCTGCTGCACCAGCCACACCGTGAAGCAGTTTTCCTTCAGCGACGATACCACCACCAACACCGGTACCAAGTGTCATAAAGACAACGTCCGGTTGGTTGTCACCAGCACCCATCCAGCGCTCACCAAGAGCAGCTACGTTGGCATCATTGTCGATGAAGAATGGAATACCCAAGGCTTTTTCAATCTTTTCTTTAATCGGTTGAAGGGTTTTCCAGTTTAGGTTGTAGGCACCGATAACAGTCCCTTTTTCACGGTCAACCACACCAGGTGATCCCATCCCAATGCCTCGGAAGTCTGTAGCTGACAATCCAAGCAAGTCCAAACGATGCTGAATAGACTCAATCATATCATCTACAATATGGCTTCCTTCGTCCAAAATATTGGTCTTAATAGACCATTTTTCTTGGATTTCTCCCTCTTGAGTTAAAATTGCAAACTTGATAGATGTTCCACCAAGGTCAATCCCAATAATCTTTTGACTCATCGTCTTCTCCTTTTTAATTGAAAATGCTTACAGATATAGTATAACAGAATCGTCTGTTTTGTGCAAAGGTTTGCAGGCTACAAGCCAAAATTAAAACATCTCATTTGCTTCACTATTTGTAAAAATTAGTCACCTAAATGTTGAATTGCATAGTTTGCTTCTTCTTTTGTAAATTTTCCAATCCAAGAAGAAGTTAGCCTGTCATAAATTTCAATTTTTGAGATATTACTATATTTTCGGTATTCTCTTGCTTTAGCTAAGGCATTTGCTTTGTAATCTGCATTCAAGTGATCGATGGCATACTGCACTGCTGAACTTGAAAAACCATGAAACATTAATTGGTCATAGAGAGCTTTTTTTGACATATTTGCCCACGAATTATAGCTTTTCGCTCTCCTTAAAGCAGCATTGTACTGGTTCCCATCTGCTGGTTTTGGTTGCCGCACACCATCGTATCCTACATAGTAACGGCCACCATCTACCCATTTTTCCCTTACCATTTTGCCTTCAGAATCAACATAGTAACGGCCACCATCTACCCATTCATTCTTGGCCATCTTTCCATCTGATTTGAGATAAGAATTTCCTACCCATTTATTGCGAGCAGAGCTTCCTTCTGCTGTTAGATAATAATATGAACCATAGTTTTTATCATAAATCCAGTCACTTTTAACCTTTTTTCCATCAGAATCAACATAATAACGACCACCATCTACCCATTCATTTTTAGCTCTCTTTCCATCTGATTTGAGGTAGTAATTTCCTACCCAGCCAGACTGAACTTTAGATTGTGATTTATCCTGTTTAGGAGTTGTTTCTTTAGCTTTTTCAGTCGGTTTTGGTGCCGGTGTTTTTGGTTTATCAGCAGGTTTTTGTGCTGGTGTTTTCGGTTTCTCAGCAGGTTTTTGAGCTGGCGTTTTCGGTTTCTCAGCTGGTTTTTGAGCTGGCGTTTTCGGTTTCTCAGCAGGTTTTTGAGCTGGCGTTTTCGGTTTCTCAGCTGGTTTTGGTGCTGGTGTTTTCGGTTTCTCAGCAGGTTTTTGAGCTGGCGTTTTCGGTTTCTCAGCTGGTTTTGGTGCTGGCGTTTTCGGTTTCTCAGCTGGTTTTTGAGCTGGCGTTTTCGGTTTCTCAGCTGGTTTTGGTGCTGGTGTTTTTGGTTTCTCAGCAGGTTTTTGTGCTGGTGTTTTTGGTTTCTCAGCAGGTTTTTGAGCTGGCGTTTTCGGTTTCTCAGCGGGTTTCGGTGCTGGCGTTTTCGGTTTCTCAGCTGGTTTTGGTGCTGGCTTCGGCGCGGGTTTCGGTGCCGGATTCGGTGCGGGTTTTGGTGCCGGCTTCGGCGCGGGTTTTGGTGCCGGCTTCGGCGCGGGTTTCGGTGCCGGATTCGGTGCGGGTTTTGGTGCCGGCTTCGGCGCGGGTTTTGGTGCTGGCTTCGACGCGGGTTTTGGTGCTGGCTTTGGCGCGGGTTTTGGTGCTGGCTTCGACGCGGGTTTTGGTGCCGGTGTTTTTGGTTTATCAGCAGGTTTTTGTGCTGGTGTTTTCGGTTTCTCAGCAGGATTTTGCGCTGGTGTTTTCGATTTCTCAGCTTGATTTGGCGCCGAAGTTGTATTCTCTTTTACAACCTTACCATTTTTAGGTGCGTCCTTTTCTTGAGCAGAAACATGCTGAGCCGAAAAAGGAAAGGCTCCAGTTGTATCTGCAAATGAAATAAGTCCCAGTGTTGCAGTTGCTAAGCTGGTTACTAAAATTTTTTTTGATTTTTTCATAAAAATCTCCATGTTTTTAATGATTTATACCCATAGTATATCATATGCTTAATTTTTCTTTCAAATTAAATATTAAATATTAACAAATAAATCTGAAACTAAATTGAAAAATCCATAGTTATATCACTTCCAACTCATACAAGCCTCTGACTGCGTTACAGCCGTAGATATCCTCCGCCTGAGCTAGGTCTTTTAAAGTCAAGACTTTTTCCTCTACCTGTTTTCTTTCCAGCAAATGCTGACGATAAATCCCCGGCAAAATTCGTAGGTTGGTAGGCGGTGTGTAGAGTTTTCCAGCAATTTTCAAAACTAGATTCCCGATAGAGGTTTCCAATAGCTCTCCTGTTGCATTATGGTAAATGATTTCCTGTTCTCCTAGGTTCAAATGTGGTCGGTGAGTGGTTTTGAAGTAGGTAAAGGATTGATTCAAATCCGCTTCCTGCAGGCAAAGTTTGGCTTGGCAGAAGGTCGGACTAAGGGGTGTTAATACTTGGCGACTGAGTTCCAGCTCTCCAGATTTGCTGAGACTAATTCGCAAACGGTAGTCTTGATTAATATCACAAACTTTGCACTCTTCCTCTATCTTTTGTCTCAGGTTTTTCGGATCAAAAGGATAGGCAAAATAACGACTCGCCTTTGTCAGTCTTTCCAAATGTTGCTCTTCAAACAGCAAACTCTTTTGGCTGATTTTCCCTGTAGTAATAAGTTGGAAACGAGCTTGTTTACGATAAAGAACTGCCGCCTTTTGATGAACCTCACGGTATTCAGATTCCCAGGTGCTATCCCAAGTAATGCCGCCACCCACTCCATAGATGGCTTTCCCTTGATGCAGTTGAATGGTTCGAATGGCGACATTGAAAATTCGTCGCCCATTTGGAAGCAAGAGACCAATCGTTCCGCAGTAGACTCCTCTGGGTTGGGGTTCCAAGTTCTTGATTATTTCCATAGTCGCAATTTTCGGCGCTCCCGTTATGGATCCACAAGGAAAGAGAGAGCGAAAAATGGCAACCAAGTCCACATCCAATCGTAACTGACTCTTGATGGTCGACGTCATCTGCCAAACAGTTGAATACTGCTCCACTTGACATAGACGCTCCACATATTCACTGCCCACTTCAGAAATACGGTTCATATCATTGCGCAAGAGATCCACAATCATCATATTTTCAGAGCGATTTTTAGGATCCTGCTCCAACCAGCTAGCTTGGGCAAGGTCTTCTTGGTCAGTCACTCCCCGCTGGGTTGTTCCTTTCATCGGGCGAGTTGTTAATTCCCGGTCATTTTGCTCAAAAAAGAGCTCTGGACTCATGGAAATCACTGCCATCTCGTCATGTTCAATATAAGCATTGTAGCCCGCCTCCTGCTCTACCACCATACGATTGTAAATGGCAAAAGGATTGGCACTTAAGTCTTGCTTGAGTTGGACGGTGTAGTTGACCTGGTAGGTATCCCCCTGTCGCAAATGATGGTGAATCTGGGCAATAGCCTTTTCATAGTCCTCTGCAGATGTTTCTTCCTGCCACTTTGAAGGAAGATCTACTTCTTCATAAGTCAGAGGAATAGGCGATGTTTTCACCCTATCGTGAACGGTAAAGTAAAGCAAATACTCGCCCAGTAGAGGAAGCTTGTGAACGGTTAATTTTTCCTCAAAAGCAGGTGCAGCCTCATAGCTGACATAGCCCACGACATAATAGCCTTGCTCTTGGTAGTTTTCCACTTGTGCCAGCAAGTCTGCCACTTCTGATAAATCTCTCGTTTTTAACTCTTTAATCGGTTGGGTAAAGGTGTATCTCGCCCCCAAAGCTCTAAAATCAATCACTGTTTTTCTATGCATATCTTAAGTATAGCACAAAAAGGCAGATGCAGCTTAAGCTGATCCACCTTTTTAGTCATTTCGACTTTATAACGATGCTTTGGCAAATAAATTTCCAGAGAATCCATCTGATTTTTGAAGGAGCTGTTTGTAAACCTTCCATTTAAGATCTTCAGTATTTTTATAATGATTCTTTATATTTGGATTTTCCATGCTATCTAGGTCTTTTTGAACAGCTTCATCAAATAAGGACTTCAACTCAGCATAAGTAGAGATAGATCTGCCATTGATTTCGATTGTAATGAAGCCATTTTGAGCTTTGTCATAGACTTCTTTATACCAATGTTTCTTCCATGCTTCAAGAGTATCAAATTGGCCATTAGAGACTTTCTTGATAATGAAGTCATCACCCAACAACCCTTTGTTTTCCTTGTTAGCTTCCGCCTTATATTTGTTTGAAGCGTAACCAATAAACCCGTTAAGATAACCATAGTATCCCCACATACGGAAAGCATTATGTTTGAATGAAATCGAACCAACTGTACTCTTGCTGGTGTTTCCACCAAAGATACCCGACATCATATTTACGGTTTGGTAAGCACTGTCAAAACCTTCCGAACGATAACGTCCATTCCCTGGCATACCATGTTTTGTAACGAAGTTATGATCAACCAATTGATCAATGCTCGTAATCGTCAATTTTTTCTCATTATCCGTTAAATCACGCAATTTATCCCATTGATGTGGTTCGCCTTTCAGATTGTTTCGGTCAGCGTTCGTACGCCATTCTCGGTCCATCTTCTTGAACCACTTGCTGTTGTCGTCCAAGTGTTTTCCAATAACTGCATCTGCTTCTAGATGGTCCAGCAACATCAGAGCCTCGTTATAGTTCTTCATATAGTGATCAATTTCTTCACGGTTCTTTAACTTGTTTGGATCATAATTGTAGATTTGAGTGCCATCATTCTGACGTTCATAAGCCATGTTCAAACCTAAGGCACCGTATTCACCATTTGGATTTGTCAACGATGGTGACTGGAGCATACCTTGCGCAAAGGACTCTAAGTCCGTCCCTTCACGATGATACCAACCGCCATAGTAAGCCATACGATCATTCACGTGAGTCGTTTCATGCGTAAAGGCCGATGTACCAAAATCACTTATCAACTCTGTCATAACAAAGTAGACAGCATCTTGCTGATTTGGAGCTGCAAAGATATATGCGTAAGCACCATATCCATACTGATAGCCATGATATTTATGGATCCGTCCAAAGAACTCTCGAATCGGAGCATAATCTGGTTTCCCATCCTTGTGACCATATCGGTTTGCCCAACCGATACCCGGCGCATCATGATTGTCCCAAACAGGTGTTGGAACACTATTTTCACTCTTGAGGAGCTTATTACGTACATTATCAGCAGCTAATTTTGACCAAAAGTCTAAGTAGTTCACCTGCTCTTTTGCTCTCTTATTGATTTCACTCTTGAAGGCTTCACGAGCCTCCTCAGTATTTTTACCATATTTTTCAAAAGCACTAAAAGAAATGGTATTATAGGTCGAAATCATGAAGAGATGCGAGTTCTTCAAGTTTAATAGAGGCAAAATCATCCGACCATGCACGCCATTATTAATCCCTTCATATAGACGATACTTCTTATGAGCAAAATCTGGGTTCAATGATGGCTGTTCTACCACATAAGCATTCTTTTCAATTGCCTTTTTAAACCAAACATTCATATCGGTTTCATTTGTAAACAATTTCATGTTATATGTTAGAAACTCATGGAGGCTTCCTTTACCTGTAGCACCTGCAATCACTCGACTATACGCATCTTGGGATTGGTCGCCCTTAAGATTGTTCTCTTTTGAGCCAATAGTGATCAAGCGATCTAAGACATTCACGTTCTTACCATAAAAATCTGGTTTAAACATCATAATATCTTTGATCGACAATCCATCATATTTAATGCCATAGTATTGGTTCAAATAAGCAAGCCCCATCATAATGTTGGCCTTATTGTCTTCAACCTTCTTAATGAAAGCACGTTGAGCAGCTTCATCATCATTTAGTTGATGATCTTCATTTTCAACAATTTGTTTCACCAAGTTTCCAAGATTTTGTTTTACTTCAACAAAACTTTCTTCTAAGAACAAATCACGAATATAGCCATTTTTTCGTTCATCCGTGTTTTCTTGCGGTTTGTTCCGCTTGTCCATAAGAGCTCGCACCTCAGGAGAAATCAATTCTACACTGGATAATGTTTCTTTTGCCTTTGCAATCAAACCAGCACGATCTTTCACTAGCATATTTGGCGTATAAACGATATTCTGGTTGGCCACTTCGTACTCTTTGACTTGTTTTACATCAGAGTCAGCTTTGGCAGTAACGGCCAATTCTTCTTTGGTACCATCAGCATAGTGAATCATGATCTGATCAATAGCTGACAAGTCTGTTACAAACTGTCCATTTTTCAAACCAGTAACAGAAAGGACTTCTTTGGTCACCAAGTTTGAGCTAGCATTTAGTTTATTAGCTTGATTGACAATCCACTCCTTATTATAGAATGGTTGTAATTTTTCAATATTGCGATAGGCAAGTTCGCGGTCAGCTCTGTAGTCTTGAGTGGCCTTGTACTCGTCTTCACGCTGTGTCAAACGGTTTAATTTATCTACAATAGGCTCATTGATTTCATACTCATGCGCTGTGATTCCCAAAGCAGCAATTTTCTTGTCTGCTTCTTCTTGCGAAATAGGCTTAATACGATGCTGTTGTTTAGAATATCTATATGAAGATTTTCCTTCACTCACACCAGTAACAACAAAGTTTCGATTTAAGCGGTCACCTGTCCAATAAGGATCATCATCAATATCAGATGAGCCATAGAAAATCTCACCATTTTTAACTTTCATCATTGAAACAGTATCTTCAACGGAGCCCAAGGCATTTGTACTGCCTACAACACCGCCCGCGCTAATCGGTTCTCTGACATCGATAGTACCTTTAGCTACAGATTTTTTAATGGCTCCGTCTCGATAAACTGCATGGTTGTCCCCACCATTTTGTGACCAATAGGCGATGCCTGCAACTTTCGCTTTATTACCCGTTATTTGTGCATCAACATAGGCCTTCTCAACAGAACCTTTCCAGTTTTCTCCAACAATTCCAGCAAGAAAGGCGCCTTGATTCCCACCAGCATGAAGCTTACCAATGAATGCCACATTTGTTAATCTGCCGTTATTATCAATTTTATTGAGCAAACCTGATACGTCATTATTTCCAACAACTGTACCCGTTACTTTCACATTATTGATCGTTGTGTTTTTTACAACAGCAGCCAAGGGAGCAACTCTATTTGCCCATGGCATATGAATGTTTACCTTACCAAGGTTAAGGTCATGGATGTGGGCGCCTTCGGTATCACCTAATAGTGGACGTTCCAAGTTATGAATCGTGTATCGTTGACCGTCTACACTTGATAGCTTGCCTCGGAACTTCGTCGTTACATATGATTTACCAGCTGCAGGAACATTAACCGCATTCAAGTCCGCACCAATTTTAAATTCACCAGATGGATTGGCCTGCATTGCTTTTACAAGTTCATTGAAATCGTAGTAGACATTCCCCTCATGAGTTTTTGGTTTGGCAAAGTAATGAATGTATTCTTCACTGAGCTGGTTGCCATCTGTATGCTGAACGAGGTCAGGCGCTTTGGCAGTGACCTTATAAAGCGTTTTTCCATCGACTATCACTTCTTCAATTTTGTCAATCGCAAGACGCGTCATCTTATTATCACGTGTAGCAATTTTTAGATAGTAAGGCCTTACATCACTTGGAACAGAGGTTAAGAAGCTACTATCCGTTTCCACGCCATTGTCGTCAACACTTATGAGGCTTGTTTCTTTTATATTTTTAACTTCGACCTTTTTTAAATCAATTCTCAGTGGTTCTTCTTTGAGAATTTCTTCCTCGTTTCCTTCACCACGATCATAAACCATTTTTGTTTCGAGTTTATAGTCCTTGTAATACTGCAAATCTGTTAGAGTTGCAGTCAAGTTATTCGGTGAAACCGTCATGGTTTTGACGACTTCGTCGCCTTTTTTCAGGGTTAAAGTGATCGATTTAACCGCTGCCTTACTTGGATTTTCCAGATTATAGTGAATCTGAGATGAGCGTTTCAAATCCTGAATATCAACCCTTGAAAAAGTCAACACTGGCTTTTCGAAGTTTTTGGTACCTAGTTTAACAATACGGTCTTGGGCTAACTCGATGACCTGTTCAAGAATTTCAGGAGCTTCCTGCGTCTTGATTCCTTTGATGGTCTTGTAGGTTTTGATAACCTTTTTCTGACCGTCTTTTCCTTCTTGGACCGTAACTTTATCGCCCTTTTTCAGTTGCGCATCTTCTTCGACTATCTCCTTAAACGGAATTTTTTCAAGACTTTCTTCTACAAGAGTGCCTTCTATTGGTTTCGTACCACGGCTTATTTTTTTAGTGACTGGTTCTTTGATGACAGTGGTTGTTGTATTTAAAACTTGGTCAGTCTCAACACCTTCGACAGTTTTATAAGTCGTTTTGGTAACTTGGATCCCTTTTTCACCGTTTTGAACCACTGTTTCTTCGTCAGTGTATTTTGTAGGATCATCAATGATTTCCGTCTGGTAGTCAATCTCTGCGATTGTGTCTTTAGTAATTGTTCCTTCAGTTACTGTATATTCTGGAAGATCCTCTTGAATAAGGGAGTCACCTTCCTTGCCGGGGAATTGTGTACCTTTGCTTTCAAGTTTCCCAGTATACGTTGGCAAACTATCTTGAACAAGGGAGTCACCTTCCTTGCCGGGTTCCTGAGTGCCCTTGCTTTCAAGCTTGCCAGTATACGCTGGGGAATTGTCTTGAACGAGGGATTCGCCTTCTTTACCTACTTCTTGAGTGCCTTTGCTTTCAAGTTTTCCAGTATAGGCTGGCAAACTATCTTGAACGAGGGATTCGCCTTCCTTGCCGGGTTCTTGAGTGCCCTTACTTTCAAGCTTGTCAATATACGCTGGCAAACTATCTTGAATTAGAGATTGACCTTCCTTACCAGTTTCCTGAGTGCCCTTGCTCTCAAGCTTTTCAGTGTAGGCTGGTAAACTATCTTGAATTAGAGATTGGCCTTCCTTGCCGGGGTCCTGAGTGCCCTTGCTTTCAAGCTTGCCAGTATACGCTGGGGAATTGTCTTGAACGAGGGATTCGCCTTCTTTACCAGACTCCTGAGTACCCTTGCTTTCAAGTTTCCCAGTATACGTTGGGGAATTGCCTTGAACGAGGGATTCGCCTTCTTTACCTACTTCTTGAGTGCCCTTGCTCTCAAGTTTCTCAGTATACGCTGGCAAACTATCTTGGACAAGGGACTCGCCTTCTTTACCTACTTCTTGAGTGCCCTTGCTTTCAAGTTTTTCAGTATACGTTGGCAAACTATCTTGGACAAGGGACTCGCCTTCTTTACCAGCTTCCTGGGTGCCTTTGCTTGCAAGCTTTTCAGTATACGCTGGGGAATTGTCTTGGACAAGCGATTGACCCTTTTTGCCTTCTTCTTGGGTACCTTTACTTTCAAGTTTCCCAGTATAATCTGGGGCATTGTCTTGGACTAGAGATTTCCCTTTTTTAGAAAAACTTGCTACTTTTGTATCAGTTCCTTTAAAATAACCAATATACTCATATCCTTCAATATCGATCACACCTTTCGCTAATTCTTCATTTGAGGAGGCCGAGATCGTTTGATTGTAAGAAAGTAACTCTTTATTCTCAAAGGCAAAAGTAGCAAAAGGAATGAAGTTGCTGACACCAAGAGAACCAATCAAAAGCACTCCAAGAACTTTCCGACGCTGTTTTTTAGACACCAAAAAAACAGCTAAAGATGCTGTTGCAAGACCAAGACCTGCTAAAGCAAATTCTTTACTTCCTGTATAGGGAAGTTTTTGACTGTTAGTTGCCTTCTTGCGATAAACGACATAAATAATATCTTCATCTTGAAATTCTGTAGGAACTTCATGATGAATCAAGGCTTTTTCAGATTCGGTTAATTCTTGTTCCGCCAGATAACGGTAATGGACTGAATTCACTTCAGCTAATTCATCTGCTTGGACTCTACCAGCTGATAACAAACTAGCACCAACAAGAAAGGCCCCGATTGCTACAGGACCAACTCCAACAGTCAATTTACGAATAGAATACTTTAGGTTTTTTTGAAACTGTTCTTTTCTTTTTTTCATTCTCACATCTTTCTAATAGAATCTTGTGGATACTGCGCACGCGCACCCCCGATTAGCTTTGGACGACTAGCTAGAGCTGTTACATGGGCATGGCCAATCTCTCGCAAAACTGGTCGAATCGGAACTTGCACATGCTTGACATGCATACCAATTGCGGTATCTCCAATATCCAATCCCGCATGAGCCTTGATAAATTCAACCTCCACTGGATCCTGCATAAACTTGAAGGCCGCCAACTGACCCGAACCTCCTGCATGAAGAGTCGGAAGGACACTGACGATTTCCAGACCAAACTGCTCTGCCACCTGACGTTCAACGACGAGGGCACGATTGACGTGTTCACAGCCTTGAACAGCTAGGTGAATCCCTCTTTCCTCTAGGATATCCAGAATCGTCTTCACAATAATTTCGCCAATTTCTTGGCTGGAATCCTTGCCGATTTGCCCACCTAAAACCTCACTAGACGAGAGTCCAAGGACAAAGAGAGCCCCCTCACGCAATCCAGCCTTATCCAAAACATCCTCAAGCACCTGCTGTGTCTCTGTTCCAATTCTATTTTTATCCATCACTCTTGACCTCATTTTTCTCCTACTATCATATCTTTTTTTACTGATTTTATCAAGGCGAACTAATCACTCAGAGTTGACAATGCAAAAACTTTAAAAATGAATTTCCCTTTAGCAACAAAGTAAAGAGTCTGGGACCAGAATGCTTTCCAAAAAGATAACAACTAAAATGACCTGCTCCCTAAAAAGTTAAACAGAAGATTTAGCTTTTTTAGCGGAGCAGGACAAATCTCCAGCGATGCTTATTTTATCTGAGTTTGAACATAGTGGGTAATAACATCTGATGTGTACTGGGCTGTTCCAGGTCCAAATTTGTCAATGTTTTCCTTAAACTCTGGGTTGTAGACGTAGCCTTTACCGATATGGCCAAATACCTCAATAGAGCAGTCAAATCCATAAGTACGAATAGCTTGCAAGAGTTTGGCTGCTTCTTCTTGGTTTTTGGCCGCTGTTTCAGGCAGACCAGCTTGAAGGTTTTGTGCTAAGGATTGAAAAACTTGGTTAAAGGCGGCTGTGGCCTCGTCTTCGCGACCTTTTTGGCGTTCAAGCGCTTGTCCCATGACTTCTTGACCATATTTCTCTACCGCCTCTTGGTGGTATTTTTGATGGTCTCGGTAGTTAAATCCAGTAAATTTTTCCTCAATAGACATTTCTATTTCTCCTTTTTGTTCTTGAATGGTTTTTTGCAAGGTGGAAATCAAAGTATCCAGATGTTGCCTTTCTCGAGTTAGATAGTCCAACTGCCTAGTCAAATGAGGCAATAAATCTGTCCTTTCTTCCTTTAACAGCTCTGCTATTTTTTCTAAAGAAAAACCTAGATATTTGTAATACAGAATGACCTGCAGGTGTTCCAAATCCTCTTGACTGTAGGTTCGATAGCCGTTTTCCGACTTTAAGGGAACCAAGAGTCCTATCTTATCGTAGTGGTGCAGGGTCTTGACAGAGACACCTGAAAGCTGCGCAGCTTCTTTTATATGGTACATGATTTCCTCCTTACAAGAATAGTATAACCCCTACCCTTAGGTCAGAGTCAAGCGTTTTTGCGAAAAATTTTTAACTATTTGAGAAAGGTGTGAAAACTTGAAAATGGTTTTCTTGACAGACCTTAGAAAACATGATAGGATAGTCAAGTCTATCAATCAAACAGAAGGCTCATAAAGAGCCATTGAGAGAGGGCTATTTGACAACTCAAGTAGCCTTTTCTTATTAAAAAAACGAGATTGGAGTTTCAACTATGTCAGAAAAATCGCAATGGGGCTCAAAACTAGGCTTCATCCTAGCGTCTGCTGGTTCAGCCATCGGACTTGGTGCCGTTTGGAAGTTTCCTTACATGACTGCTGCTAATGGCGGTGGAGGCTTTTTACTAGTCTTTCTCATTTCTACCATTTTAATCGGTTTCCCGCTCCTGCTTGCTGAATTTGCCCTTGGTCGTAGTGCTGGCGTTTCCGCTATCAAAGCCTTTGGAAAACTGGGCAACAATAGCAAGTACAACTTTATCGGTTGGATTGGTGCCTTTGCCCTCTTTATCCTTCTCTCCTTTTACAGTGTTATTGGAGGTTGGATTCTAGTCTATTTGGGCATTGAGTTTGGGAAATTGTTCCAACTTGGTGGAACGGGTGATTATGCTCAGTTATTTACTTCAATCATTTCAAATCCAGCCATTGCCCTCGGCGCACAAGCTACCTTTATCTTGTTGAATATCTTTATTGTATCACGTGGGGTTCAAAGAGGGATTGAAAGAGCCTCAAAAGTCATGATGCCGCTACTCTTTATCATCTTTGTCGTGATTATTGGACGCTCTCTCAGCTTGCCAAACGCCATGGAAGGGGTTCTCTACTTCCTCAAACCAGACTTTTCAAAACTAACCAGTGCTGGGCTCCTCTATGCTCTGGGACAATCTTTCTTTGCCCTCTCACTAGGGGTGACAGCTATGCTGACCTATGCTTCCTACTTGGACAAGAAAACCAATCTGGTCCAGTCAGGGATTTCCATCGTAGCCATGAACATCTCGGTATCCATCATGGCAGGACTAGCCATTTTCCCAGCCATGTCAGCCTTCAATATCCAGTCTGAAGGGGGACCAAGCCTGCTCTTTATCGTCTTGCCTCAACTCTTTGACAAGATGCCTTTTGGAACCATTTTCTACATCCTCTTCCTCTTGCTATTCCTCTTTGCGACGGTCACTTCTTCCGTAGTGATGCTGGAAATCAATGTGGGCAATATCACCAATCAGGACAACAGCAAGCGTGCTAAATGGAGTGCCATTTTAGGAATCTTGACCTTTGTTTTTGGAATTCCTTCAGCCTTATCTTACGGTGTTATGGCGGACGTTCATATCTTTGGGAAGACCTTCTTTGACGCTATGGACTTCTTGGTTTCCAATCTTCTCATGCCATTTGGAGCCCTCTGCCTTTCTCTCTTTACAGGCTACATCTTTAAAAAGGCTCTTGCTATGGAGGAACTACATCTCGATGAAAGAGCATGGAAACAGGGACTTTTCCAAGTCTGGCTTTTCCTTCTTCGTTTTATCATTCCTATCATCATCATTGTGGTCTTTATCGCCCAATTTATGTAATCAAAAAGGACTTGAGTAATGAACTCAGGCCCTTTCTTTTTTATGGATGGCTAACAATCAATTCCAAACCTTGCCCTTCCAAGGTCCAAGCTTCAACATCACTTGGTAGGATAAAGTGGCTGCCTTTTTGGATTGGATAGTTTGTCCCATCAACAGACAGTTGACCTTGACCAGCTAAGACGCTGAACAGGCTGTAGTCAGCTGTCTTTTCAAAGTCAACTTTTCCAGTAATTTCCCACTTGTAAACTGCGAAGAAGTCATTAGACACAAGAAGAGTTGAACGCAAATCATCAGCTTTGATAGTTACAGGACGGCTATTGGCAGGCTCTCCAATGTTTAAAACATCGATGGATTTTTCAAGGTGAAGTTCACGCAAGTTGCCCTTGTCGTCCTTGCGGTCAAAGTCATAGACACGATAGGTGGTATCGCTAGACTGCTGAGTTTCAAGAATCAAGATGCCTGCTCCGATAGCGTGCATGGTGCCACTCGGAACATAGAAGAAATCTCCAGCCTTAACTGGCACTTTGGTCAGCAAGGCATCCCAGTTCTTGTCCTCGATTTGCTTACGGAGTTCTTCTTTTGACTTGGCATTATGGCCATAGATAATCTCTGAACCTTCATCTGCAGCGATGATGTACCAGCACTCTGTTTTCCCTAACTCGCCTTCATGTTCTAATCCATAGGCATCGTCTGGGTGAACTTGGACACTGAGCCAGTCGTTGGCATCGAGAATCTTGGTCAAGAGTGGAAATACAGGCTCTGGACGGTTACCAAATAATTCACGGTGTTCCGCATACAAAGTAGCTAGGTCTGTTCCCTCAAAACGACCATTTGCTACCTTGGAAACACCATTTGGGTGGGCTGAGATAGCCCAGTATTCGCCAATTTTTTCACTTGGGATGTCGTATCCAAACTCATCACGTAGCTTGGTTCCGCCCCAGATTTTTTCTTGCATAACTGATTGTAAAAATAATGGTTCTGACATCTTATTCTCCTGTCTGTTTTTCTCCCCTCATTATAGCAAAAAGCTCGATCTAATTGAACTCTTTTTCACATCTTATAAAGTAGGGAGAAGATTTTATAAAAATAGTAACGAAATAATCTTTTACTTGATGGAGGAACCTCTAAAGCAACACTCAGAAAGCTCGCTGTCAATAGGCTGTTTTCCTCAACTCACCATAAAATTTTCACTTAAGACTATACTTTGCTAGAAAACAGACTGAAACCAGTCTCCTTTTAAACCAAAGCCGTGATAGCCGTTACTAGGCCAAAAACGATACCTGGTGCATTGGCAGCAGCAAGGGGAATATCTCTTTCCTTTTTGAACAAGCCGTAATAAACCCATAAACTACAGTTGATGGCTGCGACCAAGGGTTGGATGAAGTTTCCTTTTTGACCAGCCAAGTTGTTCATGATTTGTGGGAAGTAAGACACATACATCATAACGGACATGAAGGTCGCTACCCAACCCAAAGTTTTCATTTGTTTTTCAGACATTTTCAAAACCTCTTTCATTTTTATGAATCATATTTTATAATCTTTTTTCAAGACAATCAAGACTTTGTAGCTTTTGTTATGAAGATGTAAACTATCACAATCTTGTGATAAGAAAGAGGAAACAGAAAAAGACCGGATTGCTCCGATCTTTTAATAATTCACATTCTCAATTTCTGTTTTAAAAATAGCTAAGGTTAACGTCAAATGACTACGCGCCCTACTTCATACGATAAAAATCAATCACTAGACCAGCTGGACCTTTAACTAGTAGCGATTCCGTTCCCCAATCAGTTACAGCCGGACCGTGTAAAATGTCGGCACCAAGCTCTTTCAACCGTTTGTAGTTCTGCTCTACATCCTCAACCTCAATGTGAAGAATGATTCCTGACTGAAAGTTTTCCAAAGAAATCAAATGTTTCTCTGACAACATAAGACAATGACTGCCAATAGTAAACTGAGCAAAACTGTCGTCAACATAATCGGCTTTTTTATCCAAAATACGCTCCAAGTCAGCACAGACTTGAGGAACATCTGAAACGATGATATCTAATTGATTTAAATTCATTTACTATCCTCCATAAAAAGACCGGATTGCTCCGATCTTTTCAAGTTCTACTCTAAGAAAATCAAAGAATAAAATCTACAACGTTTACATTTGATTTTCGATGAGAGGAATTATTTGATTGCGCGTGATTGCAATCCTTCTTCTTCCAAGAAGAGGCGGAATGGTACGAGTTCTTCTGCTTCGTATTTTTCCTTGAAGGCTTTGATTGCTTCTTCTGAGTGTTGTTTTGGATCCAATTCAAGTACTTCTACTGGAAGTGGACGATGTTGAGAGATGCGAGCATCGATCACAACAGTTTTACCTTCTTTGTTCAATTTAACAGCTTCTGCAACAACTGCATCGATATCTTCGATACGGTCAACTGTAAATCCTACAGCACCTTGCGCTTCAGCGATTTTCGCATAGTCAGCATTAGGGAAGTCACAACCAAACAAGTGTTTGTTTGTGTCTTCGTATTTGTCCTTGATGAAGGCATATTTACCATTTGAGAAGACAACGTTGATAACTGGAAGGTCGTATTGAACGTTTGTGATAACATCTGGGTAGCACATGTTAAATGCACCGTCACCCATGATGTTCCATACTTGGCGATCAGGATTGTCTTTCTTAGCAGCGATACCACCAGGAAGGGCAATACCCATTGTCGCAAAGAGTGGAGATGTACGCCACATGTTCTTAGGTGTCATGTGAAGGTGACGAGTAGATGTTTGAGTAGTGTCACCTACGTCGATTGAGTAGATAGCGTCTTGGTCAGCATGTTTATTAATAGCATTGTAAACTTGGTACAATTGCAATTCACCCTCAGTTTTACCTTCGAGTTTGTTCATGTAATCACGCCAGTTTTGGTTGTTCTTCACGTTTGCACGCCACCATGGAGTAGATTCTACTGGGTTTACTTTATCAAGGATTGCTTTCGCTGCTTGACCTGCATCACCAAGGATAGAAGCGTCAAGGGCATGACGTTTACCAAGTTTGTATGGATCGATATCGACTTGGATGAATTTTTCAGTGTTCTTGAAGGCTTCGTAAACTTCAGCAAATGGGAAGTTTGAACCAAGGAAAAGAACTGTGTCTGCTTCAAAGACCACTTCGTTGGCTGGTTTCCAACCAACACGGTAAGCAGAACCTGTCAAACCTTCGTAGTTCCATTCAAAAGCTTCAAAGTTTTTACCAGTTGTGATGATTGGTGCTTTGATTTTACGTGACAATTCAGTAATCACTTCACCAGCTTTAACACCACCGTAACCAGCGTAGATAACTGGGCGTTCAGCATTGTTCAAGATTTCAACAGCTTTGTCGATTTCAACTTCGTTCAAGGCAGGAGCGATGAATGAACGTTCGTATGAACCTGAACCATAGTATGAGTTTTCGTCGATTTCTTGGAAACCGAAGTTTACTGGGATTTCAACAACAGCTGGACCTTTTTTAGAAACTGCAGCACGGCAAGCTTCGTCGATTACTTTTGGCAATTGCTCAGCGTAAGCGACACGTTTGTTGTAAACAGCGATACCGTTGTACATTGGGTTTTGGTTCAATTCTTGGAAGGCATCCATGTTGAGTTCGTTAACAGGACGTGATCCAAGGATAGCAAGGAATGGAGTGTTATCCATAGCTGCATCGTAAACACCGTTAATCAAGTGAGTCGCACCTGGTCCACCTGAACCAACTGCAACCCCGATTGAGCCGCCGAATTTAGCTTGCATAACCGCTGCAAGAGCACCTGTTTCTTCGTGGCGAACTTGCAAGAAGCGGATATCTTTGTCTTCAGCCAAAGCGTCCATCAATGAGCTGAGTGTTCCTGATGGGATACCGTAGATTGTGTCTACGCCCCATGTTTTCAATACGTTGAGCATTGCTGCAGATGCAGTAATTTTCCCTTGAGTCATAATGATAACTCTCCTTCAAAATAATTTCATACATTTACAAAAAGCGCTTTTATATGTTGTTTGAAAGCGATTCAGTAAATTTACAATCCTAATTTACCACATTTACTTTGAGTATCCTAAGAATGTGCTCAGAAGTTTGCATTCTCTATTACAGCACAGATTGAAAACGCTTTAGAAAACTGTTTTATAATAAAAAAGCGAGTAAGCTCGCTTTTAGTCTATTTTACTAAAGTTTAGCATGAGTGAACTGGTTAAAACAGATACAGAACTAAAGGCCATGGCTAGACCAGCCAGTTCTGGATTGAGGGCCAATCCAATCCCTGAAAAGACACCAGCTGCAATCGGAATTCCGATGACATTGTAGATAAAGGCCCAGAAGAGATTGAGCAAGATACGATTGAAGGTTCTCTTACTCATATCAAAGGCTCGAACCACTCCTGTCAAATCATTGTGAGTAAGAACAATCCCTGCCGACTCAATAGCAATATCGGTTCCTGCGCCCATGGCAATCCCAACATCTGCTACACTGAGGGCTGGCGCATCATTGATACCATCTCCGATAAAGGCTACTTTACCAGCCTCTTGTAGTTGATGGACTTCATGCGCTTTTTCTTCTGGCAAGACACCTGCAATGACCTCTTCGATCCCAATTTGCTCTGCAATAGCATGGGCTACTCCAACATTATCTCCAGTAAGCATGACCGTTCTGAGGCCGCGTTTCTTTAATTTAGCAATGGCTTCTCGAGCATTTTCCTTAGGGACATCCTGCAAGGCAATTAAGCCTTTTAACTGACCATCTACGGATAGGAAGACAACTGTTTTTGCTTCTTTCTCAAGCAAATCAAATCGTTCTTGATAATCATGTGGAATAGCAAGGTCAGCTAAAAGTTTAGCATTCCCCAGCAAGACTTGTTTCCCATTGATAATCCCAGTCACACCTTTTCCGTGCAAGGCTTGGAAATTTTCCACAGTGTGAAGCTCAAGTCCAGTTTCAGTCGCTCGCTTGACAATGGCCTCAGCCAGTGGGTGTTGAGAAGCTTCTTCCAAGGAAGCTGCCAATCCAAGCACCTCTACTTCGTCGCCGATGATATCTGTGACCACAGGTTTCCCTTCCGTCAAAGTTCCTGTCTTATCAAAAACAATAGTTTGGACTTTCTGGATTTCCTGTAGAACCGTTCCATTTTTGAGGAGAACTCCCATCTTGGCACTGCGACCTGTCCCCACCATAAGGGCTGTCGGTGTTGCAAGTCCCAATGCACAAGGGCAGGCAATAATCAGAACTGCTACTCCATAGAGAAGCGAAGACACAAAGCTCGCTCCAAGCACAACTACACTATCCCTGAGCAAGACGAACCAAACCCAAAAGGTCACAATCCCTAAAATGACAACTGCTGGGACAAAAATCCCTGAAATTTTATCCGTCAAGTCCTGAATCGGCGCACGACTTGTCTGAGCTTTCTTCACAAAATCCACAATCTGAGCCAAAACAGTCTCTGAACCAACTTTTTCTGCTCTAAAAACAAGTGTTCCACTATTATTGATGGTTGAACCAATGACGGTATCTCCAACTGTCTTGTCCACAGGCAGACTCTCACCTGTCACCATAGACTCATCAATACTAGAGACACCTTCCACTACGATACCATCAACCGCAATCTTTTCACCGGGACGCACTCGAATCAGGTCACCTGCCTTGACTTGCTCCAAGGGGACTTGAACATAGTTATCCTCACGCAAGACTTCTGCAGTTTTAGCCTGCAAGTCAAGTAATTTCTCCACAGCTTGGGAAGTATTTTTCCGCATTTTCTCCTCAAAAACGGCTCCCATAAGAACGAAGAAGAAGATAAATGCAGCACTTTCAAAGTAAACGGGGAGACCAGCGAAGAGGGCAACTAAGCTATAGAAATAGGCCACTAGGGTTCCCAGAGCAACCAAGGTATCCATGTTGGCATTGTGCTTTTTAAAACTAGCCCAAGCACTTTGGATATAAGGACCACCTGCTACTAGCATAATCGGTGTTGTGGCTAAAAAGGTTCCCCAACGCATGACTTGGTGACTAATTCCTCCTGTCGACATCCCAATCATGAGAATCACAAGAGGCACAGTAAAGATACTAGTAATCCAAAAACGCTGTAAAAGTGATAGAGATTTTCGAGTCTTCTCAACTACGGTATAACTCCCCTTTTGCATCTTCATACCACAAGAAAATTCATGTTGGCCTAATTCTTGAGGAGTAAAACGAATTGTCTTCTCCTCGTCCACACCGATTGGTTCTAGAATACCTTCTTCTTCAAAAAGAATTTCCTTGTAACAGTTTGAAGGGGTTGCACGATGAAAGGTGATCTCAGCTGGAATCCCTTTTTGGAGTTGGATATGGGCTGGATGATAGCCTTTTTCAGCTCGGATACGGATTTTTTGAATGCCATTTTCTAGGCTTGCTTTCACAATTTCTGTCATCATCTCCTCCTACTCTACAATCATCTTGCCGTGCATCATGTTCATACCACATGCAAAGCCAAACTCTCCAGCTTGCTCAGGTGTGATTTCCACTACATACTCTTCACCCATAGGCAAGTCCGCATGCACTCCAAAGTCTGGAAAGACGATCTGATCTAGACAGGGTGAAGGGTCCTTGCGGTCAAAGATAATGCGGGCTGGCACTGATTTCTTGAGGATAATCAACTCAGGCGTATAGCCCCCCATGACTTCCACTCGAATCTCTTGGTAACCCTTTTTTTGCTGGGCCTTTTGTTCAGATTTTTCAGGCTTTTTGAAAAACCAAAACAAGATAAACGCGATAAGGGCAATACAAATAATGGTTACAATACTATTTAACATGACGTCTCCTTTACATACAATTACATCTTACTTCTGTTACAGCGCTTGATTTCTTCTTAGAAATCACAGCTTCTAAGTCTTCCAAGTCAGCCTGAGTAAAATCACATTCAGCAATCAAATCAGCCAACAAGTTCTTAATCCTACGAGAACAAACCTTGTCCTTGATATCTTGGACAAGTAAATCCCGACTTTGGTCCAGAGTTAAAAGGGCTGAATAAACAAAGGACTTGCCTTCTTTTTCCCTTGTCAGACACTCTTTCTCAACCAAACGAGCCAAAAGAGTTTGAATGGTTGACTTGGACCAGTCGAACCGCTCCGCCAGAACCCTGATCAAATCCCTACTGGTCTGCTCTCCTTGCATCCAAATAATCTTCATGACCTGCCATTCTGCATCTGAAATCTGCATAATCACACCTCCTAAATCTACATTTGTCGATTACAGTTATCAGTATATTCCAAAAATCTACATTTGTCAACTATAATTTTTATTATTTTTTCGAAAAATAGAATTCTAATCATGTAACGAGAGATTTGCAGTCAAATTTTTCTATATATACTATAAAAATATGCTATACTGTAGAAAAAAGAAAACAACCACTAGGGGTGCGTAAAGCTGAGATTAACGACTGTTAGATCCCTTTGACTCAATCTAGGTAATGCTAGCTGATGGAAGTGGAAATGATAATGTCGACTACCAGTCTTCTATTTCCTTCCTAAAACAGACTTGCTTGTTCTTAAAAATACAAACTTCAGTTGGTTGGGAGGTTTTAGATGACTTATTTACCCGTTGCTCTGACCATTGCTGGGACAGACCCTAGTGGCGGTGCTGGCATTATGGCTGATTTGAAGTCGTTCCAAGCTAGAGATGTCTATGGAATGGCAGTTGTGACCAGTCTTGTCGCTCAAAATACCAGAGGCGTTCAGCTAATCGAGCACGTTTCTCCTCAAATGTTGAAAGCCCAATTGGAGAGCGTCTTTTCGGATATCAAGCCTCAGGCTGTAAAAACTGGTATGCTGGCAACTACTGAAATCATGGAGATTATCCAACCCTATCTTAAAAAGCTGGACTGCCCCTACGTGCTTGACCCTGTTATGGTCGCAACAAGCGGTGATACCCTGATAGATACTAGTGCGAGAACCTACCTAAAAACAAACCTGCTTCCACTTGCGACTATTATTACACCCAATCTTCCTGAGGCAGAAGAAATTGTTGGTTTCTCAATTCATAATCCAGAAGATATGCAACGTGCTGGCCGCCTGATTTTAAAAGAATTTGGTCCTCAGTCTGTGGTTATCAAAGGTGGTCATCTTGAAGGTGGTGCCAAGGATTTCCTCTTTACCAAGGATGAGCAATTTGTCTGGGAAAGCCCAAGAATTCAAACCTGTCACACCCATGGTACTGGATGTACCTTTGCTGCAGTGATCACGGCTGAACTAGCCAAGGGGAAGACCCTCTATCAGGCAGTAGATAAGGCCAAGGCCTTTATTACAAAAGCCATCCAAGACGCCCCTCAACTCGGTCATGGTTCTGGTCCAGTCAACCATACAAGCTTTAAAGATTAAAAAAACTCTCTATTTCCCACTTTAAGGGAATTAGAGAGTTTTTGATTAGGAAATAATGTCATCCAGCTTTATTAAAAATGCTTGCGTTTTTGCCTCTATATCTTCTGCCTGCATCAAATCACGTACTACAGCTACACCAGCGATACCAGTTGCAGCAAGTTGGTCAATGTTCTCTGACGTCAAGCCTCCAATAGCAACTACTGGAATGGCGACCGTTTGGCAAATTGTTTTCAAGGTTGAAATCAGGGTGATGGGTGCATTTTCTTTGGTCGTAGTCGGGAAAATGGCTCCTGTTCCCAAGTAATCCGCACCCGATGTTTCTGCTTCCAGGGCTCTTTTTACTGTTTTAGCAGTGACACCGAGGATTTTGTCAGGTCCCAAGACTTGGCGGGCAACTGAAACTGGTAGCTCATCGTCTCCGATATGCAGACCAGCAGCATCAACTGCAAGACAAACATCCAAACGATCATCGATAATCAAGGGAACTTGATAGGTATCGGTTATTTCCTTGACTTGTTTTGCCAGTTGATAGTATTGATTGGTTGTGAGTTTTTTTTCTCGTAGTTGGATGATGGTAACACCTGAACGGCAGGCCGTCTCAACTTTTTCAAGAAAGCTTTCCAAGGAATCTTGGTAGCGATTGGTTACCAGATATAGTCTGAGTGCTTCTCTATTCATAAAAGTCTCCTTTGATGGCTTCTAGCCAGTTTTCGTCTCTTTTTAGGAGAGAGAGCTGATTGAGAGTTTGAAAGCGAAACTCTTCCAATCCCATTCCTTGGACAAGAATTCTCTCGGCAGAGATATTGAGATAAGAAACCGCTAGACAAGAAGCTTCAAAGGCAGTCTTTCCTTGGCTAAGAAAAACGGCTGTCAAGGCTCCAACTAAGTCTCCCGTCCCTGTTATCCAGTCTAATTCTGCATAGCCATTTCCCAATACAGCAACCTGATTTTCTGAAACGATGAGGTCCTTGGGACCCGTGACTAAGAATGACTTACTCGGATAAAGCTGACACCAGTCTTTCAAGGCTTGAAGCAGATCCTCAGTTTCTTGATCTTTAGCACTAGCATCGACCCCGACTCCGTGGTGTTTTAAGTCAACAAGACTTCGGATTTCCGACATATTTCCTTTAAGGACCGCAGGTCTATAGTCTAAAAGATCTCTGACTAAATCCTTACGAATGGGGGAAGCCGCTATGCCAACCGCATCTACTACCATTGGGAGAGAAGCTTGGTTTGCATAAGAAGCTGCCCTACGGATTGCTTTTTCCTTCTCGGCTGACAAATGTCCCAAATTGATGAAAAGAGCCTGGCTTTGTTTGGTAAAATCAAGAACCTCACGGGGATCATCTGCCATGACAGGTTTGCATCCCAGAGCCAAAATACCATTAGCCAGCATCTCACAAGAAATCTCATTGGTAATACAGTGAATCAAGGAACTGGTTGCTAGAGGGAAAGGATTTGTCAATTTCTGCATCAGTCTATCCTTTCACCAAAGAAATATCCCTGCACTTTTTTAAAGAATTCCTGCTTGATTAAAAATCGAAAGGCAATAAAGGAAATCGCTGTACCGATCAAGGTTGCTCCGAAAAATCGAGGGGTGTAGATAAACCAGCTAAGCTTCGCCGCAGATCCTGTAAAGAGAACCATGACAGGATAGGAAACAATGGAACCGATAATACCTGTTCCCAAAATCTCTCCTAGAGCAGAATAGTGAAATTTCCGACCATACTTATAAAAGAGACCTGCAAGGAGGGCTCCGAAAGTAGCTCCTGTAAGAGCTAAAGGTGGAATCCCTTGAGTCGTCATACGGATAAAGGCTGTGACTGTAGCCATGATTAAGGCATAAACAGGCCCCATCAAGATCCCTGCAAGAATATTGACTACACTGGACATCGGTGCCATCCCTTCAATTCGAAAGATGGGTGTAAGAACTACGTCAAGAGCAATCATCATGGATAAAATGGTCAATTTGTGAACTTGTAATTGGTGGTTTCTCATTTTCTATTTCTTCTCTTTTTCTAAGGACTGCAAATCACTCGTCCATGTTTGGTGTTGGTAAGCCATCTCCCAAAACTTGGCTTCCATGTGGACACTTCGGTGGAAGGCCTCTAGCATTTTTTGTTTGTCCGTCTCGTCGCTTTCGCGATAGAGCTGATTGACCAGGGCTTCTTCCTCTTTAATCTGCTGTTCTAACTCATCGGTGATATAGGTTTCAATCCACTGTTGATAAAGAGGATTCGGGGATGGTTTGCGATTAAGTGCCTTGCCCAAATCATGGTATAACCAAGGACATGGAAGCAAACTAGCAAAAGCAATGCCCAAGTTTGGCTCTGCAAACTGTCGATAAATATGAGAAATGTAATGATAACAGGTTGGAGCAATCGGTTGTTCGTCCATTTCCTGGTCGCTGATTCCTAATTCCTTGAAAAATTGTTTACGGATAAACAACTCACCCTCCACTAGACTCTGGGCATTTTGTTTCAAGAGTCTTTTCATCTCTTGGTTTGAAGTCTTATCAGCCAAGAGGTGATAGGCTTCTGAGAAGGCCTTCAGATAGTAGGCATCCTGAATCAGGTAATAGCGAAAAATAGAAGGTTCTAACGTTCCCTCTTGTAACTGTAGAACAAAGGGATGGTGAAAGGAAGCCTGCCAAGCTTCCTTGGATAATTCCATCGCAATATCTGTAAATTCCATAATAACTCCTTTATAGAAATAGGCTGGTTTGAAGCAATAAAAAGTAAAGTAGGTAAATCAATGTTGTCCTTTGAGGAATATAAAAGGTTCGATAGCGATTCTCCAACTGTGCATGTTCGTCATATCCGTGCGCAGACAAAGCTCTCAGATAAAGATGGCGCCATCTAAAGACCGTCATCAGAACCTTGCTGTAAATCAAGGGCGACCAAACATGCAGTTCTTGACCACGTAATAAGCAAGCTTCTTTTAGAGACTTGATTTCTTGCTGAATGAGGGGAAAGGAATTGAATACCACAATCAAGGCATAGGCCCAAGAACGCGATAGTCCCTTTTGGGCCAAGTACAAGAAAAGCTCTTTTAGGGAAATACTGGAAACAAAGACAAGACCAATACAAACCGTCACAAAAGCCCTCGTCCCAAGTATCACTGCCTGCGAAGCATCCCCATGTAACTGAATTGCCCAGTAATTAGCCAAAGATGGTAAAATGGCGAGCAAGAGCATCCAAGCTAACATTTTAAATCGACGATAATAGAGCATAAAGAGGATGCAAAATGCGACTACAGAAAGATTAAGAGCAATCGAAGGAATGAAAGATGTTTCCAAGGATAAAATTAGAAAGAAGAGGCTGATAACTGGTGTCTTGGTTGCTACTTTGATCATACTACCTCACCTCCCCTAGAGTATCATTGTTCAGAGAGGGGAGAGGTTTGCTGATGGTCACGTCTTGGAGATGACTGAGCCCCTCACTAGTCATCTCAATCCAATAATCAACCACAGAGATCAAGGGATCTAAACGATGGCTAATGATCAAAAAACTTCTTCCTTGATTGCTCTCCTCCAACATCCACTGACAAAAGTAGTCGCAGGCTCTATCATCCAAACCAGCAAATGGCTCATCTAGCAAGATCACAGAAGCCTTGCTGGTCAAGATGGTCAAAAGCTGAAGAATCTTTTGTTGGCCACCACTTAATTGATAGGGACTCTTATCAAGCGCCTGCTCCAGATTAAAATATCGTAATGCTTGGAGAATCCGCTGATTTCTCACGGAGTCTGAACTATCTAATTGCAGTTCCTCTCGCAGGCTGACTCGGATAAACTGCTTCTCAGCTTCCTGAACAACACCCGTCAGATCACGATACAAACTCTTTTTCTTTTTAAGAACCCAACCCTTCCAAGTAATGCGACCTTTATACTTTTGAAATTGAAGAATGGAGCGAAAGAGGGTTGATTTCCCGACGCCATTGTCACCCAGGATACAGGAAATCCCTTGGTAAAATGTGAAATCCGCAATCGAAAAGAGAAGGTGATTACCCAGCTCACAAGTCACACGGTCCATATGGAATAGTTCTGGACTAGAAGCAACTTCCTTTGAAGCAACCTGTGTCATTTCAGAGGAAGGGATTTGAAACACTTCCCTTAGCTGTCCGTCTATTAACTCAACCATATGGTCGATATAGGCTTCATAGTCTGATAAATCATGGTCGCACAAAATAACTGTCTTCCCATTAGAGGCCAACTCCTTTAGAATCTCCAATATCTCTATCCTACTTTTGCGGTCAATAGAAGCAAAGGGCTCATCCAAGAGATAGACCCTAGGATTCATGGCAAAGAGAACAGCCAGCGCAGCCTTTTGCTTTTCCCCACCTGATAAGTGATGGATGGGACGGTGCAAGATTGCCTCGCAACGGCATTGCCGGACTGCCTCAGCTATTTTAGTATCAATCTCTTGGAGGGGATGCCCGATATTCTCCAAGGTAAAAATCAGTTCCTCAAACAAATTCTCCATGGTAAATTGATGATTGGGATTTTGAAAGAGAATACCAACCGTCTGAACACGTTTAACGGTAGAAAGCTGACTAACCTCGCTCCCATCTATCAGGACTTGACCACTATAGGGCAAGGAAGTGACCTGGGCAATGATTTGAAAGAGACTGGATTTTCCTGAACCACTGCTCCCAACTAACAAGGTAAAAGCTTGCGCATGAAAAGTAAAATCAATTGGCTCCGAAAAGATTGGGGACTGAATCCCCCGTAGTTCCAGCCCCATCTACGCCTTTCCTCCAGCCGCAAACTGATGATAGAGTTTGACAATGGCACGAACCAAAATGGTACAGAAGAAAAAGACGGAAATAAAACGCACCACCAGCAAGGAAAGGACAAAAGGAAGGGAGAAGGCGTAGTAACCTAATTTAATGTATTCATAGACAAAGCTAAAAAGCGTAATCCCAATACTATTAGCAGTTAGAGAGAGCCAACTTTCATAGCGATTCTTGGTCACAAGAAAACCAAATTCACTTCCCAACCCTTGAACCAAGCCAGACAAAAGAGCACCTAGACCGAATTGGCTACCATATAGGACTTCAGCAAGCGCAGCGAGCACTTCTCCAATCGTTGCGCTTCCGACTCTTGGAACAAAGATGGCCGCAATGGGCGCAGCCATACACCAGAGACCAAAAAGGATTTCGTTGGCAAAGGCCTGCAAACCAAGAGGGGCCAAGATTAGGGTGAGGATATCAAACAGATAGCCTGAACCCACAAAAACGCCACCAAAAAAGATAGACAAGAAAGCAAGTAAGATAACATCTTTTAACTGCCATTTTTTCAACATAAAAAACTCCTTTTTTAAAGAAAAGTGGGGCATTCAAGGAGAGCTACCAAAAGACTTGCGGTCAAGCCTATCCTCTTTTGATAAACAAAAAAACTCCAATTACAAACGAGAATTAGAGTTTACCTTACAAGATTAGACAGTTCTTTTCGACATACGAAAAAAACCTTTTCACATTTCCCTTCGCCAGTATTAACTGTATCAGGTTCAATGGGTATCATCTCAGCCTAAAGCACCCCAAATGTCTTTATTATTTTATTACTGGACCAGTATAACAGAAATTGAAAGCCCTAGCAAGATATTTGACCGAAAAATATATTTATATAGTTTCTGATAACGATTTAATCTTTCTATACACGAAGAAAAATCTCCACATCAAATGGAGACTTTCTACTTTATCAATACAACTTCAAATCACGTGAATCAACTGGGAAGGATGGATTGTATGGATTGTGACGGAGTTTGAAGTGTTTGACATCTTCAATAGTCTGAGTTCCAGATAACTGCATGACTGTCTTCAATTCTGCATTCAAGTGCTCAAAGACTTGACGCACACCAACACTACCACCAAGAGCCAAACCATAGATCACAGGGCGGCCAATAGCTACCAAGTCTGCTCCTGAAGCCAAAGCTTTAAAGACGTGCTGACCACGACGAACACCAGAGTCAAAGACAATTGGCACACGTTTATCAACTGCTTCTGCTACTTCTTGAAGTGAGTCAAAGGCCGCTGGCCCACCGTCGATTTGGCGGCCACCGTGGTTGGTTACCCAGATACCAGAAGCACCTGCGGAAAGCGAACGTTCAACGTCTTCACGGCATTGTGGCCCCTTGACATACACAGGAAGACCTGAGTATTCAGCGATAAATTCGACATCGCGTGGAGACAAGCGTTGTTTAGCTGATTTGTAAACAAAGTCCATTGATTTTCCAGCACCTTCTGGCAGGTATTCCTCAACAATCGGCATGCCAACCGGGAAGACAAAACCATTGCGCTTATCGACCTCACGATTGCCCCCTACAGTTGCATCCGCCGTCAAGACAATCGCTTTGTAGCCTTCAGCCTTGACACGGTCCATGATATGGCGGTTAATCCCGTCATCCTTACTAAAGTAAAATTGGAACCAATGAGGTGTCCCTTGAAGAGCTTCCGTAATTTCTGGAAGGTCAACAGTAGAGTAGGAACTAGTTGTGTAGAGAGAACCAAATTTATGCACACCACGTGCAGTAGCTACTTCCCCCTGCTCATTTGCCAATTTATGAGCCGCAACAGGCGCCATAATAATTGGTGAAGACAATTTTTCACCAGCAAATTCAATCTCTGTACTTGGATTTTCAACATCACAAAGAGTATGCGGAACGATGAGTTTGTGGTTAAAGGCACGGATGTTCTCGCGTAAAGTGAAAGTATCTTCCGCACCACTAGCGATATAGCCAAAGGCTGATTTAGGAATGACTTGTTGTGCCATTGGCTCCAAATCATAAGTGTTAATAAAATCTACAGGTCCTTCTGCATTGCTTGTTTTATATGACATAAAGTGTCCTCCTTATTAAGTAAGCGTTTACTTTATCTTACATAAACTATCTTAACCCTTTTTCAGATTCCTTTCAAAAAATTTGTCTGGAAATTTCAAATCACAGACATGATAAATATTTTCTATCATTGTGATAAAAAATTCATATTATCCAAACATGCCCTTTAGTGCTACAATAGCTATATTATTCCTAGATAGGAGGTTCTATTTTGGATTGGTCCATTGTTGAACAATATCTACCACTATATCAAAAGGCTTTTTTTCTGACCCTGCATATCGCAGTTTGGGGAATTATGGGATCCTTTCTTGTTGGTCTAATCGTTAGTATCATCCGCCATTATCGCATCCCTGTTTTGGCACAACTAGCGACAGCTTACATTGAACTATCTCGAAACACACCCCTTTTGATTCAACTTTTCTTTCTCTACTTCGGGCTGCCTCGAATAGGAATTGTCCTCTCCTCAGAGGTCTGTGCAACTCTTGGCCTCATCTTTTTAGGAGGCTCCTATATGGCGGAATCCTTCCGAAGCGGACTAGAAGCAGTTAGTCAAACCCAGCATGAGATTGGCTTAGCTATCGGTCTGACACCCGTTCAGGTTTTTCGCTACGTAGTCTTGCCACAAGCTACAGCAGTGGCTCTGCCGTCCTTCAGTGCCAACGTGATTTTCTTGATTAAGGAAACCTCAGTTTTCTCTGCAGTAGCCTTAGCCGATCTCATGTACGTCGCCAAGGACTTGATTGGACTCTATTATGAGACAGACATTGCACTGGCCATGTTGGTAGTTGCTTATCTGATCATGCTGCTACCCATCTCGCTAGTCTTTAGCTGGATAGAAAGGAGGCTCCGCCATGCAGGATTCGGGAATGCAAGTACTCTTTCAGGGAAATAATCTCCTGCGAATCTTACAAGGATTGGGTGTCACGATTGGAATTTCCATTCTCTCTGTCCTTCTATCAATGATTTTCGGAACAGTCATGGGAATCATCATGACTTCCCATTCTAGAGTTATTCGTTTTTTAACACGCTTTTATCTGGAATTTATCCGTATCATGCCCCAGCTGGTATTACTTTTCATCGTATACTTTGGATTAGCTCGAAACTTTAATATCAACATTTCTGGAGAGACTTCTGCCGTTATCGTTTTTACTCTCTGGGGAACAGCTGAAATGGGAGACTTGGTACGTGGAGCCATCACTTCCCTCCCTAAACATCAGTTTGAAAGCGGACAGGCACTGGGCTTAACTAACTTGCAACTTTACTATCACATTATCATTCCACAAGTCTTGAGAAGACTACTACCACAAGCCATCAACCTTGTCACTCGGATGATCAAAACCACCTCTTTGGTTGTTTTGATTGGGGTCGTTGAAGTTACCAAGGTGGGACAGCAAATCATCGATAGTAATCGCTTGACCATCCCAACTGCTTCCTTTTGGATCTACGGAACCATTCTGGTCTTGTATTTCGCAGTTTGCTTCCCCATTTCCAAACTATCTACTCACTTAGAAAAACACTGGAGGAACTAAATGTCTGATACTATATTAGAAATCAAGGATCTGAAAAAATCCTTCGGAGATAATCCCATCCTCCAAGGGCTTTCCCTGGATATCAAAAAGGGGGAAGTTGTCGTCATTCTAGGACCATCTGGTTGCGGGAAAAGTACCCTACTTCGCTGTCTCAATGGCTTAGAAACCATTCAAGGTGGAGATATTCTTCTTGATGGCCAGTCCATTATTGGAAACCAGAAAGACTTTCACTTAGTTCGCCAAAAGATTGGGATGGTCTTTCAAAGTTATGAACTCTTTCCCCATCTGGACGTCCTGCAAAACCTCATCCTAGGTCCTATCAAGGCACAAGGACGGGACAAGAAAGAGGTGACTGAAGAAGCACTGCAATTACTGGAACGCGTCGGACTACTTGATAAAAAAGACAGCTTTGCTCGACAATTATCTGGTGGACAAAAGCAACGAGTGGCAATTGTCCGTGCCCTTCTCATGCATCCAGAAATTATCCTCTTTGACGAAGTGACGGCTTCACTAGATCCAGAAATGGTGCGTGAAGTTCTCGAACTCATCAATGATTTGGCTCAAGAAGGGCGTACCATGATTCTGGTAACCCACGAAATGCAGTTTGCCCAAGCCATTGCGAACCGCATTATCTTACTTGACCAAGGGAAAATTGCCGAAGAAGGAACGGCTCAGGAATTCTTCACTAATCCTCAAACCAAACGAGCACAGGAATTTTTAAACGTCTTTGACTTTAGCCAGTTCGGCTCATATCTATAAAGGAGATTTTTATGAAACTACTCAAACCACTCTTAACTGTTTTTGCCCTTGCCTTTACGCTTATCTTTGTCACAGCCTGTAGTTCAGGTGGAAACTCTGATGCTTCATCAGGTAAAACCACTGCTAAAGCTCGAACTATTGAAGAAATCAAAAAAAGCGGTGAGTTACGAATCGCCGTATTTGGAGACAAAAAGCCATTTGGTTATGTTGACAACGACGGTTCCTACCAAGGCTACGATATCGAATTGGGTAACCAATTAGCTCAAGACTTGGGAGTAAAGGTTAAATACGTCTCTGTTGATGCTGCCAACCGTGCGGAATACTTGATTTCAAACAAGGTGGATATCACACTTGCCAACTTCACAGTTACCGACGAACGTAAGAAACAAGTTGATTTTGCCCTTCCTTACATGAAAGTTTCCCTCGGTGTTGTGTCACCAAAAGATAAAGTCATCAAAGACGTTAAAGAGCTGGAAGGCAAAACCTTGATTGTCACAAAAGGAACCACTGCTGAAACCTACTTTGAGAAAAATCACCCAGAAGTCAAACTTCAAAAATACGACCAATATAGCGATGCCTACCAAGCTCTTCTTGATGGACGCGGAGATGCATTCTCAACTGACAATACGGAAGTCCTAGCATGGGCTCTCGAAAATAAAGGGTTTGAAGTAGGAATTACTTCCCTCGGTGATCCAGACACCATTGCGCCAGCAGTTCAAAAAGGTAACCAAGAATTGCTAGACTTCATCAATAAAGATATTGAAAAATTAGGCAAAGAAAACTTCTTCCACAAGGCTTATGAAAAAACACTTCACCCAACCTACGGTGACGCTGCTAAAGCAGATGATCTAGTTGTTGAAGATGGAAAAGTTGACTAATATTTCCCGAAAATAAAAAGAAATCAGGTAATCCTAGTGACTACCTGATTTTCAATATTTTAGGCATTCTGCCAATTTTCTTGATCTTCTTTAAAGCGTTTTAGGAGAGCGAGTCCTTCTGGTGTGATGTAACCTTCTTCTTGGGCTAGGTGAATCAGCTCACTGTAGTTTGAAAGAGTCACCAATTTCACACCTGCGTCTGCGAAGTTCTTATCTGCTTTTGGCAATTGATAGCTGAAAATCGCTACGACACCAAGAACATCGGCTCCTTCGCGTTTTGCAGCTGCTACGGCTTCAAGAACAGACCCACCCGTTGAAATGAGGTCTTCAACCACTACCATTTTTTGACCTTGAGCTACACGACCTTCGATTTGATTACCAGCTCCGTGGTCTTTTGGTTTGCTACGGATGTAGGCAAAAGGCAAGTTCATCTTATCAGCGATGATAGCTCCGTGTGGAATTCCTGCTGTCGCAGTTCCTGCAATCACTTCTACTTCTGGAAATTCTGCTTTAATAGCTTCCACAAAACCATTTTCAATCAAGGTACGAGTTTCTGGATAGGCAAGCGTCACACGGTTGTCAGTATAAATCGGCGATTTGATACCAGATGCCCAAGTGAAAGGCTCCTCTGGTTTGAGGTAAACGGCTTGAATTTTCAATAGATGGCTAGCAATGTCTCTAGCAAGTGTCATGGTATACTCCTTCTTATCCTTAAATCTATAATCAAATACGCTTTAGATCCAGTCGCGTGTCCATTCTTCCTTGATAGCATGGTAGGCGGCTACAGGGTCTGCTGCCTGTGTGATTGGACGGCCTACTACAATGTAGTCACTACCGATTTGATAGGCTTGACCAGGGGTCACTACACGTTTTTGATCCCCTGCTTCGGCACCTGCTGGTCGAATACCTGGTGTCAAGCAGATAAAATCTTCGTTTGTAGCTTCTTTGATAAGCTGTGCCTCTTGGGCTGAGCAAACCACTCCATCCAATCCAGCTTCAGCTGTTTTCTTAGCATAGTGAATTACTGATTCTTGCAGGCTAGTTTGGATATTTTGACAGTCTTGCATCTGTTCCTCGGATGTTGAGGTCAATTGGGTTACCGCAATAAGAATCCCTTGATCACCAAGGCCTTCACGCGCAGCCTGCATCATCTCAAGTCCACCTGCAGCCTGAACATTGGTCATATCGACACCCAGACTTGACAAGATTTTCATGGTTGATTTAACCGTATTTGGAATATCATGTAGCTTGAGATCCAAAAAAACACTATGTCCCAATGATTTTAAATAACGCACAACCTCGGGACCTACTGCATAGTAGATCTCCATTCCAACTTTGACATAGAGTTTTTCCTCTGCTGGAAAAAGGGCTAAAAATTCTTTGGCTTCCTCGAAACTTGGAAAATCCAGAGCAATGACCGGGCGACTCTCACGCATTCTTTTCTCCTATTCTTTGCTGACAGTCCATTGCTCAAAAAAAGGAACCTGCTAGCAGCTAGGTTCCACGAAAAATGGGTAGTCTCCACCCTTTCACTGTCTAACCTTAGCTGCCTCTCTGGACTGCTTTAAAAGTTTTCTACTATTCTATTATTTATAACGATACTTGTCAAGTAAAAACTGAAGATTCTTATTCTTGTTTCCTTTCTTCAGCTTTTTTTTCTTCCTGTTTTTTCTTCTCTGCTTCTTTAGCTTCTTGTTTAGCTTTTTCCTCTGCTTCTTCTAAACGTTTATCAGCTAAGCTAGTACTATAGATTCCTGCTTCCATATCGATGAAGCTCGGTTCTGCTAACTGTGGCTTGATTTTACTGTAATAAGGCAATTTCTTACTCAATTCTGACAAGGGAACCAAGATTTCATCTGTATCCTGCATAGTAATTTTTAAAAGATCGGCAGTTACCTTACTTGGCGCTAGTTCAATCTTCTGAATTTGACTCTTTATGTCCTCACTAATGCTAGAAAGACCCGTCATCAAATCCTTCACCTGCTGCTCATCGTTAAAGGTGACTGTTAGGTAGGTCTCAGGCAGGTTTAAGCGATCAACAGGAGTTGACTCTACTGTACCACTAGAAAGAATAGGATAATGTTCTTCACCAGACACATAATAACCAACAATATCGAATTCCTTGACCTCAATCGTAAAGTCAGTCGGAAATTTGTAGTCAATCTTTGCTGACTCGATCCAGTGATTAGACTTGATCTGCTCAGCGTGCTTGTCCTTGTTCCATAACAAAGACAAGGTATAGTCGCTGTCCTGAATGCCAGAAACCTGTTTAATGTCATCCGCTTGAGTCTGGACATTTCCCTTAACCTCGATATGCTTGATAGTCGAAAGAGGGGTCAAGAGATAGATAGAAAGGAGGAGAACCAGAACACTCGGTACCAAGATACTCACAGCTCGCCAAATATGAATAGGAGCAATTTTAGGCTTGGCAGGTTTTTCTGGTTTTTCTTTTTTCTTCTTTTCTTTTTCCTCTTTGACTTTAGGGTCATCCTTTTGAGATTTTTCTTCTTTTTCGGATGGTTCCTTGCTCGGACTTGCGGCTTCCTCGTCTGACTCACTCGATGATTTCTTGGCTTCCTCTAACATCTTAGAGTTTTTCCCCATTCGAGCTTGTTTTTCCTTTTCCTTCTCTTCAGCTAGGGCAGCTTCTTCCTCAGCCTTCTTCTTCAGGTATTCCTGGTTTCGTTTCTGCCATTCAGACAATTCTTTCTTCTGGTTTGATTCTTTTTTCTTATCCTTTGACATTGGTTTTCCTTATGATAGGTCTTTTCTTAATAGATCGTAAAAATCCGCAAGAGATTTCAATTCAGTTGAAGCTTTCATGCTAGCTTGGTATTGGTCCTTGTGACTAAGCAGGTGGCTGAGTTTCTCCTCCAAGCTTTCCAAGGTCAAGTCACTTTCTTGAAGCTCTTCTGCATAGCCTTTCTTAACAAAGTAGGCTGCATTTTCAATCTGGTCTCCTCGACTTGCTTCACGACCCAATGGTACGATGAGATGAAGTTTCGCCATAGCCAAGAGCTCGAAAATCGTATTGGCACCACCACGCGTCACCACCACATCTGCCATCTCCATCAAAGGTTGATAGAGATCCGTCACATAGTCAATACGAAAGAGATTTTGACTCAACTCATTGAGGCTAGAATCTCCAGTGAGATTGATAATATTGTAGCGTTCGGTCAGTTCTTGCTTATGATCTGTCACCAATTGGTTAAATACACGGGCACCTGCAGAACCACCGACAAACAATACCGTTGGCAATTTAGGATTAAAGTGGGTTTGGATATCCACCAATTCATCTGGTTCAGGAATTTTTTGGTCTGAAACTTTAGTCACTGCTCCCACATGCTCGACTTTTGCAAGACCAGCAGCCTGCTCAAAGGTTGAGTACATCTTGGTCGCAAATTTATAGGCAATTTTATTGGCCAAGCCCATAGACAGGTCCGATTCGTGGATAAAGACAGGCACTCCTGACACACATGCTGCGATAACCGGTGGTACAGAGACAAATCCTCCTTTAGAAAAGAGGGCCTGCGGCCGAACTCTTAACATGATAAAGAGCGATTGGACAATTCCCCAACCAACTTTAAAGACATCCAGCATATTTTGCCAAGAGAAATAGCGACGCAACTTCCCAGTCGCAATAGAATGGAAGGTAACATTTAAGCCTGATTTGAGGATTTCTTGGTGTTCGATTCCATGCTTATCTCCGATATAGTGGACTTCCCAGCCGTCTTCGATGAACTTGGGCATTAACAAAAGGTTGAGGGTGACGTGTCCAACCGTCCCCCCACCTGTAAAGACAATTTTTTTCATATTATTCCTTTAACTCCGCTACTGTGTCGATAAAGAGGTCGCCACGTACTTCAAAGTTAGCATACATATCCCAGCTAGCATTGGCAGGACTGAGAAGAACCACATCTCCTTGAGTCGCTAGCTCATAAGCCTTGCGAGTCGCATCAGCAATATCTGTCGCATCTACATAAGTCACACCAGCCTTATCTGCTGCCCGTTTGACACGTTCAGCAGACTGACCAAGGATGACCATCTTCTTGAGCCCTGTGATGTCTGGCACCAATTCGTCAAACTCATTTCCACGGTCCAAACCACCTGCAATCAAGATGACCTTGCTATTGTCAAATCCTGACAAGGCTTTTTGAGTAGCCAAGATATTGGTTGATTTGCTATCATTATAGAATTTGACACCCTGAATTTCATCCACAAATTGGAGACGGTGTTTGACACCACCAAAGGCTGAAAGAGTTTCCTTGATGGTCTGGTTGTCTACACCACAAAGCTTAGCTACTGCAATGGTCGCAAGGGCATTTTCTACATTGTGGCTACCTGGAACACCGATTTCACTAGCTGCCATGACCACTTCCCCACGGAAGTAGAGTTGACCATCTTCCAGATAAGCTCCATCAACCTCTTCAAGTGTTGAAAATGGAACAACAGTGGCTTGTGTTTTAGTAGCCAATTCTTTTGCCAAGTCTTGGTTAAAGTTCAAAACAAGAAAATCATCTGCTGTCATCTTGTTCTGGATATTCCACTTGGCTGCTACATATTCCTCAAAAGAACCATGATAGTCGATATGAGTTGGCATGAGGTTGGTAATGACCGCAATCACAGGCTGGAATTCTTGAACACCCATCAACTGGAAAGAAGAAAGTTCCATGACAAGCGTGTCCTTGGCTGTTGCAGTTTGAGCCACTTGACTAGCAGGATAGCCAATGTTCCCTGACAAGAGACCATGTTGGCCTGCAGCAGTCAAAACCTCCCCAATCATGGTCGTTGTGGTTGTTTTCCCATTTGAACCAGTGATACCGATAATCGGCGCTTCTGAAATCAAATAAGCCAACTCCACCTCAGTCAAGACTGGAATCCCCTTTGCCAATGCCTTTTCAATCATGGGATTGCTATACGGGATACCTGGATTTTTTACCATCAGAGCAAACTCTTCATCCAAGAGCTCCAAAGGATGGCCACCAGTGACAACCTTGATTCCCTCTTCTAGCAAACTTTGCGCAGCAGGATTTTCCTCAAAAGGCTTACCGTCATTTACCGTCACAATGGCTCCTAGCTTGTCCAACAAACGGGCTGCAGACTCACCAGACTTAGCCAAACCTAAAACAAGGACTTTCTTATTTTTAAATTGATCGATTACTTTCATGTCTCAAACTCCATTTCTACTCCTACTATTTTACCATTTTTACGGAAATAAAAAAGCCACAAAGTGTATTTGTGACTCTTTCTTCTAACTTAATGTTCTCTTATCATCAATGAGATAAATCGGTAACTCGAATGACTTGATCCACTTGCTCCCAGATAAGAGGATTGTGGGTCGCAATAATAATGGTCCGATTCGGATTTTTTAGAGATTCTAGGATAGAAAGTAGCTCCTCAGAGTTTTTAGGGTCTAGTGAAGCGGTTGCTTCATCTGCGAGAATCAAGACTAACCTGCACTCCAAAAGTTCGACAAAAAATATCTAACCCTTAGAGTGCAGGTCAACTCTCAATACTTTATATCCTCACCTGTCTTTCTTCTGACCTTTGTCCTGTGACAAACATGGTAAAGGTTGCCTTACAGACATTTCTGCCTTCTTGATTGGTAATATCGACATCCACTACACAAGTGGTACGTCCTTGGTGGACGCATTCTCCTTTAATGGTCAGTACATCGTCGAGTTTTCCTGCCTTGAGGTAGTTGATAGAGGACTGGAGCGTCACTCCATCAAGCCCCAGCGAGATAACCACTAGACCACTGATTTGGTCACAAAGGGTAAAGAGATAGCCACCATGGGCATTGCCATAGTAGTTGAGCGACGAGTCCACCACTTTCGTCGTCACCACAACATGACCATCTCTCATTTTTTCTATTTCGTAATTTTCAAAGGCAGATATAGCGTCAAAATGAAAATCTTTCATCGTTTCCTCCTGATATTTCAAACGACACTATGATACTACTTTTTATAGGACTGTGCAAGGAGAAAGCTCCTAGTCTGACAAAATTCCGACCTGTTCTACAAAGCGCATAAAGGCTGTCTGTCCTTGCTCCGTCTGCTTGTAAACTCCTGCATCCTCAAGTACACGCGCAAAGATAGCACCAACAGAGTCCTTGACGATTTCAAAGGCTTTTTCTTTATCTTTTAGGTCTGGATGTTGGGCTTTAAGCTGGTCTGCCCATTCCTGATGATAGTCGGAAACTATATCACCATCTCCCACGAGGTAGCTGGCAACTTGCTCTACTTCTACTTTCAGACGTGGTGGCAAAATAGCCAAGCCCATGACCTCAATCAAGCCGATATTTTCCTTCTTGATATGTTGGACATCCTTGTGGGGATGATAAATGCCATCAGGATGCTCTGGCGATGTCTGATTGTCCCGCAAGACCAAGTCCAACTCAAACTGACCGTCGCGTTTACGAGCAATCGGTGTGATGGTGTGATGCGGTGTCCCGTCTGTCTCTGCCAAAATCTGCACTGCAGGATCTGAATACTGGCGCCATTCCTGTAAAATCTTGTCAGCCAAGTTGATCAAATCTTCTTTGAAATCCGAAGTCAAACGCAAAACTGACATAGGCCACTTGACAATCCCAGCCTTGACTTGTTCAAAACCAGTAAAAGAGAAAGTCTTTTGCAAGGGAGCCAATTCCATAGGAAATACATGACGGCCTCCCTGATAGTGATCATGAGTCAGAATAGAGCCTCCCACGATTGGAAGGTCGGCATTCGAACCTGCAAAATAGCCTGGAAATTGCTCTACAATCGCCAGCAGGCGCTCAAAACTCTGACGACTAATGGCCATGGGACGGTGCTGGCCGTCTAAGAAAATACAGTGCTCATTAAAATAAGCATAGGGCGAATACTGGAAGCCCCACTCCTGACCCGCCATTTCGAAACGGATAATGCGGTGATTGCTGCGAGCTGGGTGGTTAACTCGACCATGGTAACCTTCGTTCTCTAGACAAAGCTGACACTGGGGATAATTGCTAGCTTGCACCAACTTGGCCGCCGCAATCTCCTTTGGATCCTTTTCAGGTTTAGACAGATTGATAGTAATCTCCAGTTCACCGTAGTTAGATGGTACACGATAAGCAATATTTTTAGCAATAGCCTTGAGCTTGATGTAGTCGTTTTTCTGGCTAAGTTGATAGAAGTCCGCAATTGCCTGCTCAGGAGATTGGGCATAGGTTGCCCAGAAGTCACGATTGACCTGACTTGGACAAGGGGTTACCAAGTCCATCAGTTCAGCACCAAGGATTTCACGCGCAGTCTGACTATCCTCAATCGTCTCTAATCGAACGGCCTCCTCGACAAGCTGGTCCTTGAGGTCAATCAAGTCATCCTGATCCGTCTCAACTTCCAAAACACCTTCCCCCACTCGTGCCAAGACACGATTGGTTAGGTAGATTCGATCCATTTCCTCAAATGAACTTTCAGCAATGACTTCCGTGATGAATGCATCTAGAACTCCCTGACTCATTGATTCTCCTTCTTACTTTCTAAATAGTCTCTGACATCATCTAAATCCTGAAAAACTTGTTCTGTTTTATTTAAGAAAGACTGTGCTGGCATTTTCAAGTCTGGAATACAAATAACTGGTATCCCAGCTCTATACGCTGCTTCAATCCCTGCTTCACTATCCTCTAATACTAAGCAATTCTCTGGTAAAACATTCAAATCACTACAGGCCTTTAAAAATATATCAGGGTAAGGTTTGCTTCGCTTTACATCTTTTGCAAAAACTAGATGGTCAAATAGGGACAGTATCCCATTACTATCCAAAATCATTCTAGCTCTAGATTCAACACTTGAAGTTGCTAGAGCGATTGGAATACCTTCTCTTTGCAAAAAAGCAAGCAAATTTTTAGCACCTTTTTTTAAATTTACACCTTTGGTTAATATTCGAGCTTCCAGTTCATAAACTTTTTCCAAGGTTTGATCAAAGTTCCAAGGTAAATCATAGGTATCCAAAAATCGTTGAACATTCTCCTCTTCCCTATGTCCACTGTATTCTCTAGAATATGTTTCTTCTGTGAAAGGAATTCCAAAATCTTTAAGCAATTCTTGATAAACTTTTAGAGAAATGATCTCAGTATCAGCTAATAAGCCATCTAAATCAAATATTACAGCGTCCATTTACTTCTCTCCTAGTCTAAAACGCGAGTGCCACCTGCAACTTCAGCGATATAGAAGCTTGGAGCATATCCAACGACTTCCTCGTAGTGCTTGCCTACAGCTTCCTTAAAGGCCTCAACAGCGTCTTTTTGAACCAAGGCAATGGCACATCCGCCAAATCCTGCCCCTGTCATACGAGCACCAAGAACACCTTCTTGGGCCCAAGCTGTGTGAACAAGGGTATCCAATTCCAAGCCAGTCACTTCATAGTCATGTTCTAGAGAAACGTGTGACGCATTCATCAAGCGACCAAATGTTTCCAAATCACCTGCTTGAAGTGCTGCTTGAGCTTTAAGAGTACGTTGGTTTTCAAGCACAGCATGGCGAGCACGTTTTAAGCGATTTTCATCTTTAATCAGATAGCTGTATTGGTCAAAGGCCCACTCATCCAATTCACCCAAGGTCTGAATATCCATGGCAGCTTGCAATTCTTCCACAGCTTTTTCACACTCAGCACGGCGTTCATTGTACTTAGAGTCCGCCAATTCACGACGTTTATTAGTGTTCATGATAACAACAACATTGTCCTTCAAATCAAGTGGCACCAAGTCATATTCTAACGTATTGGTATCCAGGTAAATGGCACGTTGGTCAGCACCCATACCGATAGCAAACTGGTCCATGATACCAGAGTTGACTCCGATAAAGTTATTTTCTGTTTGTTTTCCGATTTTAACCAAATCCAAACGGTCTAGTTTTAAACCAAAGAGATGCTCTGCCACAACCCCTGTCAAAAGTTCCAAAGATGCTGATGAAGACAAACCTGAACCATTTGGGATATTCCCATAAACATAAAAATCAAACCCTTTGTCAATCACATGCCCAGCTTCTTGCAAGAAATGTAGAACCCCTTTTGGATAGTTGGTCCAGCTATGCTCTTTTTCAAATTTGAGGTCAGCAAGAGGCACTTCGATGATACCCTTGTCCTCAAAGTTGGCTGAGTAGAAACGCAAGACTTGGTCGTCACGCTTGCGCGCTGCACCGTATGTCCCCAAAGAAATAGCCGCCGGAAAAACGTGCCCACCGTTGTAGTCTGTATGTTCACCAATCAGATTGATACGACCTGGTGAAAAGAAAGTTTGGTCTGCTTCTTGACCAAAAACGGCAAGAAAGTCTTTGCGAAGGGCTTCAGTAGTAAGATCTTGTGTCATATAAATTCTCCTTTGACTGTCCGTTAAGTCGCCTTAACGTGTAATCGTTTTCTTCTATTGTATCCAAGGCATTTGCCAAGGTCAATCCTTTTTACTAAAATTTTACTAAACAACAGGTAAAAAGAAGAAAAATATGATATACTAACCTAAAAGAAGGAGGATTTATGGCTACCTTAAAAGACATCGCACAGCTAGCCTCTGTCTCTATCGCGACCGTATCTCGTGTCCTCAATCGCGACCAGAGTCTATCTGTTACAGAAGAAACCAGACACCGTATTTTAACCGTCGCTGAAGAGCTGGGCTATACTAAGCACCTCAAGACAGGCGAATCCCACAAACCCAAGCAAAAGATTGCCATTATCCAATGGGTCAGCGAACAAGGGGAGCTGGACGATCTCTACTACTATCAGATTCGTCTTGGTATTGAAAAAAGAGCCCAAGAGTTGGACTATGATATCTTGCGCTATTTTAACGACCATCCTTTTACACTGAGTGAGGAAGTAATCGGGATACTCTGTATTGGAAAGTTCAGCCGAGCTCAGATTTCTGCCTTTGAAGAATACCAAAAACCTTTAGTCTTTATAGACAGCGATACCCTCTCACTAGGTCATACCTGTATTATCACTGACTTTTACACTGCTGTGAAACAAGTTGTAGACCATTTCCTCAGCCAAGGGATGAACCGTATCGGAATTCTCACAGGTCTTGAGGAAACAACCGACCAAGAAGAAATTATCCAAGATAAGCGGCTAGAAAATTTCAAAGACTATACCCAAGCAAATGGAATCTACCATGAAGAACTGGTCTTTCAAGGGAGCTTTACTGCCCAGTCTGGCTATGACTTGATGAAGGAGGCCATTCACAAGTTGGGTGATAAACTCCCACCAGCCTTTTTCGCAGCCAGCGATAGTTTAGCCATCGGCGCCCTCCGTGCCCTTCAAGAAGCTGGAATTAGCCTACCAGACCGCGTCAGCCTCATTTCTTTTAACGACACTAGCCTGACCAAGCAGGTCTATCCTCCTCTTTCTAGCATTACCGTTTATACCGAAGAAATGGGCCGAGCAGGTATGGATATTCTTAACAAGGAAGTTCTCCACGGTCGCAAAATTCCCAGCCTAACCATGCTGGGAACCAGACTGACATTGAGAGAAAGTACAAGGAATGAATAGGATAACAAAACGACCTCTAGCGAGGTCGTTTTTCTAATGATGATGCCCATGCCTCTGCTCTAACTCTCTCACCTTCCGCCTATGTTGCGCATGATTGCTTTGACTGCTATCTACTTCAATAGTGATATTCTGCACGCCTCTTTCTTCTAAAAATTGTCGCACCACTTCTTTGGTTTCCATCATCTGTTCCCAATCCCAGATACAAATGTGGACAACAGCATTGTTCTCTAGACCGTCCATGGACCAAATGCTAAGTTGATTAACACTTTTGACATTGGGTAGAGCCTCTAAATCTTTCTCCAAATCACTTGTCTCGACCCCTTCTGGCACAGCATCTAGGAAAATTTTTAGTGCACTCCAAAAGCGTGGAATGGCTTTCGACAGAATAAAGATGGAAATGACCAGAGATAAAAGCGGATCGAGGATATACCAGTCCGTAAATCGAAGAATAATCGCCATTAGAATGACAGCCAACCAACCAAGAGTATCTTCCAAAAAATGCAAGCTAAGAATAGATTCATTCTTTGTTTTTCCCTTACGAACTACCAGACTAGCTAGCACATTGATAGCTACCGCAATGATTCCCAGCCAGAGAATCCCTTCCTCATTAACGGGTTGCGGGTGAGCGATCTTTGTGACATTTTCCAAAATCACTAGGACAGACCCTATCATAAGAATCACAGCCGTTAGCATGGCTCCTAAAAGACTAAAACGTTTGTAACCCAAGGTGTACTGCCTATCTTCTTCACGATTGGAGATCGTTTCTAAAAGGGCAGATATGCCAATGGCTATAGCATCTCCCATGTCATGAACAGAATCAGCAAGAACTGCACTCGAACCAAAGATTCCTCCTGCGATAAACTCGACTATCGCATAGCTTAAATTTAAGAAAAAAGCTAACCAGATAGATGTTTTAGAACTCATTTCTCTCCCTCCTTTGGTATAATGGGTATATACATACTTCCTTCATTTGTATTATCTAATAAAATCCAAAGAAAGGATAGAAGCAAACTGTCAGTCCTGTTCAGTTCTGAACAGTTTGTCTCAAGTGTCTATATGCCAAATAGAGACCGTCGAGTCAGCAAGACTAAACAAGCTATCTATCAAGCTTTTTTACAACTTTTGAACGACAAAGGCTATGATGCTACTACTGTCCAAGATATCATTGACTTGGCAGATGTTGGGCGCTCAACCTTTTACTGTCACTACGAGAGCAAGGAACTGCTTTTAGATGAACTCTGTCGCTACCTCTTTCATCATCTCTTTGAAAGGGAAGAACACTTTACTACCGAGGACTACCTCACACATATCTTTTCACATTTTCAGAAAAACCAGGACCATGTTACCAGTCTCCTTTTTTCCAAAAACGACTACTTTCACCGCCAACTACACAAGGAACTCGAACACCACGTCTATCCCATGGTGGCGGATGACTTGCAAGAGGCCTATCCAAACATTCCGGCCTCCTACCTCCAGCATTTTGTTGTGACGAACTTTATCGAGACTCTAACTTGGTGGCTAAAAAAAGGAAAATCTTATACTGAAGACCAAGTGGTGAAATTTTACCTTGATGTAATGGAGATGACCTCTACAACTCCACTTGATAACTAAGCCTGTAACTCAGAAAGGAACCAACTATGTTAACTTCGATGATTCTAGGAATACTAACAATCGTACTAGCTCTCGCATTCTCATTACTTCACCTTGCTGCTGCTTTTTCAGCCATGAAACAAAATAACTACAGTCTGGGAAACACGTGCATCTTGGTCGGCAGTTGCATCACTTCTCTGGCTCTAGCTATCTTTTACTTCGTCCCACTGGCAACGATCATCTTATGGATAGTGGGCTCTAGCATCATCTGCTACGGTGCTTACTGGAATGGGCGACAGCAAGAAAATCAACATATATCGCACCACATTATAAGGGGCACACTAGCGGCTTTGATTGCTCTCTTGTTTATCTTACTCTAACATTAAAAATCCCATCTCGTCTATAATTCGAGATGGGATTTTATCTGCTGAAGAAAATTGCTAGTGGCTTCCACTGGCTTTCCTCTCCATTTATTTCTTCAACAAACCTTGTTCTTGTAGAAACTCCTTGGCTACTTGTTCTGCTGACTTGCCTTCGACACCCACTTGGTAGTTGAGCTGGCTCATCTGGCTTTCCGTGATTTTACCAGCCAATTTATTGAGAACTGTCTCCAACTCAGGATGTTTCTTGAGAAGAGCTTCTTTCATAAGTGGTGCCCCTTGATAAGGTGGGAAGAGTTGCTTGTCATCTTCCAAGACCTGTAAATCATAACGCGCCAACTCTGCATCGGTCGAATAGGCATCTGTGATTTGAATATCGCCTGACTGAATTGCCTGATAGCGAAGGGCCGGCTCCATGGTTGCTACATTAAGATTGAGTCCATACATTGATTGCAAGCCCTTATTTCCATCCTCACGATCATTAAACTCGAGAGTAAAGCCTGCCTTCAACTGTCCTTCTACTTTTTTCAAGTCCGAAATGGTCTTCAAGCCATATTCTTGAGCAATCTTTTTCGGAACAGCTACAGCGTAGGTATTTTGATAAGACATAGGCTTGAGATAGGCAAGATGATCTTGTTTGGCAATGCCATCACGCGCCACTTGATAAACCTGATCTGGCTCATGACCTACTTTAGGAGATGGTTGAAGCAGACTTTCAGTCACCGTACCGGTAAATTCAGGATAGATATCAATATCCCCTTTTTTCAGAGCTTCATAGAGGAAGCTTGTTTTCCCAAAATTCGGTTTAACAGTCGCAGTCATACTGGTATTTTCTTCAATCAGTAACTTATACATATTGGCCAAAATTTCGGGTTCTGGTCCCAATTTTCCAGCAATCACCAAGTTTTCTTTCTCTTTTTGAGCTAAGAGGGCTGGACTATAAGACAGACCCAGCAATAAGGTCACCAAGGCAAAACCAGAGAAAATCGTCCGCAATTTTGCTTTTTCCATCACTTTTAGTAGGAAGTTAAAGGCAATGGCCAGCACTGCAGAAGAAAGTGCCCCAATCAAAATCAGACTAGTATTATTGCGGTCAATTCCCAAAAGGATAAAGGAACCCAGTCCCCCTGCACCAATCAAGGCAGCCAAGGTCGCCGTACCGATGATCAAGACCGCTGCCGTCCGAATCCCAGACATAATGACAGGCATGGCAAGTGGAATTTCAAACTTCTTGAGTCGCTCCCATCTAGTCATCCCAAAGGCAATTCCAGCCTCTTGCAGACTTGGATCAATTCCCTTTAGTCCAGTGATGGTATTTTGCAAAATCGGAAAAATCGCATAAATCACCAGAGCCGTCAAAGCTGGCAAGGTCCCAATTCCCATCAAGGGGATGAAGAGTCCCAACAAGGCCAGAGACGGGATGGTCTGGAAAATTCCTGCAATCTGCAAAACCCAGTCCGCCAACTTCTCATGATAGCAAAGATAAACAGCCACGGGAATAGCGATAAAAATAGCTAGTAACAAGGTCAAAAGTGACAACTGCAAATGTTGAGATAGGGCTGTTACCCAATCACCAAAACGATCCTGAAAAGTTGATATCAAATTAGCCATGAACACTACCTCCAAACAAGTCTGCTACAAAGTCCGTTGCAGGAGCTTTTAAAATGGTCTCAGGGTTCGCCACCTGACGAATCTCTCCGTCCTGCAAGACAGCAATACGGTCTGCCAATTTCAAAGCTTCATCCGTATCATGGGTCACAAAAATAGTTGTCATCCCAAACTCTTTATGCAATTCTTTCGTCAGAACCTGCAACTGTTTTCTCGAAATAGCATCCAAGGCTGAAAAAGGCTCATCCATGAGGAGAATCTTAGGCTGACCAATCATAGCACGGACAATACCAACCCGTTGCTGTTCTCCACCAGATAATTCACTAGGAAGTCGATGTCCATACTCGGATACTGGTAAACCAACCTTAGCTAAAAGCTCTTCTGTTTTCTGAGCAATTTCTTCCTTAGTCCAGCCCTTCATCTCCGGAATGAGGGCAATATTTTCAGCCACCGTTAGATTGGGAAAGAGAGCAATCGCTTGTAAGACATAGCCTGTGGAAAGGCGCAGCTCACGCTCGTCATAGTCTTTGATGCGTTTACCATCCATATAGATATTTCCATCAGTTGGTTCCAAGAGACGATTAATCATCTTAATCATGGTCGTCTTACCTGACCCAGAAGGCCCAACTAAAACCATGAACTCCCCATTCTCAATTCGTAAATTGACATCTCTCAAAACATCTTTTTCTGTGTAGCGTAGCGCTACATTTTTGTATTCAATCATTCTTAGTCCTCAATTTAAAATTTTCCTCGATTGGTCAAGTTACCAAACTTTTAATAACTAATTTATCCCACTCTAAACCTCATTTTCCTTCTCTTTCAGATTAGCCAAAATTCTTTCTTGAAAGGCTTCAAACTGCCTAATTTCCTCTTCTGAAAATCCTTTGTAACAGATAGTATCCAATCTCTGACTGACACGTTGCCCAACTTCTTTCTGGGACTTGCCCAACTCTGTTAAAACTAAATACTTCTTACGCTTATCTTCTCCACACGGACTGACAGTTATAAGATTTTGTTCCTCTAGCTTTTTTATCATAGTCGTCAGCGTATTATTAGCAAGCCCAGTCGCAAGCGCAATATCTGTCGCAGTTGCACAGCCCGTCTTACTATTCCATAAAACCGCTAAAATCTTTCCCTGCTCACTCCGATAAAGAGAGTCAGGGTCTTGTCTCAGTAACTTTTGAAAAATCCGCCCATTCAACAAACGAATATGATGGGCTACCAAATGACAATATTTCATGAAACCTCCAATTTATTTCCATATCGATACGAATGAAAACATTATAATACTTATTATTCTAACTGTCAACTATTTCGATTTAGAACTAATTTTTCTCAGTAAAAAATCTCCTACTCAAGGTAGAAGATTTCAATCTTATAAACTTAATCCGTCATGTCTGATACCAAAGTTCGACGCTCCAATGGAATACTGCACATAACTAACAAGAAAATGAAGCCTGACTGAATCCAGAAAAGGGCCAAGTCAAAGATTCCATGCACAGCAACCACTGTAAGGAAAGATAGATAAAGACCGATAATTGGACGTTTCCCCGACTCCTGACTCATATCCATCATCAAACGAACAGGAGCAACAGAAGACAAAGCTAATAAAATGGTTCCCACAATTCCGTAACTCAGAATCGTATCAATATAAAGGCTGTGAGCATGTTCATGATAAGGAGCATTTATCCGAGGATAAGAGTGCATATAGGTCAATGGCCCCTCCCCCCAAAAAGGATTTTGCTTAAACAAGGCCATCCCAGCATCCCAGATAGAAATGCGTTCTTCCATAGAGGAATCTAAAGTCCCCATCCGAACTCCCAAATCACTAGAAAAAAGGAAACTCAAGCCAATCGCAAAGACCCCGATACTAAGCCAAAAGGCCTTCCAGTTTTTAATGGTTGTAAAGAGATAAATGATGGCTCCAGCGATAATAGCAGGAAAGGCAGTTCGATTTTGCGTAAAGTTCAATCCAAAGAGATTAACAAAGCCTGCAATCACACAGAATACCTTCAACCAATTCAACTTGGTCGTTGTAAAGAGATAGAAGGCAATCATGATACAGAAACAACAAATAATTCCATAGTAATTAGGATTAAAAAAGGTCACTTCTGCCCGATTCTGATGCCATACCTGCATATTGGGCGAAAGAAAGGCATAGTTAAATTTCTTTACAATTTGGAAATGCTCCAAAGTAGCAAAAGCCGCAGAGAGCACACTACCAAACAAGATTGTCTGCAGTATCAGTCGAAAGAAAGCATGTGTCAGACGTTTCTGGTAGAAACTAAAGAAAATGAGGAAGAGAAACATCAGTAAAGATGCAACCAATCCAAGCCAATTCTTAGCGACGATAGAGATGATACTACTGTAGGCAATAAAAAAGAGAAGTACAGGATGTTTGGCCAATCCTTTGATAATTCCCTTCATCTCCCCAGTAACAAGTAAACCTATCAAATATAAAGCAAAGAGCCCTAAGAATAAATAAAAAGGTAAAAAGATACTTATGATCATCAAATATAAAAAGAAATCTTTTTTCGAAAGCCCTCTTATCTTATCCAGTAATCCAATTGATTTCAAAACGGATCCTTTCTGTTCTGGATTTCTCCAGAAGATAAATGCTAAACTATCTTTATATTCTACCATTTTTTCCGTCATTTGGGAACAATGAACACGTTTTCACCACAAAAAATTCTATCATCAATATAGCACTAGAACTGAATTTTTCTGCCGTTTTCCACTACTTGATAGGTCTGACTTTGCAGATCAATTTCTGCTACTGCTGTTACAGACTTGTCTTTATTTTGACGTTTGATTACAATGCTATGAGCTGTTGGTGTTTCAACGTCAATAGTCCCTTCTAGGTCAAAGGCCTCTGATTGATTACGGAAAGAAAATAGATTGAGAAGGGACTTCACCACAGGACGTTGAACTTCTTCTGCTATTTCCTCGTTGCTATAGTAATGACGATTAATATTTCGACCTTCTTTAGTTTCTTCTAATAATTTCAAGTCATTTTTTCCTGCTAATAGACCCACATAGTAAACCTGAGGAATGCCTGGAGCAAAAGCTTGAATCAAACGAGCGAGGAAATACTTGACATCATCATCTCCAAGCGCAGAATAGTAGGTTGAATTGATTTGGTAGATATCTAGGTTGTTATACTCTGCACTAGAGTACTTACGTTTGACATTCGCTCCAACCTTATAGAGCTCATTTGAAGCATAGTCAATTTCCTCATCAGTCAGGATATCCTTGACATCCACCACTCCAATCCCATCATGGGTATCTAGTGTCGTAAATTGCTTCATCGGGCTCATCTTTAACCACTTAGCCAAACGCTCTGTTCTGGAACTGTAAAGAGTATAAAGGGTCACCATTGGAAGGGCAAAATCGTAAACATAGTAATCATGGTCCGCTATTTTAAACTGAATCGAATAGTGTTCATGAATCTCAGGTAAGAGCTCTGTCCCATACTCAGCAGCGATATCTCGAACTTTGTCCAATAAATTCCAAATATCTGGTTCCACAAAGAAATCATTGGTATCCAATTTCTTCACTGCGTAAGCAAAAGCATCTAGACGAATCAAATCACACCCGTTACTTGCTAGATGTTGAATCGTCTTACGGATAAATGCCATCGTTACTTCTTTGGTCACATCAAGATCAATCTGCTCCTCACCAAAGGTATTCCACAAATGTTCTACTGAACCATCTGCAAAAACAATCTCTTGCTTTGGTGCACGATCCTTACGCTTGTAAATTAAATCTACATCAGCTTGTGTCGGACGATTTTCCGGCCAAAACTTATCCCAGTTTAAAAAGAGATCTTTAAATTCACTAGCTTCATGTTTTTCTTGATAGTCCTTATAATATTTCGATTGACGAGAAAGATGGTTAATCATAAAGTCAAACATAAGATAATATTTCTCACCTAAACGCTTAACATCCTCCCAATCACCAAACGCTGGATCCACTTCATCATAGTCAACTGGTGCAAATCCACGATCTCCTGTTGACGGGAAAAATGGTAGAAGGTGAACTCCTCCAATAGCATCGCCAAAATGTTCTTCCAAATTCTCATACAAGTCTTTAAGGTTATTTCCAAGACTATCTGAGTAAGTAATCAACATGGTTTTATTTTGAATGGTCATAGATGGTCTCCTTTTTCTGATGAAAGCCAAGTCTTATATGACCTGGCTTCGTAAATGAAAGATATTTTTAGGTTTTTGTTCATATTGAACTCGTACTACTATAGACTGCAAGCAATTAAGTACTATTTTCTTGTTTTCTACATAGAATTGTCAGTAAGCTGAACCGTTCCTTTGTATCTTAATTGAACACGCCCTAAGCTCTGTGTGAAAAAGATGAATCTTCCAAGAAGCCAAGGCTTCTTATTCAGATTCCCTATTTTCACTGTGAGCTTTTAACGGGCTTTGTATCTTGTTACTTCACTGCCCCGTTACTCATTCCTGAAATGATATGTTTTTGGAAGATGAGGTAGACAATGGTTATCGTTACAATTCCCACAATATAAGATGCAAAACTTGGACCATAGTCATTGAAGTACTGACCTTGGTAGTTGTATTGGAAGAGAGGCAAAGTCCACATCTTGGAATCCTTATTCAGAATCAAGAGTGGCAACATAAAGTCATTCCAGAACCAGAGAGCATTGATAATCAAAGTTGTCGCATGCATGGGCTTCAACATTGGAAAAATGATTCGACGATAAATTGTAAAACGATCAGCCCCATCAATTTCCGCAGCTTCGTCCAAACTATCTGGTACACTGATTTTTATATAACCAACATACAAGAAGAGAGTCTGTGGAATAGCATAAGTTAGGTAGAGTATTACTAGCCCCCACATATTTGCTAGACCGAGTTTACTCATCATAACTGTGATGGGAATCATAATCACCTGAAATGGAACAAATATCCCTAAGATCAAGAGCGAATACATAATTGCAAAGGCTTTTTTCTTGGACATATTTCGAGCAATGGAATAAGCTGCAGCTGGTATAAAGAAAGCTACTACAATCAATGATAACACCGTAATAACAGCTGAATTCCAGAAATAGCCTCCAATTCCATCCGAAATCAATCGTTCATAATTACTCAACGTAAAAGGATTGGGCAAACTAAAGAAATGATTCATGATATCCTTAGTTGTTTTGAAAGAACTAAATACTGTTACCAACAAAGGAACAAGTATAAGAATACCACCGACTATCAAGAGGACATATTTCCAAAACTGATTCAATTTTTCTTCTTTTTTCATGTGTAGGACTCCTCTATTAGATTTCAAATTTCTTTGATAGTTTGATTTGGATAATAGAAACAATTCCAATAATTAAGAATAAAATCAAGGCAATTGCATTCGCATATCCATATTGGTTACTCTTGAAGGCATAGTTGTAGACTAAAAGTCCAAGAGACGTTGTAGCATTATTTGGACCACCACTCGTCAAGGCAAAAATCTGGTCAAAGGCTGTCAAACCGGACTTAAGAGCCAGAATAAAAACCATAGAAATCGTTGGCAGCAAATATGGTAGTTCAATCTTCCAAAAGGTTTGTTTGCTTGTTGCACCATCAATTGATGCCGCCTCTAAAATATCATTTGGAATACTCTGAAGACCAGCAAGAAAGAGAATAATTGGCATTGCTACTCCTTGCCATAGAAGAACAAAAATAGTTTCTACTACCGCTCCGACAGGTGTTCCTAATAGACTCTCTTGTAAAAAACCAATCCCTAAAATTCTTCCAATTGTTGGAAGACCATAGTTGAAGAATTGCTTGAAAATCAAGGAAACTGTCAAACCAGACAAAACAGCTGGGAAAAAGAACCAAGCTCTAAAGAAGGTCTGCCCTTTCATCTTAGAATTTAAGGCTCGAGCCACAACCATTCCAATTGTAATCTCTCCAATAATCAATGCCAGAGTTAAAATCAAAGTAAAGGCTATGGCTGTGAAGAATTTCCCATCAATCATCAGCAGCTTATAGTTATTCAAACCAACAAATTTGTAATTATAGGTTAATCCAGTCCAGTTAGTCAAACTATAGAAAGCACCTTGCACCATCGGAAAGTAAAAGAAGACAGCTTGTAAAGCAAGCGGGATGAGCAAAAAAGTCCAACCCCAGTATTTATTTAAAAATTTTCGAATAGCCATATCATCTTAACTCCTATTCTAGTCCAAATCTGCCTTCATTGGATTAAAGAAAGCATTGAGATTGTTTGCCATATTTTTCAGATTTTTATCCATCAAGTAACCTGCACTTAGATTAAAAAAATCTTCTTCAGAATTCCAGTGTTGGCCCAACCAAACATAATGTTTATCCGTAAATGCCAGTTTAGAAATATCTGCAAGCGCTGAGTCTTCTTTTTCCTGTATGCCTTTTACAGCAACTGGTGATCCATCTACATCATAATATGACTGCATAGCTTTTGGACTAGTCATATAGCTGATAAATTCTTCGGTTTCTTTCGGATGTTTAGTAGTAGCCGAAGTTGATAATGCCATGTCCCCTGCACCAACAGTAACTTCTTTTCCTACTTCTTCTCCTGGGAAGGCAAACATCCCCACCTCAAATTTTGGATCCTGTTGATTAATTGCCGCTAATGCCCATGATCCTTGTGGCATCATCAAAGCTGTTTCACTCGAAAATGCTACCACCGCATCATTATAAGAAGCACCACGCCAACCATCTTGAGCATTATCTGCCAATAAATCTAGTCGTTCTGCATCGGCTTTTAAAACAGCATCATCTGCAGAGATAGCGTTTGGTTTTGAAAAGCGAAGGTAGTTATTAGCCGCATCTCCACTACCTGTAATAGTAATGAGAGAAAGTTGGTGGTAACCATTTAATGTCCAGCCTTCATTGCCTGCAACTGCAAATGGAGAATTCCCATTATCTTTTATCTTTTTAACAATCTCTTGAAACTCTTTAAAAGTCTTCGGTTCCTCAAGCCCTAATTCTTTAAACTTCGTTTTATTGTAATAGATTCCATAAAGGTTGGCCGTTAAAGGCACACTATAAATCTTGTTATTGATTGCATACTTTTCGGCATAGTCATTCTTGATGTTCTCAAGATAGGTTTTTCCTGTCATATCTGCAAAATAGCCTGCCTTCGCCCACTCTTGGAAATCCATATTTTGAGGGTAGATATTGACAATATCTGGCACGTCCCCTGATAAAACACGCGTTTTTAGGACAATACCTGCTGCGGGCACTGTTGTCAACTTCACATCAATATTAGGATATTCCTTCTCAAAATCATCCACTATTCTTTGCAAGGTATCTGCCATCTCGGTCTTCTGGTTAAAAAACTCAATCGTTACCTTGCCATCAGTTGACTCCTCTTGACTACTACAAGCTGACAGTCCCAAAAGGCAGAGTCCTGTAGTAGCAATTAAGCTCATCTTTTTATACCATCTCATGATTTTATCTCCTTATCTTCTAATGAAATGTAACTGCCTGCTGAGATAATCTCCCTGCGGAAGCTCCATAGTAATACCCGCATACATGAGTTCTGCACCTGAGTAAACTACACCATTTTCCTGTAATTCATACCGTCCCTCTTCATCCAAATCTTTTAACTTTAAAGTTGTTTCCATTGTTTCCACAACTGATAGGACTCGGACGTAGGTTACAATCGTTTGATTTCCATAGTTAAATTGTACAGCTGCTTCATTGGATGCAGCATCGGGATTGATTAACCTATACTGGTTTCCCAACTGGACTACTGGCCGCACTTCTTTATACAAGTTCACCTGATTAGCAATCTCAACTTTCTCCTCATCTGATAAACTTGTCAAATCAAGCTCATAACCCAGATTCCCCATCATTGCCACATGACCACGAGTTTCCAATGGTGTCATTCGTCCCATCTGATGATTTGGTACTGCTGACACATGAGCCCCCATAGAAATGGTTGGATAGAGATAGGATGAACCGTATTGAATTGGTAAACGTGCAATAGCATCAGTATTATCACTAGCCCAGACTTGTGGGAAATAACGCATCATACCAAGATCATTTCGTCCTCCACCACCAGAGCAGGACTCAAAGAGAATATGGTTGTGCTTCTCTGTCAGATAAGAAACAAGTTCATAAAGCCCCAGCATGTACTGATGAGACTGCATCTGGGTTTCCAGATAAGTTAAGCCATTTCCTAGGTTAGTGATATTGCGGTTCATATCCCATTTGATGTAGTCAATTTTATGATGAGAGAGGAGTTCATCTAATACATTTTTCAAATATTCTACTACCTGAGAATTTGCAAGATTAAGCACTAATTGATTCCGAGAGTAAGTATGCTCATATCCTTGGACCTGGATGGCCCAGTCAGGATGTTTGCGATACAAATCACTATCTACAGAAATCATCTCCGGTTCTAACCAAAGCCCAAACTGCAAACCTCTTTCATGGATCACTGAAATCAGACTTTCTAGGCTTCCACCCAGTTTTTTCTCATTAACAACCCAATCACCTAAAGCACGATTATCATCAAAGCGATTACCAAACCACCCATCATCTAATACAAAAAGTTCAATTCCAACTTTCTTAGCTTCATCAGCTAGTTCTAACAGTTTTTCTCTCTGAAAGTCAAAGTAAGTTGCTTCCCAGTTATTGATTAGAATTGGACGTTCTTTTTTAGAAAACTGACTTGGCATAATGTGCTTAAGTACAAAATTTTTACTTTCATGGCTAATACCAGTTAATCCCTTATCTGAATAAGTCACTAAAGCTACCGGTGTTTCAAAATTTTCCTCAGGATTTAACTTCCAAGAAAAGTTTTCTGGATTAATGCCAATAGCCACCCGAACTTCATTCAACTGATTCTTTTGAACAAAAGCTTCAAAGTTTCCACTATACAGTAGTTGCAGGGCAAACACATTCCCAGCATCCTCTGTGACTCCTTGATCACATAATAGAAGAGCTGGTGTTTGAGCATGACCAGAAGCACCACGGTTCGAACTAATTGAAAAGATTCCTTGTTCTACCTGTTGACGTCGAACAGTCTTTTCACGAGCATAAGCACCCTGCAGAGTTACAATTTCGTAAGCCGCAGCGGGAAAATCAGCCATAAAAGAAAAGTTCTTGTGGATGATAACTTCCTGATTACTATTATTCTCCAATTTGCTGTAGCTAGCAATTGTCGCATCATTATCAAAAGCAGTATAATAAAGCGTCAGATCAAGTTTAGCTTGAGAATCTTTTAAAATCAAGGCAAGAGTCTCTGTATCGTCCATGCTATGTGGAGAAGGTAAGCCCTGTGGACCATTCTGACCTTTTAAAATCTTTGCTTCTACAAATCGAAAGTCTGTTACTTCAGTTGCATCATGTTGAACCAGTAAAGTTGGTTTTCTAAAGTCACCCAAACCATGTTGTCCAAAAATTTGACGTTGCGTATCTAAACTAAAGGTTCGATTAGTAGCTGTTGGATTAGGTGAAAAAGCATGATCGCGTTCATAAACACTATTAGCTTCTCTATAGTTCTTAATAGTCTTTCCTAAATGTTTTAATAATAAGAACCCATCCCTATTTTCAATAATCAAACTTAGACCTTTACTCTCAACGTAAAATAGATTATTCTCTATTCGAACTCCCATATATTTCACCTCTTCGATTTCTTGATAAAATTTTATCAAATAAAAGCGCTTTCTAAAATAGAGAAATGTCTACAAAGTATGGTAAAATGTTAGGTAGGAGGTGGCCCATGCTCGTTTTTTCAGAATACCAGACTGGAACAATTGACCTTTCTCTTAGCTTTTACGGCTATGAAGAATGCACGCCTAACTACTCTTTTGGTCCAGCCATTCGTGACACCTATGTACTACATTACATTACTAAAGGAAAAGGTCAATTCCACTATAAGGGTAAAATTGTTGATTTAAAGGCAGGAGATTTCTTTTTACTAAAACCAGATGAATTAACCTTCTATCAAGCAGATAGCCAGAATCCTTGGGCTTACTACTGGTTAGGGATCACTGGAGGGAGGGCACCTGACTACTTTGCTCTATCTCAAATTTCTGACCAATCCTACCTCATCCAGTCAAAAAACTGTCATACGCATACAACTGCAAAACTCGTTGATAGTATTGTCCGTTTCGCTCAGATTACAAAATCGAATGAATTGGCTCAACTCCACATCATGGGGCAACTCCATGAACTAATGTTTCATCTAGGAACGATTGCTCCCAATCAGAAAAAAGAGAATATTTCATCAACCCACCAACTCTATCTTGACTGCAAACGATTGATAGATAGTCACTACCCTCAATCGCTCACCATTCAAGATTTAGCTAAAGAGCTATCGGTTCATAGAAGTTACTTAACTAGTGTGTTTAAAGAATTTCACCAACTCTCTCCAAAAGAGTATCTACTCTACGTTCGGATGCATCGTGCACAACAACTTCTGGAACATACTGAAGAATCTATTAAAGTCATTGCGTACTCCGTCGGCTTTTCAGATCCTCTCCATTTCTCAAAAGCCTACAAGCAGTTTTTTCATAAAACACCGAGTCAAACTCGAAAAGAACTCTCTCACTCCCTCTTAGCTAGAAAGGAAAATCAATGAAATCACACCAACTAGTCTACCAAATATTAGCTAGAGAAAACGATTATGTTAGCGGAGAAAAAATTGCAGAAGAACTGTCGTTAAGTCGTACATCCATATGGAAGGCAATTCAACGCCTCCAACAAGAAGGGCTCGTGATTGACAGTATTAAAAATAAAGGTTACAAACTTATTCAAGGCGATTTGATCCTACCTGATTTGATTCAAGAGAAAACCAACTTAAGCATTCTCTACAAGCCTGAAACAAAATCTACTCAAACAGATGCAAAAGAAGGTATTGAAGGTGGAAGCCAGGGAAATAGTCTCTATCTTTCCACATGTCAAACAGCAGGTCGTGGCCGCTTTCAGCGCCCTTACTACTCTCCTGCTCAGGGAGGTATTTATATGTCATTACATATTCAGCCAAATCTCACCTATGACCAGCTTCCTGCCTACACATTACTTACAGCAGGTGCCATTTACAAAGCTATTAAAAACCTCACCTTGATTGACGTGGGTATCAAATGGGTAAATGACATCTACTTTAAAAATAAAAAAATAGCAGGTATCCTCACCGAAGCCATGACGTCCGTGGAAACAGGTCTAGTAACAGATGTCATTATCGGCGTTGGAATCAACTTTGCCATCAGCGATTTTCCCAAAGAGATAAAAGAAAAAGCTGGAAGTCTCTTTACACCACCAGCTCCTATCACACGAAACGAACTAATCTCAGAAATTTGGCGTTGTTTCTACCAAACAGCACCCGAAGAACTACTCTATCTTTATAAAGAACACTCTCTTGTTCTAGGAAGAGAGGTCAGTTTTATCCAAGAACAGACTGAAAAAAAAGGAGTCGCCAAGGACATCTCCGACAAAGGACAACTCCTTATCCAGCTTGATGACCAGACAGAAATCTGGCTCAATAGTGGTGAAATCTCACTCACTAGCTGGACTTAACAACGGCACTATATGCAACTAGCAACATATAGTGCTTTTTGAATGTAGAAAGCAACAGATATATAAATAGCTGGCTTCCTTCCAACACTTTACAGGTGAATAGCTTTCGAGGCATTCTTTTTATATGCCGTGCTATGTGCCAAAGAAACCCCATAGCAGTGATTTTCGTGTCCAAGCATGACCAATGGAAGTGCAAAAACTTTAACAGCATACAAGAGCAGCCAAAACATAAAGACTTCAGCTTTTATATTCACCAAATTTTTACTAAACATCTCGTACAAGAAGCATGCATTTAAAGCCATATTGAAGAGACTTGCTAACGTTGCTGAGACTATATTAGTTTTCAATTTTGGATGATAACATTTAGCCACATATAAGGCCAATATTGAGATATTATAAAGGCAAATCGGTTGATAATTTTCTCTATAAATAACCAGCGTCTTACGATTATAGAACAAGAAACCATGAGGTCCACGATGATATTCATTTATCCAGACATGGCAAAGACCTCTAATCTCATCCCAAGCTATAAATAAATCAATTTTTCTTAGATAAATCCCAGTTTTATGGATTAAACACTTCCATTTGAACATGAAAGATAAAAGAAAAGTAAAGAGCAAAACCGCAACTGTAACAATCTTCAACTCCTCTTGCCCGATAGTCAAAGATAGGTTAAAAAAGCAAATTTGCGCTTTTTTTGCATCTAAGATCATTGAAATCACAGTTAGAAATACTAGAAAGATAAATAGTATAAATCTATAAAAAATACTGTGAAATTTTACTCCATTTTTCATCTCGATTATCCCCAGCCACTAACAGTCCCTAACCTTAGTATACCACTAAATCTAGTCTATTTATGATTTTTTCTAGTATGAAAGTTAGTGAAACAGCATTAGATAATAGAGCTCTATAATTCTGTAATGAGCAAAACCACTATGGAGATTACATAGCCTAGAAAAAAGTCCCAAAAGATCTATAATGAAAAACGGCCAAACCATCATTAGAAAGAATCTTATGGAACTATTACATTTCATCACAAAATTACTAGACATTAAAGACCCTAATATCAAGAGTGTAGATATTATCAATATGAATCCCCCACAAGGAAATCACTGAAGAAATATGATTTTCAAAAGAACTAAAATCCCTTATCTAGAATGTGCGGGATACAAAATTCTAATTCGTCTAAGGAAACGGCGCTTCCGCTGTAAAGTCTGTAAAAAATGGCTGTCGCAGAGAATCCCTTAGTCAAGAAAAACCACCAAATCGCTCAAAAATTAATCGAGAAAGTCCCTATGACGGTCATCGCTGAAAGCTTGGCTATCTCCACTTCCACCATCATTCGTAAACTGAAAGAGTTTAAATTCAAGACAGATTTATCTTCCAACTCACATGTCTTGGGATAAATACAGATTCAAGAAAGGCAAGATGAGCTTCATTGCACAAGATTTTGATTCAAATAAGATCCTAGCTATCTTAGACGGACGGACTCAAGCAACGATTCGCAATCATTTCCTTCGTTATTCTAGACAGGTCCGAAATGGAATGAAAGTCATTACAATGGACATATTTAGCTCCTACTACGACATCGCTAAGAAACTCTTTCCTTCTGCTAAATTCATCCTCGATTATTTTCACATTGTACAAAATCTCGGCCGTGCTATGAGCTGCCTTCGCATCCAAATCATGAATCAGTTTGATAGGAGATCGCACGAATATAAGGCAATCAAACGCTACTGGAAACTCATCCAACAGGAGAGTCGGAAACTAAGTCATAAACGCTTTTATCGCCAGACCTGAAAAAACACTATAATCTCTATCAGCTCTTGCTTTTTAACTTTCAGAACAAGGAGGCAGAGAATTTTTTCGAACTCATCAAAAATAATCTCAAGATGGTCCACCCTCGCTTTCAAGCTGTCGTTCAAATCTTTCTCAAGGATAAAGAGCAAAAAAAAGAGAGTGACAATGTGGCTCTCTCCAGAATATGGCTTTTCACCAACCCACTAGAGTTGACAAAGATTCTCAAATTATATCACGGAGAATGGGGGATTCGAACCCCCGCGCCAGTTACCCGACCTAACGATTTAGCAAACCGTCCTCTTCAGCCTCTTGAGTAATTCTCCAAAATATTTAATTAATAGGTATAAGTTGATTTAAACTCCTACACTCGCTTTATAGCTCCTGTATACGGAGAATGGGGGATTCGAACCCCCGCGCCAGTTACCCGACCTAACGATTTAGCAAACCGTCCTCTTCAGCCTCTTGAGTAATTCTCCTATTAATGGGCACGAGTGGACTCGAACCACCGACCTCACGCTTATCAGGCGTGCGCTCTAACCACCTGAGCTACGCGCCCAAGTCAAAAACTTGGTAATTTGAACAAAGTTCAAAGCGGGTGACGAGAATCGAACTCGCGACAACAGCTTGGAAGGCTGTAGTTTTACCACTAAACTACACCCGCATAACTATTATAAAATGGCGCGAGACGGAATCGAACCGCCGACACATGGAGCTTCAATCCATTGCTCTACCAACTGAGCTACCGAGCCAAATTGCGGGAGCAGGATTTGAACCTACGACCTTCGGGTTATGAGCCCGACGAGCTACCGAGCTGCTCCATCCCGCGTTAATAATAAAAGGAGGATGTGGGATTCGAACCCACGCACGCTTTTACACGCCTGACGGTTTTCAAGACCGTTCCCTTCAGCCAGACTTGGGTAATCCTCCAAAATATACAATGGACCTTGTAGGACTTGAACCTACGACCACTCGGTTATGAGCCGAGAGCTCTAACCAGCTGAGCTAAAGGTCCAACAAGATCTTTATAGCGGCGAAGGGGATCGAACCCCCGACCTCCCGGGTATGAACCGGACGCTCTAGCCAGCTGAGCTACACCGCCATCAATCGGGAAGACAGGATTCGAACCTGCGACACCTTGGTCCCAAACCAAGTACTCTACCAAGCTGAGCTACTTCCCGAGTTAAATAGAAAAAATGCACCCTAGAGGATTCGAACCTCTAACCGCCTGATTCGTAGTCAGGTACTCTATCCAGTTGAGCTAAGGGTGCTCATTATTATATGCCGAGGACCGGGATCGAACCGGTACGATCGTTTCCAATCGCAGGATTTTAAGTCCTGTGCGTCTGCCAGTTCCGCCACCCCGGCCTCTCTAAGCGAACGACGGGATTCGAACCCGCGACCCCCACCTTGGCAAGGTGGTGTTCTACCACTGAACTACGTTCGCATCGACCTCTTCTAGTTCTAATGCCGGCTACATGACTTGAACACGCGACCCTCTGATTACAAATCAGATGCTCTACCAACTGAGCTAAGCCGGCTAATTTCTACTATGCGGGTTAAGGGACTTGAACCCCCACGCCGTTAAGCGCCAGATCCTAAATCTGGTGCGTCTGCCAATTCCGCCAAACCCGCAAATATGACCCGTACTGGGCTCGAACCAGTGACCCATTGATTAAAAGTCAATTGCTCTACCAACTGAGCTAACGAGTCTAAAATAACTTCCGTTATCTTACGGTCCCGACGGGAATCGAACCCGCGATCTTCGCCGTGACAGGGCGACGTGATAACCGCTACACTACGGGACCTATGGGAGTTAACGGGATCGAACCGCTGACCCTCTGCTTGTAAGGCAGATGCTCTCCCAGCTGAGCTAAACTCCCTAGAGCTAAGCGACTTCCATATCTCACAGGGGGCAACCCCCAACTACTTCCGGCGTTCTAGGGCTTAACTGCTGTGTTCGGCATGGGTACAGGTGTATCTCCTAGGCTATCGTCACTTAACTCTGAGTAATACCTACTCAAAATTGAATATCTATCAAATACCAAGAAAACCTTTCGCTTTCGTATCCTCAGTTACTTTGGATAAGTCCTCGAGCTATTAGTATTAGTCCGCTACATGTGTCACCACACTTCCACTTCTAACCTATCTACCTGATCATCTCTCAGGGCTCTTACTGATATATAATCATGGGAAATCTCATCTTGAGGTGGGTTTCACACTTAGATGCTTTCAGCGTTTATCCCTTCCCTACATAGCTACCCAGCGATGCCTTTGGCAAGACAACTGGTACACCAGCGGTAAGTCCACTCTGGTCCTCTCGTACTAGGAGCAGATCCTCTCAAATTTCCTACGCCCGCGACGGATAGGGACCGAACTGTCTCACGACGTTCTGAACCCAGCTCGCGTGCCGCTTTAATGGGCGAACAGCCCAACCCTTGGGACCGACTACAGCCCCAGGATGCGACGAGCCGACATCGAGGTGCCAAACCTCCCCGTCGATGTGAACTCTTGGGGGAGATAAGCCTGTTATCCCCAGGGTAGCTTTTATCCGTTGAGCGATGGCCCTTCCATGCGGAACCACCGGATCACTAAGCCCGACTTTCGTCCCTGCTCGAGTTGTAGCTCTCGCAGTCAAGCTCCCTTATACCTTTACACTCTGCGAATGATTTCCAACCATTCTGAGGGAACCTTTGGGCGCCTCCGTTACCTTTTAGGAGGCGACCGCCCCAGTCAAACTGCCCGTCAGACACTGTCTCCGATAGGGATAACCTATCCGGGTTAGAGTGGCCATAACACAAGGGTAGTATCCCAACAACGTCTCCTTCGAAACTGGCGTCCCGATCTCATAGACTCCTACCTATCCTGTACATGTGGTACAGACACTCAATATCAAACTGCAGTAAAGCTCCATGGGGTCTTTCCGTCCTGTCGCGGGTAACCTGCATCTTCACAGGTACTAAAATTTCACCGAGTCTCTCGTTGAGACAGTGCCCAAATCATTACGCCTTTCGTGCGGGTCGGAACTTACCCGACAAGGAATTTCGCTACCTTAGGACCGTTATAGTTACGGCCGCCGTTTACTGGGGCTTCAATTCATACCTTCGCGTTACCGCTAAGCACTCCTCTTAACCTTCCAGCACCGGGCAGGCGTCACCCCCTATACATCATCTTACGATTTAGCAGAGAGCTGTGTTTTTGATAAACAGTTGCTTGGGCCTATTCACTGCGGCTGACTTAAAGTCAGCACCCCTTCTCCCTAAGTTACGGGGTCATTTTGCCGAGTTCCTTAACGAGAGTTCTCTCGCTCACCTGAGGCTACTCGCCTCGACTACCTGTGTCGGTTTGCGGTACGGGTAGAGTATGTTTAACGCTAGAAGCTTTTCTTGGCAGTGTGACGTCACTAACTTCGCTACTAAACTTCGCTCCCCATCACAGCTCAATGTTATAGATATAAGCATTTGACTCATATCACACCTCACTGCTTAGACAGACACTTCCATTCGTCTGCTTTAGTTAGCCTACTGCGTCCCTCCATCACTACATACTCTAGTACAGGAATATCAACCTGTTGTCCATCGGATACACCTTTCGGTCTCTCCTTAGGTCCCGACTAACCCAGGGCGGACGAGCCTTCCCCTGGAAACCTTAGTCTTACGGTGGACAGGATTCTCACCTGTCTTTCGCTACTCATACCGGCATTCTCACTTCTATGCGTTCCAGCACTCCTCACGGTACACCTTCATCACACATAGAACGCTCTCCTACCATACCTATAAAGGTATCCACAGCTTCGGTAAATTGTTTTAGCCCCGGTACATTTTCGGCGCAGGGTCACTCGACTAGTGAGCTATTACGCACTCTTTGAATGAATAGCTGCTTCTAAGCTAACATCCTAGTTGTCTGTGCAACCCCACATCCTTTTCCACTTAACAATTATTTTGGGACCTTAGCTGGTGGTCTGGGCTGTTTCCCTTTCGACTACGGATCTTAGCACTCGCAGTCTGACTGCCGACCATAATTCTTTGGCATTCGGAGTTTATCTGAGATTGGTAATCCGGGATGGACCCCTCACCCAAACAGTGCTCTACCTCCAAGAATCTCTAATGTCGACGCTAGCCCTAAAGCTATTTCGGAGAGAACCAGCTATCTCCAAGTTCGTTTGGAATTTCTCCGCTACCCACAAGTCATCCAAGCACTTTTCAACGTGCCCTGGTTCGGTCCTCCAGTGCGTCTTACCGCACCTTCAACCTGCTCATGGGTAGGTCACATGGTTTCGGGTCTACGACATGATACTAATGCGCCCTATTCAGACTCGGTTTCCCTGCGGCTCCGTCTCTTCAACTTAACCTCGCATCATATCGTAACTCGCCGGTTCATTCTACAAAAGGCACGCTCTCACCCATTAACGGGCTCGAACTTGTTGTAGGCACACGGTTTCAGGTTCTATTTCACTCCCCTCCCGGGGTGCTTTTCACCTTTCCCTCACGGTACTGGTTCACTATCGGTCACTAGGGAGTATTTAGGGTTGGGAGATGGTCCTCCCAGATTCCGACGGGATTTCTCGTGTCCCGCCGTACTCAGGATACTGCTAGGTACAAAGACTATTTTAAATACGAGGCTATTACTCTCTTTGGCTGATCTTCCCAAATCATTCTTCTATAATCTTTGAGTCCACATTGCAGTCCTACAACCCCGAAGAGTAAACTCTTCGGTTTGCCCTCCTGCCGTTTCGCTCGCCGCTACTAAGGCAATCGCTTTTGCTTTCTCTTCCTGCAGCTACTTAGATGTTTCAGTTCACTGCGTCTTCCTCCTCATATCCTTAACAGATATGGGTAACAGGTAGTACCTGTTGGGTTCCCCCATTCGGAAATCCCTGGATCATCGCTCACTTACAGCTACCCAAGGCATATCGTCGTTTGTCACGTCCTTCTTCGGCTCCTAGTGCCAAGGCATCCACCGTGCGCCCTTATTAACTTAACCTTATTTTTGACCTTTCAGTCATAAACTCTTTTAATACTACAGCGTTTCGGTTTATTTTCTTGTTACTATTTGATATAGATATTCAATTTTCAATGTGCATTACTTGGTGATCTCTCACCAATGGAGCCTAGCGGGATCGAACCGCTGACCTCCTGCGTGCAAAGCAGGCGCTCTCCCAGCTGAGCTAAGGCCCCACAAGACCTCTCAAGACTAAACAAGACCAATGCGCAGTTCCTTATCCTTAGAAAGGAGGTGATCCAGCCGCACCTTCCGATACGGCTACCTTGTTACGACTTCACCCCAATCATCTATCCCACCTTAGGCGGCTGGCTCCTAAAAGGTTACCTCACCGACTTCGGGTGTTACAAACTCTCGTGGTGTGACGGGCGGTGTGTACAAGGCCCGGGAACGTATTCACCGCGGCGTGCTGATCCGCGATTACTAGCGATTCCGACTTCATGTAGGCGAGTTGCAGCCTACAATCCGAACTGAGACTGGCTTTAAGAGATTAGCTTGCCGTCACCGACTTGCGACTCGTTGTACCAGCCATTGTAGCACGTGTGTAGCCCAGGTCATAAGGGGCATGATGATTTGACGTCATCCCCACCTTCCTCCGGTTTATTACCGGCAGTCTCGCTAGAGTGCCCAACTAAATGATGGCAACTAACAATAGGGGTTGCGCTCGTTGCGGGACTTAACCCAACATCTCACGACACGAGCTGACGACAACCATGCACCACCTGTCACCTCTGTCCCGAAGGAAAACTCTATCTCTAGAGCGGTCAGAGGGATGTCAAGACCTGGTAAGGTTCTTCGCGTTGCTTCGAATTAAACCACATGCTCCACCGCTTGTGCGGGCCCCCGTCAATTCCTTTGAGTTTCAACCTTGCGGTCGTACTCCCCAGGCGGAGTGCTTAATGCGTTAGCTGCGGCACTAAACCCCGGAAAGGGTCTAACACCTAGCACTCATCGTTTACGGCGTGGACTACCAGGGTATCTAATCCTGTTTGCTCCCCACGCTTTCGAGCCTCAGCGTCAGTTACAAGCCAGAGAGCCGCTTTCGCCACCGGTGTTCCTCCATATATCTACGCATTTCACCGCTACACATGGAATTCCACTCTCCCCTCTTGCACTCAAGTTAAACAGTTTCCAAAGCGTACTATGGTTAAGCCACAGCCTTTAACTTCAGACTTATCTAACCGCCTGCGCTCGCTTTACGCCCAATAAATCCGGACAACGCTCGGGACCTACGTATTACCGCGGCTGCTGGCACGTAGTTAGCCGTCCCTTTCTGGTAAGATACCGTCACAGTGTGAACTTTCCACTCTCACACTCGTTCTTCTCTTACAACAGAGCTTTACGATCCGAAAACCTTCTTCACTCACGCGGCGTTGCTCGGTCAGACTTCCGTCCATTGCCGAAGATTCCCTACTGCTGCCTCCCGTAGGAGTCTGGGCCGTGTCTCAGTCCCAGTGTGGCCGATCACCCTCTCAGGTCGGCTATGTATCGTCGCCTTGGTGAGCCGTTACCCCACCAACTAGCTAATACAACGCAGGTCCATCTGGTAGTGATGCAATTGCACCTTTCAAACAGTTATCATGCAATAACTGCTATTATGCGGTATTAGCTATCGTTTCCAATAGTTATCCCCCGCTACCAGGCAGGTTACCTACGCGTTACTCACCCGTTCGCAACTCATCCAGAGAAGCAAGCTCCTCCTTCAGCGTTCTACTTGCATGTATTAGGCACGCCGCCAGCGTTCGTCCTGAGCCAGGATCAAACTCTCATTAAAAGTTTGAGTTCTCACTCATTTCTGTCACTGACAGATTTATTGTTTTTTCATTGTTCAGTACTACAACGTCAGTTGTAGCGCCCTGCACATTGGTTCGTCTTGTTCAGTTTTCAAAGGTCTTTGTCACTCAATCTCTCTCAAGCGACAACTATATTAGTATATCACAGCTGTCGACCTATGTCAACACTTTTTTGAAACTTTTTTGAACTTTTTTCATCAAGTGTTCCATCCGCAACATACCATAGTCCGTACGGGATTCGAACCCGTGTTACCGCCGTGAAAAGGCGGTGTCTTAACCCCTTGACCAACGGACCTTGAGTTTTTCAACTCTTTCTATTATACCTACTTTTTCCTCTTTGTCAAGGGATTTTTCAGTGAATTTAATTTTTTCTTTTCTTCACTAACTTCACGACTGCTTCTGTCCGTGCGGTGTGGGGAAACATATCGACCGACTGGATATACTGGAGATCATAGACTTTTACTAGTTTAACTAAATCTCGTGCCAAGGTCGAAACATTGCAGGATACATAGACCATTTTTTCTGGAACATAAGTCAGGATGGTATCCAACAACTTATCATCTAAGCCCGTACGAGGAGGGTCTACTATCAGTGCATTAGCTCGGTAGCCATCTTGATACCAGCGTGGAATAATCTCTTCTGCTGTTCCCGCTTCGTAATGGGTATTGCCAAATCCCATTTTTTTAGCATTTCGCTTGGCATCTTCAATGGCTTCTGGAATAATATCCATTCCTCTGAGACTCTTGACCTTATTTGCGAAGGCAAATCCGATTGTCCCAACACCGCAATAGGCATCAATCAGATGATCTTCTTCGCTAACCTCCAGTGCCTTAACTGCTTCACTATAGAGAATTTCTGTCTGCTCAGGATTAAGCTGATAAAAAGCTCGAGGCGAGAGAGAAAACTCATAGTCGAGTACTCCTTCTTGAATACTCTCTTGGCCCCAGATAATTTCTGTCTTTTCACCATAGATTTCACTTGTTTTTGCTGTATTTGTATTGACTGCAACTGTGACGACTTCTGGAAAATCCTTGACTAGGTCTTTGACTAGGTGATTCAAATTCAACTGGCGGTTAGTTACGACGATAATCTGGACTTGTCCAGTCTTTCTTGCTCGACGCACCATGATGGTGCGAACACCGAGCGTTTTTCTCTCATCTGTAATTGGAATTTGGTGATAAGTAAGAAGTTCAGCTAGGCGATTCGCAATCACTTGGGTTTCCTTATCTTGCACCAAGCAGTCTTTCAACTCCACGAGATAATGAGAGTTTTGCGCATACAAACCTGCCTTGACCTGATTTTTAAATTTCCGAGTCTGGAATTGAAGCTTAGCACGGTAGTACTTTGGTTCCTGCATTCCGATAGTTGGACGGATTTCATAGTTTTCATATCCTGTAGGAGCAAATTTTTTCAGGGCTTGGTGGAGCAAATCCGTTTTGAACTCTAACTGTTTATCGTAGTGAAGGTGCATGATTTGGCAACCACCACATTCATTATAAATCGTACAAGCTGGTACGACTCGAAATTTAGACTTCTTATTAACCTTTAGTAATTTGGCTTCAACAAAGTTACGTTTAACAGAAGTAATCTGACAATAGATATCTTCTCCTTTGAGGGCGCCTGGCACAAAAACGAGGGTTTTCTGGTAGAAACCGATTCCCTCACCATTGATGCCCATCCGCTTAATTTTTAAAGGTATTTTTTGTTTGACTTTCAGATTCATACCCCTATCTTATCACATTTTAGGGTATAATAGAACTATGAAAATCACAAAACTTGAAAAGAAAAAACGCCTCTACTTGATGGAACTAGATGGACAGCAAACCTCTTATATCACGGAAGATACCATTGTCCGTTTTATGTTGTCTAAAGATAAGGTGGTTAGCAAGGAAGAATTAATCGAGATTCAGGACTTTGCTCAGTTTTCTTATGGTAAGAACCTCGCTCTCTACCATTTATCCTTCAAGGCTCGTACTGAAAAGGAAGTAAGAGAATATTTGAAGAAGTATGATCTGGATGAAAAAATCACTAGTCAAGTTATCGCCAACCTCAAAGAAGATAACTGGATTAATGATCGTCAGTATGCCTACTCTATCATCAATGCAAATCAACTTTCTGGAGATAAGGGACCTTATGTGCTAGCTCAAAAACTGTCTCAAAAAGGGATTGCCAAATCAACTATTGAAGATGTTTTAAAGGATTTTGATTTTTCAGAGGTTGCTCAACGTGTTGCAGAAAAACTGCTTAAAAAATACAATGGAAAACTTCCCGCTCGTGCCTTGCAGGATAAGATTATTCAAAACTTGACGAACAAAGGCTTCTCCTATTCTGATGCTAAAAATGCCTTTGACAGCTTGGATAGTCAAGTTGACCAAGAAACGACTCAGGAACTCATTTTTAAAGAACTAGACAAACAATATGCTAAGTATGCTCGAAAGTATGAAGGATACGAACTTAAACAACGTTTAACCCAAGTTTTAGCTAGAAAAGGCTATGATTTTTCGGATATAGCGAGCGCTCTTAGAGAATATCTTTAACATTTTCATGTAAAATTCAAAAAAATTAGACCAATTTATGATATAATAGTTGACGATAAACTTATAAATTGTAGAAAGTTGGTTAGTTATGAAACTTCCAAAAGAAGGCGACTTTATTACAATTCAAAGTTATAAGCATGATGGGAGTCTCCACCGTACTTGGCGGGACACCATGGTACTAAAAACAACAGAGAACGCTATTATTGGCGTCAACGACCACACACTTGTTACCGAAAGTGACGGTCGTCGTTGGGTGACTCGAGAACCGGCTATTGTTTACTTTCACAAAAAATATTGGTTTAATATCATTGCTATGATTCGTGATAATGGGATTTCCTACTATTGCAATATGGCAAGTCCTTACTATCTAGATGAAGAAGCCCTGAAATACATTGATTATGATTTGGATGTCAAGGTCTTCACTGATGGTGAAAAGCGTCTCTTGGACGTTGAAGAGTATGAGCGCCATAAACGCAAAATGAAGTATTCTGATGATTTAGACTATATTTTGAAGGAGCATGTTAAAATCCTTGTTGATTGGATCAACAATGGACGCGGTCCTTTCTCAGAGGCCTATGTCAACATTTGGTACAAACGCTACATAGAACTAAAGAATCGGTAAAGTTGTCAAACCGGGGTGAGAACCCTGGTTTTTTATTTTAAAAACCTAGCTTTGTAGCTAGGTTGATCTCTATATATCTAATTTAGTGACAGTAAACTTGATGTGGGAATAGTCTTTTTCAACATCCTTATCTAACAAGAAAGCCGTGGCATCCTTCTTAACCTGGACAAGATCAATGTTCTGGGCTTGAGCTGCATAGACGCATCCACAATAACATTGACGATAGATATCATACTCCTCGCACATCTCCACCGAGCGCTTATAGCCTTGATTTTTCTTGAAATCACTTGGAAGATAGTGGGTTGTGTAAATCTTTTGCACATCGATTCCGATGCTGTTGATGGTTTGAGAATTCTTATGGGGACTGATGGTCAAGGCTGAACCAAAGTAGTCAAAGCCCAAGTCCATAGCTACCTGTGCTGTTTTGTCCAAACGGTAGTCAAAACAAACCTTGCAACGGTCACCACCTTCGGGTTCTTCTTCCAGTCCTCTGACTAACTTCCGGTATTCATTTGGTTCGTAGGGAGCTTCAAGGTACTGAACCGTATTGCCTGTTCGCTCATTGAAATCACTGACAAATTTCTTGGTGACGTAAGCTCGCTTGTGGTATTCTGCCTTGGGATGGATATTGGAATTGGCAAAATAGATGGTCACATCAGCGTATTTTGTCAGGTATTCTAGGGTGTAGGTACTACAAGGAGCACAGCAAACATGCATGAGAATAGTGGGACGTTGCTCATTTTTCTCCCAAACCTGAACCATTTTCTGCATGACACGGTCATAATTAATCTTCTGATTGGGATTCATCTTGCTCAGAATTTCTTCTACATCGATCATGTTCTTCTCCTTCTTCTAGTCTTATTTTATCATATAAGTTAGGAGAGCTCAAATCTATTTAGAAGAGAAAACCATAAAAGGAGGGATGCATGTTCCCTCCTTTTGTGTTTTTTTATAAGTTACTTTTACATCATCCCGCCCATCATGCTTGGATCCATGGCTGGAGCTGGGGCTACTGGTTCTGGTTTATTAGCTACGACTGCTTCTGTTGTCAAAATCAAGCTGGCTACAGATGCTGCATTTTGAAGGGCTGAACGACTAACCTTAACTGGGTCGATGATTCCTTGATCAATCATATCAACCCACTCGCCAGTTGCTGCATTGAAGCCTGTACCAACTTCAGCATTCTTCAAACGATCGATAACGATAGATCCTTCAAATCCTGCATTGTGGGCGATTTGACGAACAGGCTCTTCCAAGGCACGGAGAACAATATTGCGTCCTGTTGCTTCGTCTCCTGTCAATTCCAAATCAGCCACTGCTGGAATGACATTGGCAAGAGCAGTTCCACCACCAGCAACGATTCCTTCTTCCACGGCTGCACGAGTAGCGTTGAGGGCATCTTCAATGCGGAGTTTCATTTCTTTCAACTCAGTTTCAGTTGCAGCTCCGACCTTGATGACTGCGACACCACCTGACAATTTTGCCAAGCGTTCTTGCAATTTTTCACGGTCAAATTCAGAAGTTGTAGTTTCGATTTGAGACTTGATAACCGCAACACGGTGAGAAATAGCTTCAGGATTTCCAGCACCTTCTACGATAACAGTGCTATCTTTGTCCACAGTTACTCTCGCTGCTTGACCAAGCGCTTCAATTGTCGCATCTTTCAACTCAAGACCAAGATCTTCTGTGATGACTGTTCCGCCTGTCAAGATAGCGATGTCTTCTAACATAGCTTTACGACGATCACCGAAGCCAGGTGCCTTAACTGCTACTACGTTGAATGTTCCACGAATCTTGTTCAATACAAGAGTTGGAAGAGCTTCGCCATCTACATCATCCGCAATAATCAAGAGAGGACGGTTGCTTTGAAGAATGCTTTCTAGGAGTGGCAAGATTTCTTGGATATTTGAAATCTTCTTATCAGTAATCAAAATGTATGGATTTTCAAGGTCAGCCACCATTTTTTCGCTATCTGTCACCATGTACTGTGATAGGTAACCGCGATCAAACTGCATTCCTTCCACGACTTCAAGCTCTGTTTCCATACCACGTGACTCTTCAATGGTGATGACTCCGTCTTTGCCAACTTTTTCCATAGCTTCAGAAATGTACTCGCCGACTTTCTCAGAACGAGAAGACACGGCAGCAACCTGAGCGATAGCTTCTTTGTTGGCAACAGGGATAGCATTGTTTTTCAAGGCTTCTACAGCTGCGGCAACTGCTGCTTCAATCCCACGACGAATGCCGATTGGATTAGCACCTGCAGTAACGTTTTTGATTCCTTCGCGGACGATCGCTTGAGTCAAGACTGTTGCAGTCGTAGTCCCGTCACCTGCGATATCATTTGTTTTTGAAGCTACTTCTGATACCAATTTGGCACCCATATTTTCAAAATGGTCTTCTAGTTCAATTTCTTTAGCAATAGTAACACCGTCATTGGTAATCAATGGTGAGCCAAATGATTTTTCAAGAACGACATTACGACCTTTTGGTCCCAATGTTACTTTAACAGTGTCTGCAAGGATATCGACACCACGAACCATAGCTGAACGAGCATCAGATGAAAATTTAATTTCTTTTGACATACTTATTTCCTCCTATTATTCTTCCACGATTGCCAAGATGTTAGCTTCTCCAACGATGATGTACTTTTCATCTCCATCTTTGACATCAATACCAGCGTGGGCTTCAACTAAGACACGGTCTCCAGACTTGACGCTTGGAGCAACCAAGTCACCATTCAAGGTACGAATACCTTGTCCAGTAGCTACAACTTGAGCTGTTTTTGTTTTTTCTTGGGCTGAGCCTGCAAGGACAAAGCCTCCAACAGTTTGTTCTTTTTCTTCGATTTTCAAGACAACACGGTCTCCTAATGGTTTCAACATCTGTTTTCCTCCATGATAAACTACATATTATTAGCACTCTTTATATTCGAGTGCTAATTCATAGTTCTATTGTATCACTTGGTCAGAAATAGTCAAGAAAAAAGTCTGACTTTCTCAAGATAAAAAAGCCTGAGACCAACTCAGACTTTTCGTTGAGTACTAAAATGGCAATTCCTCCTCTTCCAAAACCAAGTCTGCCAAGTCTTGACCCGCGTTATTTTCACGCATGGCACGTTGGGCACTGCTTTCTAAAAGTTGGAATCCTGTGGCGAGAACTTCGGTCACATAGTTCATCTGACCATTTTTCTCGTAGCGACGGGTACGCAACTCCCCATCAACAGAAATAAGACTACCTTTGGTTGCGTAACTTGCTAAGGTTTCAGCCAATTTTCCCCAAAAAACAAGATTGACAAAGTCAGCTTCACGTTCCCCGTTTTGGTCTTTGTAACGACGATTCACAGCGATAGTTGCACGCGCTACTGACTTGTCATTGTTGGTTTTGTGCAGTTCTGGTGTAGACGTCAAACGCCCGATTAAGATAACTTTATTATACATTTTTCATCCTCCTACTTATCTATTCGCAGGAAATCAAAAGAAGTTACAGAAATTTGTAACTTTTCGAGAAAATTTTTTATTTTTTATGAACCATGAAACCTGTCGCCTGTTGATTGGCCATAATGGTCATATCTGTAATCTGCACACGGCGGGGCTGACTGGTCACATAGATCACTGTATCTGCGATGTCTTGTGCTTGCAGGGCTTCAATTCCCTGATAGACCGCCTCAGCCCGCTCTTTGTCACCGTGAAAACGAACTGTAGAGAAATCTGTTTCGACAATCCCTGGCTGAATGGTGGTCACCTTGATGTCTGTCGCAATGGTATCGATTCGCAGTCCATCTGAAAAGGTTTTAACTGCCGCCTTGGTGGCTGAGTAAACTGCTGCACCCGCATAAGCATAGATTCCTGCGGTCGATCCCATATTGATAATATGCCCCTGATTGACTTTTACCATTGCTGGTAAGAAACAGCGAGTAACCGCCATCAAACCCTTGACATTGGTATCCAACATGGCCAGCATATCCAATTCTTCATAGTCTTGATAGGGAGCCAAGCCAAGAGCTAGTCCAGCATTATTGACCAAGATATCAATCTGCCCTATCGTTTCCAAAATATCGGAGCAGACAGTCTTGACCACAGCCATATCCGTGACATCCAGTGGAAAGGTCCAAACTGTTTGATTTGGAAAAATTTCTGCAAACTCTGACTTGAGGGCCTCTAGTCTGTCTGTCCGTCGCCCTGTTAGAACGACATTCTCCCCCTGCTCCAGATAAGCACGCGCAATGGCTTCACCGATTCCAGATGTCGCCCCTGTAATCACTACATTTTTTGCCATCTTATTTCCTTCTATCTGGTCTATAAAACACTAACAATTTCTTAGGCAGTCCAGTGTTTGGCTGGGTCAAATGGAGTTCCGACAACTTGGTCTTCTGATAATTCAATAACCCCACGTTTTTGCGGAGCATTTGGTAGATGCAACTCACGAGGGCTACACATCATGCCAAAACTCTTTTCACCACGAAGTTCGCCTGGGAAAATGAGATTGCCTTTGGGCATCATAGCTCCAGGAAGAGCTACAATGGTTTTCAACCCAACACGCGCATTGGGAGCCCCTGCAACGATTTGCACTGTCTTATCACTTGCAACGGCCACTTGACAGATGTTGAGGTGGTCGCTATCTGGATGGGCTACCATCTCAACAATCTCACCGACGACAAACTTAGGTTCCTTGTCATTGACAATTTCTTCTGCAAAGCCTTCCGTCTGCAATTCTTGGTTCAAACGTTCCACTTGCTCATCTGATAAAAAGACTTGACCGCGCTCTGCAATTTCAAACAAACTTGAAACTTCGAAAATATTCCAAGCTACTGTTTCTCCATTTTCTTTGAGGAAAACACGGGCTACCTTTCCTTTGCGCTCCACGTCCAACTTGGCATCTCCGCTGTTTTTCGCGATGATCATAAGGACATCGCCAACATGTTCTTTGTTATATGTAAAAATCATTCTTTCCTTTTCTCCTATTTCAGTCCTGCTAAAAAGTCGTTAATTTCTTCCTTGCTTTTACGGTCACGATTGACAAAACGGCCGATTTCCTTGTCCTTTTCTAAAACAACAAGACTAGGAATGCCGTACACATCCCAGAGTTTAGCCAGATCCAGATACTGGTCTCGGTCCACTCGAATAAAGGTGAACTCTGGATTGGTCTCCTCAATCTCTGGCAAGGATGGATAGATATAACGACAATCGCCACACCAGTCCGCCACAAAAAGGAAGACCTTCTTGCCATCTTGCTCGACAAAACCTGCTAGTTCTTCTATACTATCGGGAGTAATCATAAGGCTTCCTCCTCATAGACCAGGTCTTCATTTTCATAGACAAAGGTATAGTGACGACCATCCTCGAAAACGACTCCTCCGACGAGTCGCTCTAGGCTACTTTCGTAGACTTGAACATAGATAGTCGCAATCTCACCCATATCTGAGAAAAGTTCGCGCACGATAGCGGTCAACTCTTCTTGCGTCTTCATCAGTTTGTGGTTATCTGCTGCTTTTTTGGCACCCAAAGCGAGGGCACTTAGACCAGCCACAGTCAAGCCAGTCATCCATAATTTCTTAGCTTTCATACCATTCATTGTAACACAAAAAGGGCTCTAGGACAAATAGGGAAGCCGTATAGGAGCAAGGAAAATCACTTCCCTCAGTGAGAAAAGAAAACTTCGGATTCTTATCGCCAAGCGCCTGAGTTAACAAGAATTTCCTGAATGGATTTAAAAACCTCTGAGATTGCTCTCAGAGATTAGAAGATAACTAGTTACTATTTTCAACTGCTGCTGTAACAAAGGCGGTGTAGAGTTCTTCTGGACGGTTTGGACGGCTGGAAAGTTCAGGGTGATACTGACAAGCCACAAAAAATTTATTCTCAGGAATCTCCACAATTTCTACCAAACGATTGTCTGGAGAAACTCCTGAAAAGACAAAGCCTGCTGCTTCAAACTGTTCACGAAAGGCGTTGTTAAACTCATAACGGTGACGGTGACGGCGTTGCACCACTTCTTGATTGTGATAAGCAGCCGCTGCCTTAGAACCTCGTTTCAACTTAGATGGATAAAGTCCCAAACGAAGGGTTCCACCCATATCCTCAACATCAACCTGGTCACGCATGATATCGATGATTGGGTATTTTGTATCTGGTGCAAGTTCTGCAGAATTGGCACCTTCAAGACCTAAAACGTGACGAGCAAACTCGATACAAGTCAACTGCATTCCCAAGCAGACACCCAACATTGGAACATCATTTTCACGCGCATAACGGATAGCTTGAATTTTTCCTTCCGTACCACGTTGGCCAAAGCCTCCTGGTACGATGATTCCGTCCGCATCAGACAAGAGTTCTGCTACATTCTCTGCTGTCACATCATTGGCGTTGACCCAATTAATCTTCACTTCTGCGTCGTTGGCATAACCAGAGTGTTTCAAGGCTTCGACCACAGAAATATAGGCATCTTGCAACTCAACATACTTACCGACAAGGAAAATTTTGACATGTTTTTTCAGGTTCATGACCTTATCCACCATGGCTGACCACTCTGTCATATCCGCTACTGGTGCATCTAGTTTCAAATGGTCACAAACAATTTGGTCCATACCTTGTGCCTGCAAGTTCAATGGAATTTGGTAAAGGTGTTCAACATCCAAAGACTCGATAACGGCTTCTGGAGCCACGTCACAGAACTGAGCTAGTTTATTTTTAATGCCCTGGCCAGCTGGTTTCTCGGTACGAATGACCAACATATTTGGCTGGATTCCCAAACCACGCAATTCTTTTACAGAATGTTGAGTTGGCTTGGTCTTCATCTCACCAGCAGCCTTGAGGTAAGGAAGCAAGGTTGTATGGATGTACATGACATTATCTGCACCCACATCTGCCTTCATCTGACGAAGAGCCTCTAGGAATGGCAAGGACTCGATATCCCCAACGGTTCCACCAACCTCTGTGATAATGACATCAGAGTCTGTCGTTAGAGCGGCACGCTTGATTTTCTCTTTCAAAGCATCTGTGATATGAGGAATGACTTGAACAGTTGCCCCAAGGTATTCTCCACGACGTTCTTTACGAAGAACTTCACTGTAGATTTTACCAGTTGTTACGTTTGAGTATTTATTAAGATTGATATCGATGAAACGTTCATAGTGGCCCAAGTCCAAATCTGTCTCAGCCCCATCATCCGTCACAAAGACCTCCCCGTGCTGGTAAGGACTCATGGTTCCCGGATCGATATTGATATAAGGGTCAAACTTCTGAATAGTTACTTTAAGACCACGATTTTTCAAGAGACGCCCCAGACTTGCTGCCACAATCCCTTTCCCAATAGACGACACCACACCACCAGTTACAAAAATATATTTCGTAGACATAGATTCCTCTTTCTAAAATGCTCAAGGCCTTGTTAACTACGAGGGGACATAGAAAACAAGACCCTTATGAATAACGACTTTTCAAGAAAAACTTCCTGAAAAACAAAAATAGCTCCCTAGTAACTAGGGAGCCCCGACCTCTAAAAGAGGTGCCCGAACAATATGATACCTTAAAGCAGAGCATTTGTCAACCCAAATCGGTAAAACCTGAAAATAAGAAGATTACTTTCAGAAAACCAACTAAAGATCCGCATTCAAACGGATGACCTGCTCAACTACTTTGCCCAAGCAACAAAAAAGGAGATCAGGCGATCTCCTTTGTGAAGTCTTTTACTCTTCTTCACTCGTTTCAGCGTCATCGTCAGAAAACTCGTCGTCTTCTTCGTTGAGATCCACATCTTCACCCAAGTCATCAGGAGCGATTTCGTTGATTTCTGCATCGTAAGCTTCCACTTCATTTTTCTCATCATCTGGATTTTCATCATCGTATGAAAGAGCTGGATCTGCTTCGTATGCATCTTCGTCTTCTGGATCATCCGCATTGTAGTCAATGGCATCTGAATCACCATCCATAAAGGCATTGACACGTTTTTTCTTAGCTTTTGGTGCTACTTCATCGTCGTCACTTTCTTCAAGAGCGATGATTTCTTCGTCGATTTCGTCTACACCATACCATGAACGAAGCCCCCATTTGTTGTCCCCAAGTGAGATGAAGCTACCGTCAAAGTTCAACTCTGTGTAGAACAAAGGCAAAGCTTCGCGAATATCGCTGTTTGATGTTCCAAGGTAGTTTTGAATTTCGTTTACAAGATCACTAAAATGCATCTCATGATCGCGACCACGAAGTTCCAAGATAGCACGCGCTACCTCAATCATAGATAGTTCACTTTTTTCTTGCCCAGCAAATACTTCTAATTCCAAAGCGTTTCTCCTCATTTTTACTACTATCGCCAGAGCGAACAGACTCCGGCCTCATTTTATCATGTACTCTTTATTGTACGATAATTTTGCGGAATAGTCAAAGGTTAAATGGGAGAAAGTGACAGGACTTTTTATTTCTTTGCTACCCAGCCGATGGTGTCGCTTGGTGGGTTTTCGGTATCAATCCAGATGAATTCGATGCTGGTTATATATGAAAATTAAGCTACAATGTCGTACTTGTTAAAGCGGTTCGAACTTACAGAATTTATCATATCTTACTTATTTTCTAATTTTAAATTATACTTTTTTCTGGTGCACATGTCCAACTAACAACAATCGTTACAACCTCCAAGTGCAAGTCTATGTATTCTTTAGGTAAACTTTTAAGAAATTCATTCTCATTTTTTCCATTTCCTTTCTTCAACCAATTAAGAAATTTTTTAAAAATATCATTCCCTAAACCTTCTAGAGTACTATCCCCTTCTTTAAAATCAAAAAATTTAACAAAATTAAATTCTTTGTTAGCCAAGAGATTTAAAGAGTCAATTTTATTAGAGTCTAAATTATTTTCGTAAGCAATTTCTTTATATATTTTTGGTGAAATCAAATTTTCAATCTCCAAGCATGGGATTACAAAATAATCAAAACTTCCTTCACATCCTTTACAAAAATTTATAACTTTGCTTGCAGTTGTACCATAATGCCCATCTTCTTTTTTATCTTTGTCAAGAACACATAAACAAAAATAATTTTTTTCATTAGATATTTGTTCTAAAGAATCTACAGTCGTATCTCCTCCACCTGCTCGCAATGTGCAAGATAGTTTTCCACTGTAATTAATTCTTTTTCTGCTTATGTAAAGCTCAGATAATTTTTTATAAAATTTAGCATCTTGCATATTCTCTCCAAGCAAACAGGTTGCATTTATATTGGGTATGATTTTAGAAAGTTTTATATAAATAATTTTATCTTTTTCTATAAATCCAGAAGATATGTCGTTAACAATTAATACTCTTTTTTTTACAAATTCTCTCAACGATCCAGTTTGAGTTGTGTGGATAAATATTCTTTCTATTGCATTTTTATATTTAGGTTCTTTTGTAAAGATACTTTGTAAAGTTTGTCTTAAAGATTTACTTAAAAATAAATAATGAAAACCATTTATATGTGCATCTATCACTAACTTTAATTTTTCTAAATTTCTATTTAAATAATCTATATCGTTTAATGAATCATCAAGTTCAATTAACATAACATCCACCTATATATCTAAATCCGGGGTAAAGAATCCAATAGGCCAATTTTTTAAATATCCTTGCTTATTAAAACCAGAAATAGAGATATTTGATTTTTCCGGAGTTTCTGGATTAAAAATCAGAATATTTATTAATTCTTCTACCCCATCAATACCACAATCAGCTACAATTCTCCCAAGATAATTAATCATAGTTTCACTGTGTGTTTCAATTATAATTCTTAAATCTATATCATTTTCTTTAGCATACACTATAGTATTGAAAAATACTTTAATAAGTTTAGCTTGCATTGCAGGATGTAAATGCAATTCAGGTTGTTCAATAGTAATTGTTTTTGTTTTTGTTATTGTTTTTTTTCTCTTTCTATAAGCAATATTATGAAAACTTAATTGATTTCTGTCATGGTTTTGAGCATCCCATAGATTTATTAAAATAGGCAAAATCTGTGAATAGCCAAAGCCTACGTCTGATAGATTATATTTTCCCTGAGTATCTACATCTACAAAAAATAAACTTATATGTCCAAAATTTGCTTCTATATCAAATTCTAATCCAAAATTTTGACGTGTCCATTCTGTCCAATTATTATAATCTTTTTTTCTCTTTTGTTTTAAGTCATAGAGATAAAGTGGTACATTTATTCCAAGAGGATCGATTTTATTAATCGCTAATCCTTGAATTCTATAATATCTTTCTGCACTAGCACGTACTGGGGCTATATATGTTAGATTATCATAAAATGAACGTAATTCTCTTGTTTCAATCTCTAAAATGTTATCTATTGAGGATAAAATAAATAGAGAAATAAATTTATTCTTTTTGTTTTTATTATTTAATAAATTATTATAAAATTGTTTTAAACTCTGAGTCTTAGCCTCATTGACTTGCTTTTGTAATTGATTATCAAAATCATTGATAGATGATAAATGAAACCCCCTTAGAGAACGTTCTATTGTATCAGTACTAGTGCTTCTATGAAGATTTGGACGAATGAATTCTATCAACTTGTTTTTCATTATATTATGAAATAATGAAGGATTTTTCTCGTCTTTTTGCCCCCAAAGGGTTGGTAAGAAAAATCCTTTGCCGATACGCCCCAATATACCAAAAGATTCTTCAAATCCAATATCCTCAATTTTTACTCTTATGATTTTCTTTTTAAGATTAACCTCAATACTATAATCAAATATATCAATAATTTCTTTGGTTAAACTCGATTTATCAATGTATTTTGAAATCAAAATTGAGTACTCTTTTTGACTGCTGGGAAAATATGGGAAAATAGGTTTTATAACTCGTGTCGATGTAACTTCAAATGTGAAATTAATATCTTGAGTATCTCCAAAATTTTTAAATCTAGATAAACTTTCTTCAAAACTTCCAAAATCAACCATATTTCGATCATACCATAAAATAGGCTCATTCGTATCTGTTTGCAATGTCTGAGACAATAGAGGGAAACTTCTTAACCATGTACTTTTTCCACAGCTATTCTTACCGACTAAAATAGTGAGTGGAGCAATCTTTATTAGATCTGTATCCCATAATGAGCGTAGTCTCTTAATGCCAATATTTTTTAGCATAGTCATTCCTCTTTCTTTTTATATGTCAATTTCATTATATCAAAAAACACGGTTTATCACCGTGTTTCTGTGTTTATTTCACCAGTTTCTTCATCTCATCAATACGTGCGACTGTCGCGTCGTATTTAGCTTGGTAATCGGCTTGTTTGTCGCGTTCTTTTTGGACGACTTCTGGTTTAGCGTTGGATACGAAGCGTTCGTTAGAGAGCTTCTTGCCGACCATATCCAGTTCTTTTTGCCATTTAGCCAGTTCCTTGTCGAGACGAGCTAGTTCTTCTTCGACATTGAGGAGGTCTGCCAGTGGCAAGTAGATTTCTGCTCCTGTGATGACGCTTGACATAGCCAGTTCAGGTGCAGGGATGGTTGATGCGATTTCCAAGTGTTCTGGATTTGTGAAGCGTTTAATGTAGTTGACATTGCTGTTAAAGAAGGCTTCCAAGTCGCTATCGCTCGTTTTTACGAGAATTGTGATAGGCTTGCTTGGTGCTACGTTTACTTCCGCACGCGCATTACGAACAGCTCGAATCAAGTCTTTGAGACTTTCCACACCAGTGTGAGCTGCCAGGTCTTCAAAAGCTGGGTTGACAGTTGGGTAAGCAGCTGTGACGATAGAGCCTTCTGAGATTTGTCCAAAGATTTCTTCTGTCACGAATGGCATGATTGGGTGAAGGAGACGAAGGATCTTGTCCAAAGTGTATAGGAGAACAGAACGTGTGATGACTTTCTCTTCTTTGTTATCGCTATAAAGGACTTCCTTGGTCAACTCAACGTACCAGTCCGCAAACTCATCCCAGATGAAGTTGTAGAGGATGTGGCCAGCTACACCAAACTCAAACTTGTCAAAGTTTTCAGTGACCTTGCCGACCGTTTCATTGAGGTTGTGGAGAATCCAGCGGTCAGTGACGTTTCCAGCTTCCTTGTTAACAACTTTTTCCACATTGGCAGTTGCTTGCTCAAGGGTCAATCCTTCATTGTTCATGAGAATGTAGCGAGAGATGTTCCAGATCTTGTTAATGAAGTTCCAAGAAGCATCCATTTTTTCATAAGAGAAGCGCACGTCTTGACCAGGTGCAGAACCGTTTGAAAGGAACCAACGAAGGGCATCGGCACCATATTTCTCGATGACATCCATTGGGTCAATCCCGTTACCAAGAGATTTCGACATCTTACGCCCTTGTTCGTCACGGATGAGACCGTGGATAAGGACGTTTTGGAATGGTTGACGGCCAGTGAATTCCAAGGATTGGAAGATCATACGAGACACCCAGAAGAAGATGATATCGTAACCTGTTACCAAGGTTGAAGTTGGGAAGTAACGTTTGAAATCCTCTGAGTCGATATCAGGCCAGCCCATGGTTGAGAATGGCCAGAGGGCAGAACTGAACCAAGTATCCAAGACGTCTTCGTCCTGAGTCCATCCGTCACCTTCTGGTGCTTCTTCACCGACGTACATTTCACCCTCAGCATTGTACCAAGCAGGGATTTGGTGACCCCACCAGAGCTGACGAGAGATTACCCAGTCATGGACATTTTCCATCCATTGAAGGAAGGTATCGTTGAAACGAGGTGGGTAGAATTCAACCTTGTCTTCTGTATCTTGGTTGGCAATGGCATTCTTAGCCAATTGGTCCATCTTAACGAACCATTGCGTAGACAAGCGTGGCTCAACCACAACACCTGTACGCTCTGAATGACCAACACTGTGAACACGTTTTTCGATTTTAACGAGGGCACCGATTTCTTCCAACTTAGCAACGACTGCCTTACGAGCTTCAAAACGGTCCATACCTGCAAATTCGAAGGCCAAATCATTCATAGTTCCGTCGTCATTCATGACATTGACTTGTGGCAAGTTATGACGTTGACCAACCAAGAAGTCGTTTGGATCGTGGGCAGGTGTGATTTTCACGACACCTGTGCCAAACTCAGGATCTGCGTGCTCGTCTCCAACGATTGGAATCAATTTATTAGCGATTGGAAGGATGACATTTTTGCCAATCAAGTCCTTGTAGCGTGGATCTTCTGGATTGACCGCAACGGCAACGTCCCCAAACATAGTCTCAGGACGAGTTGTCGCGACTTCAAGGGCGCGTGAGCCATCTTCTAGCATGTAGTTCATGTGGTAGAAGGCACCTTCGACATCCTTATGGATAACCTCGATATCAGAAAGGGCTGTGCGGGCTGCTGGGTCCCAGTTAATGATAAACTCACCACGATAGATCCAGCCTTTCTTGTAAAGGTCCACAAAGACCTTGCGAACCGCTTTTGACAAGCCTTCGTCAAGGGTAAAACGCTCGCGAGAGTAGTCTACAGAGAGCCCCATCTTGCCCCATTGTTCCTTGATGGTAGTGGCATATTCGTCTTTCCATTCCCAGACTTTTTCGAGGAATTTTTCACGACCGAGGTCATAGCGGGAAATGCCTTCACCACGCAAGCGCTCCTCAACCTTAGCTTGAGTGGCAATCCCCGCGTGGTCCATACCTGGAAGCCAAAGCGTATCAAAGCCTTGCATACGTTTTTGACGGATAATGATATCCTGAAGAGTCGTGTCCCAAGCGTGACCAAGGTGGAGTTTCCCAGTCACGTTTGGTGGTGGAATAACGATTGAATAAGGCTTAGCCTTTTGATCGCCTGAAGGCTTGAAAACATCGGCGTCAAGCCATTTCTGGTAACGACCAGCCTCAACCTCGGCTGGATTGTATTTAGGTGAAAGTTCTTTAGACATGTGTTTGTCCTTTCTCTATTGTATTCATTTTATCTTGAATCTGCTTAGCAACCTCTTCTGAAGACAGATTCGTATTATTTATTTTAAGGTAGTGGTGCAACTCATTCGGTTGATGTTGGGAATTTAATTGAAGTGTTTCAGCAGTCTCCAAAATTTCTCTTTCAGACACCTCAATATGTCGTTTTAAGGGTTTGTGCTTTAATCGATTCTCCGTTCGATTTCGATGTAAGCGCTCCTCAAGACTTGTTTCCAACTCCACAAAAAGAATCTTTTGATGATAGTGATCCAACAAATCCTGAATTTGCTTCAAATACAGCAGCTGGTACTGATTTGAAAAATCAATTACGTCTGTTAAAATCACAGATCGCTGATTCCTAGCACTTGCTCCAAGGAAAGAAAAGGTAATTCCACGAACAAATTCCCACATTTCCTCTGTATAGTCCTGATAGATTTCTAGTGCAAAATCGATGGCTTGATGGTTATAAAAGAGGGTAGCATTTGTCTTTCGAGATAGTTCTTGCCCAATCGTCATTTTTCCTGAAGCTGGAGCGCCAATGATGAAAAGATGCATCAAATCACCTCCCACTCACTCCTAAGCAAGCCATATCTCAAATCATCACAGCGGTTGCCTTGGGCATCTTTGCGGTCTCGGATACGAGCTTCTAGAGTGAAGCAAAGTTTCTCAGCGACTCGTTGACTTTGGACATTGTAGCCAAAACAAGTTAGTTCAATCTTGTGAAGACCTAAATCTTTAAAGCCTAGGTCAATCAAAGCACACGCTGCTTCTGGAACATAACCTAGACCCCAATAGTCTGGATGTAAGATATAGCCAATCTCCAAGACATCATCTTCGTGCCGATGGTTGAAATCGACAGAGCCTATGATTTTGTCAGTCCCTTTGACAACAATTCCATAGCCTGCTGGGAGATTTTCCTTTTCATTACGCTCAGGAAGGATATGCTTCAGATAATAAATCTCATCTTCCAAGGTCTGGACGGGCGGAAAGCCTGCTGGATAGGCGACCTCTGGGAGACTAGCGTAGGCATGGATATCCTCGGCATCAGCCACTGTTCGGACTCGTAAAAGAAGACGTTCTGTTTCGATTCTTTCTGGCAACTCTGCTCTTGTCATCCTTCTCCCTCGCTTTCTACAAAAAATCGCCCCTGCCATATCCATGACAGGGACGAATGTGCTTATCCGCGGTACCACCCAATTTCGGGCAGACGCCCGCAACTCTTGTCTTTGAAGGATATACAAAGACACTTTTATTTCATTTTCATCCATCAGCAACCAGTTTTGACACATTTGTGGATTTCTCAGCACCGCCACTTTCTGTAAAATGTGGGATTCAAAACACCTCTGATGGCTTTATTGTAGCAAGTTTTTCTCGGAAATGCAAGGCTCAAGAAAGATTACTTGAAGCTGATTCCGTGTTCTTTTAATTTCTTAATTGTAGCTGGTCCAATTCCTTTCAAGGCAAGGAGTTCTTTTTCCGTCCAGTTTTTAAAGTCAGCAGCCGACTTGATGCCTTCATCATAGAAAGTCTTAGCACGATCTACTGAGAGACCACCCAAAGTAGCTGCGAAATCTTCCACTGAATTCGCTACTTTTTGAGCTTGCTCTTTGGTCGCTTCTACTGCTTGTTCAACTTTTTTAGAAACAGCTTTACCAGCTTCGCTGGCAGACTTCTCTGCATGTTTCACGACTTTCTTGGTTTCTTCCACAACCTTGGTCACTGTACTTGGAAATGCGCCTGAACGGCGAAGGCTATTTCGCAATTGTTTTTTACGTTGGAGTTTCTTTGACATGATAAAATCCTTTCAATAAAAAATCCCTGATCTGACAAGGATTTAATAAAGATATTCTATCAAGATTTCGATAAAAAATCAAGAAAGTATCACTATTTTAATAATTTCTCTCGCCAAACAATCCCTCTGGCAAATCATGAAATCCCTTGCCTGCCTTGAAGTTTTCAAACTTACCAAGCAAGAACTGATAAGCATCCAAGCGACTTTCGTAGCGAATCATGGCATCTTTAGCACGCTCGTCTTGGTCTTCTTCGTAGACTTTTTGACTTTCCTTGTGCGCCATGTCGTTGATCATGATCTGGGTATTGACCCAGGCTTCAAATTCCTTCATAAATTCCTGTTCGTAACTCATTGATTCTCCTTATTCTAATCCACGGAAATAGTCCGTATCAATCTCTCGGTAGGGTTGGATATCCTGAACATACTCCAATACGCCTTGGAATTCTCCGTTTTCATCGTGTACGGCGGCATAGGTGATGTGGACAAACTTGCCTCGCGACTCCGACTTGAACCACATTTCATACTTGTCCTTTTTACCTTCACGAAGGCCTTTCATAACTGCCTTCACCTTATCTAGGTACTTGGGCGGATGGCAGAGTTCTACATTGCGCCCGACTTGGGACGGCGTCCGTTTGAAAATCATCTCATCAGCTGGCGTATTGTCATTGTAATACTGGAAAATGTCGTCTTTATTGACAAAGGTAATCTCCATAGGGAGGTGATTGAGGATGAGGTTGGCCTGCTCGACGGAGAGATAGCCATTTCCAAAAGTCTGTTGACTATGACGGTCTAACACCGCCTCCTTTTTCTTAGGGGTAAAGGTAATAGTAAACTGACCTTCTGGTGTATCGATAACTTGCTGAACTTGACCTTCTGTCGTGTCTAGTTGTACGGGTTCCTCTACACTCTTTTCCTCAACGAAACTCTGACGCTCTGGCACCCATTTCTCTGACGGGCGAATGATGGCATAGCCGTAGGCATCGCTCTCCTCCGCAATCTGAATCCAGTCATCCTGAGTGAAAGACTCAAGAAGAATCATGAGGAGGATAGACTCTTCCTTGAAAATCATACTTTCAAACTCTGTCGCAAAAGCTTCGAAATCTTCTTTTACAGTGTTAATCGACACTTCTGGTAGTGCCTTAGCCGTCGCTAGAGCTGTTTGAAAGAGTTCTCTGATCTGATCATCCACTCCCCACATGACCTTAGGGGGTGAATCGTGACCATAGCGTTCCATGATAGGAAAGAAGAGCTCTTCCTTGCGCTGGTAGTGGATGTCAAATTGTCCCAAAAGTCCCATTTGACGAACCAAACCCTTACGCATCTCTGCCAGCATTTCCTCGTCTTCCATAGACTCATAGGTATCTAACAATCTCCGAATGCGAATCAAGGCTGCACGGAGAGCCAGATTTTCATCCTTGAAGACGCGAACTGGGTGACCAGGGTGTTCGGTATCTTCCACTTCAACGCCCTTAACAGCGTTTTTAAAAAGATTGGCATGGACATCACAGAGCTCCATGACATCTTCAAAAGTGACACCTGAGTCTGAATTCATCAGCTCGTGTTCCATGAGGGAAATCTCGATGGCTGAAACACCCGTAAAGGTCGCATCAAAACGCTCCTGAACCGACTCAGGAGAAGCACCATTGTGCAATTCTAACAAAATATCCCGTAGGATATGAATCCGTTCATCTGCCATTAGTCTAATCCAATCACTTCATAGCCATTCGCTTCCAGTGTGCGGACAATCTTGTCCATAGGAGTTCCTTCAAGCTTAGAACCCTGTTTGAGCGATACCTTGCGACCGACTGTGTTGCGCATCAAGGGGTTAGCAAGTGGTTTAAAACCCAGCTCCACTAGGATTTCCAAGACTTCCGGATGCTTGTCCACCACTTCTGCAACGGGAATTGACACATCGATGATATTGTCCATGACGACCTCCATGTATGTTCTAATACTCAATGAAAATCAAAGAGCAAACTAGGAAGCTAGCCGCAGGCTGTACTTAAGTACGGCAAGGTGAAGCTGACGTGGTTTGAATTTGATTTTCGAAGAGTATAAAATGATTTTACTGCTTATATTATACCATAAGGACGATTAGCATACACCAAAAAAGAGGGTATCCCCTCCTTCTTAGTTTTTATCCAGATTGCGTAGCATCTCGTCAATCTTGTTTCCATATTCGATGGATTCATCTTTGACGAAGGTTAAATCTGGGATTTTGTACAATTTCAAATTGTGACCAAGTTCACGTTTGATGGTACCAGTTGCTTTTTCAAGCCCGATTTGAGCTTTTTGGTTATCCGAAGCAAGGTTACTCAAAATGGTGTAGTAAACCTTGGCAACAGACAAGTCACCCAGCATCTGAACATCTGTAATGGTCACACCTTGGACACGCGGATCACGGACTTTCTTTTGCAAAATCTCATTGACTTCACGCTTGATTTCCATGCCCACACGGTCCGTACGGAAATGATTTGCCATGATATTCCTTTCTCTACTTTGAACCAAAAGCTAGGCCAGCAGACCTAGCTATTTCTAGAAGATAGAGGAACTAGAGCCATTTGAATCTAGGAAACAAGCCTTAGATAGAACTAGGGGTTCATCAAGGCGCTGTTGACGACGAGTCAAATCGGCTATCGTTTCTCTATTATCGTTTGATTTCTTCCATGACATATGCCTCAATCACATCATCCATCTTGATATCATTGTAGCCATCAATCATCAATCCACCTTCACGACCGTTTGTAACTTCTTTGACATCGTCTTTGTAGTGTTTCAAGCTTGCGAGTTCACCGTCATAGATAACGACACCGTCACGGATTACACGGACTTTAGAGTCACGGGTAACCTTACCGCTAGTAACCATAAATCCACCGATGGTTCCCACTTTAGATACCTTGAAGGTTTCACGGATAACTGCTTCACCGATAACTTTTTCTTCAAATTCTGGGTCAAGCATCCCTTTCATGGCTTCTTCCATCTCTTCGATAACCTTGTAAATAATGCTGTGGAGACGGATTTCTACATCGTCAGCTTCGGCTTGTTGGCGCGCTTGTGGTGTAGGGCGTACGTTGAAACCAACGATAAAGGCATTGGAAGCTTCGGCAAGAGTCACGTCAGACTCATTGATGGCACCGACAGCCGAGTGAACGATAGTAACTTTCACACCTTCCACATCAATTTTTTGAAGTGAGGCAGAAAGGGCTTCAACTGAACCTTGTACATCGGCCTTGATGATAACGTTAACTGACTTAAGCTCACCAGCTTTAAGTGTATCAAAGAGGTTTTCAAGGCTGACACGTTGGGTAGCTTGACGTTGTTTCATAAGGGCACGTTTGGCACGCTCTTCACCTGCTGCACGCGCAGATTTTTCATCTTCGTAAACCGCAAAGTGGTCACCCGCCATTGGCGCTTCATTCAAACCAGTAATAGAAACTGGTGTTGATGGACCTGCAACCTTAACACGACGACCAAGGTCATTGGTCATAGCACGGACACGACCGAAGGTATTTCCGACAACGATTGGGTCTTGGACATTCAAGGTACCTTGTTGGACAAGAAGGGTTGCGACCGCACCTTTTCCTTTATCCAAGCGCGCTTCGATAACCGTACCGATCGCACGCACTGTTGGGTCTGCCTTGAGTTCTTGGATTTCAGCTACAAGAAGGACTGTTTCCAACAATTCTTCGATATTTTGGTTGAATTTAGCTGAGATTTCAACAAATTCAGAATCTCCACCCCAGGCCGTTGACATAACCCCATGCTCAGCCAATTCACCGATAACGCGTTCCGGGTTGGCACCTGGTTTATCAATCTTGTTGATAGCTACGATGATTGGAACGTTGGCCGCTTTTGAGTGGTTGATGGCTTCGATAGTCTGAGGCATAACCCCATCGTCGGCCGCTACAACCAAGATGGTGATATCGGTAACAGATGCACCACGCGCACGCATCGATGTAAAGGCTGCGTGTCCTGGCGTATCAAGGAAGGTAATCTTCTTGCCATTTTCCACGATTTGGTAAGCACCGATATGCTGAGTGATACCACCCGCTTCACCTGTCGCAACACGAGAATTACGAAGGGTATCCAAAAGTGTTGTCTTACCATGGTCAACGTGTCCCATGATGGTGACAACTGGTGGACGCTCAACCAATTCATCTTCATTGAGATAACCATCTTCGACGAAGAAACGTTCGATGTCGGCATTGTCCACTTCAACCTTTTGTTTGGCTTCGATACCGTAATCCACCATGAGGAGTTCGATTGTTTCTCCATCCAAAGATTGGTTTTGTGTGGCCATAACACCCATCATGAAAAGTTTCTTAACGATTTCAGCTGGTTCACGTTTGATCCGTTTTGCGATTTCCGCAACAGTCATACCATCTGTATATTCAAATTCGGTTGGCAATTCATGGAACTTACGTTCTGTAACAGGTTTTGGCGCCTGATTGCGGTTATTTTGCTTGTTGCCTTTTTTATTCTTTTTGTTGTTATTCCAGTTACTATTTCTTTGATTTCTCACTTGATTTTGACTACTTCGATTCTTTTGTTGTTTTCTAGGACCATCTTCTTCGTGATCATAATCGTCACGTTCTTTGTCTGGTCGAGCTTGTTTTTTACGACGTGTATCCACTACAGCTTCTTTTTTCACAGGAGCTGTTTCAACCACTGCTTGAACTTGTTGCGCTTGTTCAGCTAACTTAGCAGCTTCTTCAAAGATTTCCTCAGGCTCCTTGCGTTTATTAGCTTGAGCCAAGGCTTCTTTAGCAGCTTGAGATTGTTTGAAGCGCTCCTCGCTTGAGCGTGCGTACTCTGCATTTTGCTCTGCTTTTAGGGCTGCTGCACGGGCTTTAAAGTCAACACGTGGCCCAGCTTGTTTTGACTGGAAGTCTTGTTGCTGACGGCGATCATTGCCACGATTCCCTTGACCTTGTGGTTTTTTCCCTTGGTCATTAAATCGGCGATTGTCGCGGTTTCCTTGACCAGGTTTGCCACCATTACGGCCGTCATTTTTCGGACGGTTACCGTTTTGTTGTTGGTCACGGTTATTGCCCTTGTTTTGTTTGCGTCGCTCTGCCTGCTCTTTGGCACGTGCCTCACGCTCCGCCTTGAAGTTTCGACTCTGTGGTCTTGCAGCCACCACTTTTTCTTCCTTAGGAGCTACAGGTGTAGCTGGTTTGCTTTCTTCCTTTGCGGCAGCTGGTTTAGCCGAAACAGGCTTTTCCGCTTTCTTTTCTACACTTACTTTTGGTGTTGCAGGTTTTGCTTCTGTTTTAGGAGCAGATGCAGACTTAAAGCTGGCAGCAATTTGCTCAGCAGCAGCGGTTTCCACGCTCGATGAGTGGCTTTTTACATCCAAGCCCAACTCTTTTGCACGCGCTACAACTTCTTTACTTTCTTTTCCAAGTTCTTTTGCGATTTCGTACAATCTTTTCTTAGACAAATCATGTCCTCCTCTTCTATTCCATAAGAGACCTCATTTTCTTTGTAAATCCAGCATCTGTCACAGCCAAAACCTTTCTTGACTTTCCGACTGCTATGCTTAATTCCAGTGTTGAAAACACGGTAATAACTTCTACTTGATAATAGTCACTTTTATCTTGAATCTTCTTGGTTAGATTAGAGCCAGCATCATGGGCTAGAAAGACTAGTTTGGCTTTCTGGTCTTGAATAGCCTTGACTACCAATTCCTCACCCGATATGATCCTACCTGCTCGTTGAGCAAGACCCAAGAGATTGCTAATCTTTTGCTTACTCAAGTCCTAACTCTCTTCTTTTTACTTTGTGATCCACATAGGCGATCAACTCGTCATAAAAGCTTTCTTCAACTTCCATGTTAAAGCTGCGGTTAAAGACTTTCTTCTTTTTGGCCTCTAGGGCTTCTGTATTGTCTAGCTTGATATAAGCGCCTCGACCATTGGCCTTGCCTGTCGGATCGATAAAGACCTGTCCTTCCTTATTCTTGACAATGCGGAGCAAATCACGCTTGTCAATCACTTCGTTGGACACAACAGACTTGCGCAAAGGGATTTTTCTTGTTTTCATCTTTCCCTCCTCTAGCAGCTTTTATTCTTCGATCAATTCATCCGCAGCTGCGTAATCAACTTGACCTGCTTCTTCCATAGCTTCAAACTCACTGGCAGACTTGATATCGATACGGTAACCTGTCAAGTGAGCTGCCAAGCGAACATTTTGGCCACGACGACCGATGGCAAGAGAAAGCTTGTTATCAGGTACAACGACCAAGGCACGCTTGCTGTCGTTTTCATCAAAGATAACTTGGTCAACCTCTGCAGGTGCGATGGCATTGTAGATAAACTCAGCTGGATCTGCTACCCACTCGATAACGTCGATGTTTTCTTCAACAGGAATCATACGATCACTCTTAGCATCGTAGCGAGCTGGGTGGAACTTGCTAGTGATTTTCTTGATGTTGGCGCCACCACGACCAACGATTGTCCCGATAGCGTCCACGTTTGGATTGTGGCTACGAACAGCAACCTTAGTACGGTCACCTGCTTCACGAGCTACACTCATGATTTCAACAGTTCCATCATACACTTCTGGGATTTCTTGCTCCATCAAGCGTTTGATCATTTCTGGATGGCTACGACTGACAAAGACGTTGACACCACGAGGGTTGTCTTCAACCTTGTAAACATAAACTTCGATACGATCGTGGGAAGCAAAGACTTCTCCAGGGATTTGGTCTTGTTTTGACAATTGAGCTTCGATACTGCCAAGATTGACATAGATGAAACGGTTGTCAAAACGTTCTACTGTACCAGACATGATTTCTTGTTCATGTTCTTTGTAAGTATTATAAGTGATGGCACGTGTTTGCTTGCGCATTTTTTCCATGATGGTTTGTTTGGCAGACTGGGCTGCTACACGACCAAATTCAGCTGGTGCTTCTTCAAACTTAATCTTGTCACCAAGCTCATAGGCTGAATTAATGGCAAGGGCATCTTTCAAGCTGATTTCCAAACGGCTATCAAATACTTCGTCAACAACTTCACGAACAGTATAGACAGTAAAGTCACCAGTCTTTTCATTGAAGTCGATGGCTACGCTGTCTGATTGACCATAGCGTCTACGATAAGCGGAACGAAGCGACTCTACTACTGCGTCGATAATGTCTTCTTTTTTGATTCCCTTGTCTTCTTCCAAAATGCGGAAGGCCTCTAGCATTTCTTTACTCATGTTCTTTTTACTTTTGAATCCTCAAAAGCTATCCTTTCTTTTTCTATAATTTTACTGCTAAACGTGCTTTTGATACTAAACTGTATGGAATTTGGACGGTTTTCTTACGTGTCTTGTCCATATACTCCATGGTCAACTCATCCTCTTCAAAGGATAGCAAGATTCCTTCAAAGACTTTTTGCTTATCGATAGCTTGGTAGAGCCCGACATGGATGTATTTCCCAACTGCTCCAGCGACGGCATCCTTGGTTTTCAAAGGACGCTCCAAGCCTGGACTGGTAATTTCTAGGAAATATTGTTCTGGGAAGGGATCGGGCTTGATGGTGTCTAGGACAGGACTGATAATTTCTGTCAGGTCTGCCGTGTCGTTCAAGGTAATTCCTTCAGGTTTATCTACAAAAATACTGAGAATCATGTCACTGCCAATCTTTCCATACTCGATATCCACGAGTTCAAAAGGTGCTTGGATGACAGGTTCTACAACTTCTCTGACTAATTCTACGATTGTTGCGATTACGTCCACCTCCTCATAAGCAAGAGGCGAAGATATTTCCCCGCCTCTCTTTCTTATATTCTTACTATCAGTATAGCACGTTTGTCAATTTATGTAAAGCATAAGCACTCAAACGACTAGTTTTCAAGCTATTTTTTAAAATTCTGCCTCAACACGGTAGATCACCTGACCCTTGTTGGAGAATTTTTGCTCATATTCCGTCATGACATTGCCTTCAAAATCACTGGCATGTAAGTCCAACCAAACCCCATTGAGCTTCATCCCATACTGAGAAAAACTCACCAAGCTGTACTCAAACAAGCCACGATTGTCTGTCTTGAAATGGATTTCCCCATTCTCAGGTAAGATGCACTTGAAGGTATCCAAGAAACTCTTATAGGTCAGACGGCGTTTTTCATGACGTTTTTTAGGCCAGGGATCAGAAAAGTTTAGGTAGAGACGATCAATCTCACCGTCTTCAAAGTAGTCCGTCAAATCCGAACCATCTACCCACAACAACTTGATATTAGGAACTCCAACTTCTAATACCTTATCCAAGGCATAACTTAACACCGACTTTTGGATGTCAATCCCGATATAGTTGATGTCAGGGTTTTGTTTGGCCATTCCTGATACGAAGGCCCCTTTCCCACTTCCAACCTCAACATGGATAGGATGATCATTTCCAAACAAGTCTCGCCATTTCCCTTTAGCCTCCAAGGGATTGAGGACAACATACTGGGGATTAGCCTCTAGTAACTCTGTCGCCCCTTTCCGATTTCTAACTCTCATCTTTTCTTTCCATACTTGTCGCGGAAGACACGCAAGGCATAAATCTCCCGGTTTACATTGTCTAAATCTTGATTTTCACAGTATTTGGCAATCTGGTTCAAGTAAGAATACTGACCATACCAATACAATTTATCTAACACTGTCTGATTGTACTTATAGCCGTAATCTCTCAGCCATTGGCGCCACTGATGATCTGGAATGTAGTGGCATAGCAAATGCGCCACATCAAACATACGATCCGTCAGACGAACCGAATCCCAATCCACTAGATAAACAAGCCCACTCTCTGTCTCAATCCAATTACTATGGCGAAGGTCTCCATGCACAATCGTTGCATGATCTTCCCTAAAGCCAGGAACCGTCTTACCTAGTTCAGCAATCACACTGTTCAAGTAGTGATTCTGTTGCAAGATTTCTGGTACTTCTTGTTGCCAAGAACGCAACAAATCAACTGGTTTTTCCATGGTATATCCCAAACGACTCAACTGCTTCATCAAGGGACGCGAGCGGTGGAGACGGTTCAAGATTGTAATGATTTGTTTGCGATTCATATCGTACGGAGTCAAGATTTTGCCCGTCAACCATTCTTGGGCACACATATCACGACCATCCGCTAAACGACGAGTCCATAGTAATTGAGGAGCGATTTGTTCTCTGGCTAGGCCAGGTAGGATTGGAGAGGTGTTCATTTTTACAAAGACGCGCTTCCCATCAGGGTAGCTTCCCATATAAGCCTTGCCGCTCTTCCCAGGTATAGGGGTCAGCGTTAGCTCATTATCACCCAAGTCCATTTCTTTCCTCCGTATAAAGTTTCCTTACTATTCTACTAGTTTTTGGTCTATTCGTCAACCGCTCCACACCCAATTCTCAAAGAAAAGCATCTGGATTAGCTCGGGCTATCATTATAGCTTGAAAAAGGCAAGCACCGTCTTCTGCTTACCTTTTCATGATTTTTATAAATACGTTAAAAGTGGCAAATGGTTGTAAAACATATGGACTAGGGTAGAAACCCATAGGTTTTGGCTCTTTTTATAAGCAAAGCCCAGCAACACCCCCCCAAGTAGATAATAGAAAAACGAAGGCACATCATAAGGATCGTGCATGAAAGAAAAGAGAGAGGAAGTCAACACAAGTCCTAACCACGAATTGTCAAAAACCGCACCCTGGAGAAGTCCTCTAAACAGGAGTTCCTCCTGAATAGGTGCAAAATCTGTGACACTGACAATAAAGGAAAGCGAAAGTCCTTTACTCGTTTTCTCAAGGTGTTGAGCTGAAGCACCAGAAGCAACTGAGAAAAAGGCATGATAGCCTATATTTACAAGCACAGCGAGAAGAAAGATTCCAATAAACAGCAAGAGTTGTTTCTTACTTAAAATATTTGAGAATACCTACTATCATTATGTTTTTTACAGATTAAGTAAAACAATTCTATAAATCAATAGTTTCATAACTTTTTCTTACTATGAATGTTCTTTATTTTTCTATACTTTCTTATCTAATCTATGCTTTATCAGACTATAGATTGTAACAGGAGTACTCACCAGTACCACAATATTTCTCCAGAGTTCCGTTGAAATCATGAGTACTCTTATACAAAGAAAAAGAGACGTCAATACTACTACAACTCGGGCAAATAAATCTAAAAAATCTACACACTTTTTCATATTGATACTTCATCCTTCACTTTTACTTTAATATATACTAAGTAAGTAATTTTTCAATTCTAATACTAACTAACATCCCTCCCACTCTAAACAAGAGTACTGGAGTGTTATCTATTGACTAACCTATATTTAAACTATTTAGCAATATCAATATTACTTAGCATAAACTTCAAAAATTTTAAAAACTTCTATAAAAACTCTAAATTTTACATTAACCTATAAATTATCTGTTGTTTATACTCTTCGCCCCCCTTCAAACCATATCGGCATCACCTTTCAGTAGGTATATGTTACTGACTTCGTAAACCTTATCCACAACAAACAGTATTTTGAGCTATCTGTGACCAGCCTTCTAGCTTATTCTTTGTTTTTCATTAAGTATCAACTAACAGGGGTAGCACAAAAAAACATATTAGCCGCCGTGCCTACACCAAGCGCACCCCAAGGACCTGCAAATGCACCTCCAAATATCGCGCCTCCTGCTGTTCCTACTACACAACGCCAGTCTCCACCATTAAAAGTTGAGAGTATCTCCACATCAACAACTTCAAATTTCTTGATATTATCCTTATTCATTTTTTTACCTCCAAATTCAGTTTAACATCACTATAAATACTAATGTCCAAATAATTATTAACAGTAATAAGCGGCTGCTACCATACCTAAACCTATACCACCCCAAGGACCTCCAAAAACAGCACCTACACTAATTCCAGCAGCAATTGCAGTTTCACAATCACCAAATTTTTTACCACCTTCAACGCAAGCAAGCATATCAGTATCCATACTCTCAAATTGTTCCATCATTTTTGTATTCATAACAAATACTCCTTTTATATTTTTTATTTTTGTCTTGTTGCAACCTTGACAAGTTTAGTATAGTACTGTTCTTTTAAATTTTTCACCCAAATCTTGAATTGTCATCGAAACATCTTGAATTGTACAATGAATCTAAAAAGTAAGCATGAAAAACATACTTACCCTTTTACCATTCATTTCATATACAATTATAATCTTTTATATATAAACTAAATACATCTATTTCCTCACTCTTGTCTATAGGCAAATTCTAGCTATATGTTATTACAAAACAAATAGTATCATTTCACCTGTTTACCATCTATTTTTATTTATGAATTTTTTGTTTCACTTTAATCATTACAGAAGCCATAAAAAACGCGATAGCCAGCCGAAGCAGTTGGTAACTTTCTTCCTCTCCTGTTTTCGGTAATAATCTTTCATTCGAAGTAATAGATTCGCTTACATAATCAGCATCCTTAACATCAGTTAAAGAAGTTTTATTTTCTTGAGCAACATCAAAAATAGGTTTGAGAGTTTCCAATTGATTCTTATTGTCTAACATTGCTAAATTGCCAGATTGAGTAGTTTTAGCTTTAGAAGTGGAGTTTATACTCTCCACTCCCCCACTATTTTTACTATTAGAATTGGGATTATCATTGGATATTTTCATTTCGGTTCTTTTTTCATCACTCATACCTTTGCTGTCACTTCTAGTATTCTTATCACGGACACTTTCTGTTACTGTATCCTCAGAAGATGCTACTGTTTCCGTTTGCTTAGGTGAGTTTCTCGAGTACATATAATCATAAACCTGTTGTGCAGTTGCTCCGCCACCAACCCATCCAGATATCGGATGTCCATTTCTTAAATACAAAATTGTTGGTGTTCCTGGAATACCGACTTTTTTAAATAGAAACTCTCTCGCTTCCCCATCAAAATCCTTACCATCCAAATCATAATACTCTAACTTCTTTTCAATCAAGTTATTAAATTCTTTCAATTCAGGAGAAAATTGACGACAATGAGAGCAAGTTTTTCTACCAAAATAAATAGTATGTTCCAATTGATCCTCTGTAAAAGATTGACGTACAGCTTCAATACCTATCTTTTTAAAGTCCGTAACATTCTTCTCATACTCTTCTGGGGTTACAACAGAAGGTTTATGCTCCACCTTTTCCTTATCCGATGGCAAATCTGGTACTACAACAGAACTATCATTCGCCTGGATAGATGAAGTAGTAGGCTGTTCTTCTGCATATACAACACCCGTAGTAATAGATGCAAATACAAGTGGTACAAGTAATAGCGATTTTATATTTTGTTTCTTCATAAGAATACTCCTTTACATTTGTTATCTTTATCTTACCTTATTTAAGATTACAAATTCATATAAATCTTAAATGGTCATCGAAACATCTTGAATTGCAAAAACTTCATTATAAAAGGGTAAGTATTTCGAAAATACTTACCCCTTTATACTTCATTAAGCTCTACTTTTTATAATACTTCAAACCCCACATAAGCAGAAACATGATAATTAAGCAGAGAACAGCGCCAATATAGGCGATTATTTGTTGGTAGGATTCTGCTGCTGTGATACCTCTATACAGACAAATAATAGACATAAAGCCTGTCAAACCAATGAACATGAGTTGATTGGTTCTAGGACTAACCAAATCATCATCTTCAAACTCTCTTAATCTCATTTCCCTAGTAAGATAAACAGTAACCAAAATAGAAGCCAAGTTAATAACCACTAAAAGAAATTGGAAAACTACGGAAAAATTTAAAAACTGACGAGATAGAAATAGATAAGTAGAAACAACCAAAGGTATCTGTCCGAACAACACCCTCACTAAGAATACATTGCGTTTTGTTGCAAATATTTTTTTCATTACTATCTCCTTTCCTATACTAACAGGTGAGTGCACCACCAATCCCACCTAGTACAGCACCAATTGCACCTGTTCCTATAGCATATGGCCCCAATAGAAATGTCGAACCATAAGTTGTTGCATACCCATCAATTGCTCCATACGCAATCCCTGCTGCACAACTAATTGTTCTTCCCCAATCAATATCTCCACCTTCAACGCAAGCAAGCATATCAGCATCCATAATCTCAAATTGTGACATCATTTTTGTATTCATGACAAATACTCCTTTTTTATTTTTAATTTTTGTCCTGTTGCAACTTTGACAAGTTTAGCATATCATTGTTTTTTTAAATTTTTCATCCAAATCTTGAATTGTCATCGAAACGTCTTGAATTAGCTTTTTTATTTCAAAGCATATTCTATAACTTTTTAAAGAAAGATGGCTTCTAATTACTTTTTTACCATTCAGGAAGTTTCAATGACAATTCAAGATTTCATAAAATATAAACTTATTATTATGGCATAATAAACTCATTATATTATATGAAAGGAATTGCCAATGACTTCTTATAAACGTACATTTGTTCCACAAATAGATGCTAGAGACTGTGGTGTTGCTGCCTTAGCCTCGATTGCTAAATTCTATGGTTCAGATTTTTCTCTAGCTCACTTGAGAGAACTTGCAAAGACCAATAAAGAAGGGACGACTGCTCTTGGCATTGTAAAAGCCGCTGATGAAATGGGATTTGAAACAAGGCCTGTTCAAGCAGATCAAACGCTCTTTGACATGAGTGATGTCCCCTATCCATTTATTGTTCACGTTAACAAAGAAGGAAAACTCCAACATTACTATGTTGTCTATCAAACAAAGAAAGACTATCTGATTATTGGTGATCCTGACCCTTCTGTAAAAATCACCAAAATGTCAAAAGAACGCTTTTTCTCTGAATGGACTGGAGTAGCTATTTTTCTAGCTCCCAAACCCAGCTATCAACCCCATAAAGATAAAAAGAATGGTCTACTAAGCTTCCTTCCTCTGATTTTCAAACAAAAATCTCTCATTACTTACATTGTTCTCTCAAGCTTATTGGTCACTATTATCAATATCGGTGGTTCTTATTATCTCCAAGGAATCTTGGATGAGTATATCCCAAATCAGATGAAATCAACTTTAGGAATCATCTCAATCGGTCTAGTTATCACTTATATCCTCCAACAAGTCATGGGCTTCTCCCGTGATTATCTCCTAACTGTTCTGAGTCAGAGATTAAGCATTGATGTGATTTTATCCTATATTCGCCATATTTTTGAACTTCCTATGTCTTTCTTTGCGACACGTCGTACAGGGGAAATCATTTCACGGTTCACAGATGCCAACTCTATCATAGATGCCTTGGCTTCTACCATTCTCTCTCTTTTTCTTGATGTTTCCATTCTGATTCTTGTAGGGGCTGTCTTACTGGCACAAAACCCTAATCTCTTCCTTCTTTCTCTTATTTCCATTCCTATATACGTGTTCATCATCTTTTCTTTTATGAAGCCTTTCGAAAAAATGAACCATGATGTCATGCAAAGTAATTCTATGGTTAGCTCTGCCATTATCGAAGATATCAATGGGATTGAAACTATAAAGTCGCTCACGAGTGAAGAAAATCGCTATCAAAATATAGACAGCGAATTTGTAGATTATTTGGAAAAATCCTTTAAGCTCAGTAAATATTCTATTTTACAAACGAATTTAAAGCAGGGAACAAAATTAGTTCTGAATATCCTTATCCTATGGTTTGGCGCTCAATTAGTCATGTCGAGTAAAATTTCTATCGGTCAGCTGATTACCTTTAACACACTCCTTTCTTACTTTACAACTCCTATGGAAAATATTATCAACCTCCAAACCAAACTCCAATCTGCGAAGGTCGCTAATAACCGTTTGAACGAAGTCTATCTAGTCGAATCTGAGTTCCAAGCCCCAGAAAACCCTGTTCATTCGCATTTTTTGATGGGAGATATTGAATTTGATGACCTTTCTTATAAGTATGGTTTTGGACGAGATACTTTAACAGATATTAATCTCACGATTAAACAAGGAGATAAGGTTAGCCTAGTTGGAGTTAGTGGTTCTGGTAAAACAACTTTAGCCAAAATGATTGTCAATTTCTTTGAACCCTACAAAGGACATATTTCCATCAATCATCAGGATATTAAAAATATTGATAAAAAAGTCTTGCGCCGTCATATTAATTACCTACCCCAACAAGCCTATATCTTTAATGGATCTATTTTGGAAAACTTAACCTTGGGCGGTAATAATATGATTAGCCAAGAAGATATTCTAAAAGCTTGTGAATTAGCCGAAATCCGTCAAGATATCGAAAAAATGCCTATGGGCTATCAAACTCAGCTCTCTGATGGAGCTGGCTTATCTGGAGGACAAAAGCAACGAATCGCCCTCGCTCGTGCTCTTTTAACTAAATCTCCTGTTTTAATACTAGATGAAGCTACTAGCGGTCTTGATGTCTTGACTGAGAAAAAAGTTATAGATAATCTTATGTCCCTAACTGATAAAACCATTCTCTTTGTAGCCCATCGTCTCAGTATAGCCGAACGAACCAACCGTGTAATTGTTCTTGACCAGGGGAAAATCATTGAAGTTGGCAGTCACCAAGAGTTAATGCAGGCGCAAGGCTTCTACCATCATCTATTCAATAAATAAGGAGAATGTCATGAATCCTAATCTTTTTAGAAGCGTCGAGTTTTATCAGAGACGTTACCATAACTATGCGACAGTGTTAATTATACCTCTTTCATTACTGTTTACTTTCATCTTGATTTTCTCCCTTGTTGCCACAAAAGAAATTACTGTTACTTCCCAAGGAGAAATCGCCCCTACAAGTGTCATTGCATCCATTCAGTCAACCAGTGATAATCCTATCCTTGCTAATCATTTAGTGGCAAATCAAGTAGTTGAAAAAGGGGACTTACTTATCAAATACTCTGAAACAATGGAAGAAAGTCAGAAAACTGCCTTAGAAACTCAATTACAAAGACTTGAGAAGCAAAAAGAAGGACTTGGAATTTTGAAACAAAGCTTAGAAAAAGCGACTGATCTTTTTTCTGGCGAGGATGAATTTGGCTACCATAATACCTTTATGAATTTTACCAAACAAGCTCGTGATATTGAACTGGGTATCACAAAGACTAACACCGAGGTTTCAAATCAAGCTAATCTTGCCAATAGCAGTTCATCAGCCATCGAACAAGAAATTACAAAAGTTCAACAACAAATTGGAGAATATGAAGAACTGAGAGATGCTATCATAAATAAAAGAGTACGCTTACCAACTGGCAATCCGCACCAGTCAATTTTAAATCGTTATCTTGTAACCTCACAAGGACAAACACAAGGAACTGCAGAGGAGCCATTTTTATCTCAAATAAATCAAAGTATTGCAGGTCTTGAATCATCTATCGCAAGCCTCAAAATTCAGCAAGCTGGGATTGGAAGTGTAGCAACTTATGATAATAGTTTAGAAACTAAAATTGAAGTACTTCGCACTCAGTTTTTACAGACAGCCTCACAACAGCAACTAACCGTGGAGAACCAATTAACAGAATTAAAAGTACAGCTAGATCAAGCGACACAGCGCTTAGAAAATAATACTTTAACCGCTCCAAGTAAAGGTATCGTTCATCTGAACAGCGAATTTGAAGGTAAAAATAGAATTCCAACTGGTACAGAAATTGCTCAAATATTCCCTGTCATCACAGATACAAGAGAAGTACTAATCACTTACTACGTATCTTCTGACTATCTACCGCTACTAGATAAAGGACAAACTGTAAGATTAAAACTGGAGAAGATTGGAAATCACGGCATTACCATCATCGGCCAACTTCAGACAATTGATCAAACTCCGACCAGAACAGAGCAAGGAAATCTCTTTAAATTAACCGCTCTTGCAAAACTATCTAACGAAGACAGTAAGCTCATCCAATATGGCTTACAAGGTCGCGTTACTAGTGTAACTGCAAAGAAAACATATTTTGATTACTTCAAAGATAAAATTTTAACACATTCTGATTAATTTTCAGATAACACTCTGCAACTATTTATTATCTTATCAAAAAGGAGAATTGTAACATGGATAAGAATCAAAACCTAACTTCATTTCAAGAACTAACAACTACTGAACTCAATCAAATCACAGGTGGAGGATGGTGGGAAGATATCTTATATGGTCTTAATATAATTAAGTATAACAATACGAAAGGACTTCATCAGCCAATACAACTATAAAAAATAAGACCGAGAAACAATCACTCTCGGTCTTATTTTTTATCATTCTGCATGTATCACAGTAAGCATCTGACGAAAGACTTGATCTTGACAGGTGGTATTGAGACTGACATTGGGATAACTTTCCACAATCTTCATGACGGTATAGAGACCAACTCCTCGGTCCTCCCCTTTAGAACTTGCTCCGAAGGAGAAGATTTCAGAAATATCTATGCTCTCTTCTCTGATGGAGTTTTCAATGATAAAGGTCTCCCGTGCCCCATTTTTAAAAAAGGCGATTGAAACATGAGGTTGACTGGCCTCTGCACTGGCTTCAATAGCATTGTCACAAAGGATAGACACAATGGTTAGAAAATCAAGTAGGCTCATCCCCTCGACTTGAATCTCCTCAGGAACTTCGACATTAAAGATAATGTTCTTTTCTCTAGCTTTTAGAAATTTTCCCGCTAGGAGACTTTTAAGGGCACGGTCCCGAACATTCACCAATCGTCCAATGTCATATTTATTGTCCTGCAATTTCTGACTGGACTCCTTCAAGACGGAGTCGTAGACCTCTTTTATCTGCTCCATATCCTCCTCTTCAATACTCAGACGTAAGCTTGTTAAGAGGTTGGTGTAGTCATGGCGAAAGCTCCGTACTTCCTTGTAAAGTTCCTCTATATGCCGACTATAGCGTTCCATATCTCTATAGCGCAAGTCCTGCTCTTGGTTCAATCTCTCCTGAAGTTTGTCCTTCAAATAGGTATCCAGCTTCTTGATAACCCCCATAAAAAAGAGTAGGTAAAACACTAGGATGAGATGGCGAACAGTCGTTGATTGAATCCCCTGTTCATATTCAAAGTAGGACAGACTTTGTATAACCAAATAGTAAGCCCCCATTATCCAGTTAATATGAGTCAGGGACTTTTGAAAGGCTTTATCTAAGATCTCCCTTCTCAAGTTAGTAAAATCATAGTCCAACCATTTCAAAAAGGCTAGAGAAATGAAGAAATTGAAAATTATGATACATAACCCAGTAAATGAGTAGTCATTATATACTTGCTCTTGCCCCAAAAATGGAAGCACAAAATAAGAAACTCCTCTATAAAAGAGATTCACTAATATCATTGGAAAGAGACCATAAAAGAAAAGGAGTTTTTTAGGAAGCCCTCTTAACAATAAGAAAGATAAGCCTATGCCATACAAGGGTTCCATAAAATAAGATAGGTAAGTATTTCCTACTATATAGCTAATCATTACAAAAACAAAGGCCAACAGTATCTTAAAAAGAAAGGCCTTAAAAATCCTCTCGAAAGTAAGATCAATTCCATCTACCTTAAAGAAAATGACAATTTCTAGTCCATTAGAAACAAGTGTATACAACAATATCCAAACAATATACATAAACTCTCCTAGCTCAGTGCAAGTTAGTGATAGCCTCAGACACTTCCCTGACCTTATAACGCGCGATCAGACAGCTTCCACCATTGGGAAAGAAAAGGAGTTTTTCTTTTTTATCCAAACGAGCTACATTGGTTGGATTGATGAGAAAGGAGCGGTGGCACTGCAAGAGACGGGGTTCCTGCTTGAGAACCTCCTCTAAACTCGCCGTAAATTCCAGCCTGTCTGTCTTGGTATAGAGAATAACACGATGGGGTCTGGGTGACGTTTCGAGATAGTAAACCTCCTTAAAAGGATATTGGAATTGGGCAAATTTTGATTTAAAGTAAAAGCAATCTTCCGCCAGGCTTTTACTATCTTGACCATTGGCATAGAGAAGGGCTGTCTCAATCCGAGATTCAAACTCCTCTACCGAAAGGGCCTTATCAATGTAGTCCAAAGCAGACACTTGGTAGCGAAAGGAGAGGGGCATAAACTCCGAGTGAGTCGTCACAAAGACTATCAGGGCATAAGGATCCCGATCCCGAATCTTTCTAGCCACTTCCAGACCTTTCATTTCTTCATTTCGAATCTCAATGTCCAAAAAGAATAGCTGATGTGCTCCCTTCTCATGCACCTCTGCCAGCAGTTGATCTGGCTTGCCAAAGACTTCAAAAGAGCTGGGAGTGATATAATGTTTCTTCAAGAGTTTCTCAATCGTCGTTTCAATCCTAGCTTGTTGGGAAAAATCATCTTCTAAAACAAATATTCTCATCTTCTTACTCTCCTTCTTTCAACCATTTTTGACGAATCTCTCTATAGCGACGTCTGGCATACTTGACAGCATATTGACCTTCTTCTCCAAGAAAGAGGGTCTTTGATTGGATATCCATGGATCTTACTTGTTCAAGGTTAACCAGACAATTTCGATGACATCTCGTTAAGGTTTCCCCATATTGTTTCTCAAGATTACTTAAATTTTGAAATAGATCAAAGCTAGCGTTTTCTGTAACAATATGCATGGTATGGGCTTTGCTTGGATGCGTTTGGATATAGTAGATATCCTTTATGTTTAATTTGAAAATTTCTTTCTCTTTTTGGATGATGATATAGTTCATGGATAAAACCTCCTAAAAAGAGGATACCATAAGTCTAGAAACTATTTTTCACCAAATCCTAAACGGTTCTCAAAAATTCCTAAAGTGTTGAAGTTTTTACTAAATAACCATGATAACCTTACAAGTATTTTATCATAAAATCCCGCTATTACCATTCAGGAAATTTCAATGACAATTAAATATTTGAAGCTGAAAAAGGAGATAAAAGTGATAGACTGACAGTATCAAAACACAGTTGCTAGAAACAAGACTAGCACCCAGATTAAAGGAGGAATCATCATGACAGATACAGACCCTATCAAAAGAGCTCAGACTTTGATTACTGACTTAAACAAAGCCTACCAAGCATGCAAACAGACAACCGCTGACGACGTCCGCTTTCAGGAGCAATTAAACTCTATTCTTGGCTTTCTAGCCAAGGCTGAGACAGTGGATAATCAATTCTTGATTGAATTGGAAAAATTTTACCAAACTTCCAGTCTTCTCATGGGACTCAGCGCTCTTGATCCAGATGCTCCTACTCGCGCCGCTTGGCGGGCCTATGACCGCTTCCACTTTGACCAAGTCAAAACCAAGTTAATACTCAATAAAAATCAAAGAGCAAACTAGGAAGCGAGTCGCAGGCTGTACTTGAGTACGGCAAGACGAAGCTGACGTGGTTTGAATTTGATTTTTGAAGAGTATAAGTCTCTACGGACCAACCATTATCCTGTAGTACCTAAAAAGAAGCTGAGACAAACTGAACTCAACTTCTTTTTTAGTGTCATATAAGTAATGTTAGTCCTGCATTTGACGTTTTACCTGATAAGGCAAATACAAGACTTGTAAAACCAAACCTGCACCCAGCAAAGCTAAAAGGGCCAGTTTTTCTTGGAAGGTAATCAACCCGACAACTAATTCCACAAGTAAAACAAAACTGGTCAATCCTCTGACTACTGCCTGCAAGCCTTTTTCCTTTTGCCCCTTGTCCAGTGGAAAGAGCTGGGTCAAGTACTGGTAGTCAAAAGCGTGATAGAGAGCCAGCAATTGGAAAAGCAAGAGGTAGTTAAACAGGACAACCACTGCTGTCGCTATCCAAGACTGCTCGATAAAAACCTGCGCCAGTATGGAAAGTAAGAGAAGACGGAGACTGAGGGCAAAGAGGTCTCCATTCCGCAGATAAGAACGAAGATAGAGATTTTGCCAGATCCTCCCAGGCACCTTTTGAACCGTCTTTAGGAGGAAATCCAAATAAGCGCGACGCTTGACGCTGTTTGAAACGCCCTTGACCCGAGTAAAGAGGGCAAAGAAACGAAGCAAGACTTGCTTGCGCTTGCTTTCTTGGGCAATGACATAATCCCAGTCCAGTCCAGTTTCAGTGAAAAATTTGCTGGCTTTTTGGCGAAAGAGGAGGTATTTCCCAGTCCCCAATAAAAGCACATAGACGAGAAAGACTGGCAAGCCATAGCCCATGGCTAAAAACAAGGGTGCAAACAAGAGTAAAAAGAGAGTTTGAACAATTGTCCAGAAAACCAATGAACGCGACGTCTGTCCTTTGAGGTACAACTTAACCTCCTCTTCACTGACTAAGAGAAAGAGCTTGTCAGGTACTTCTATGTAAGTCGCGATTTCTCCCCAAGCCAAAAGCAAGGCAGATACAATTCCCAAAAACAAGAGGATGGGCCAATGATTTGCAGGAAAATCTTGCAAGAGTTGACTGTACTGGTAGGCTAGAAAACCGATGAGAACCAGCAGGAACAAGACAAAGTGGTCATTGAGAACATAGCGCAGATAACCAAGACACTCCTTACGAAAAGCCTGCTTTCTCTTTAAAAACAAGTCTTTCATAGCTCCTCCTCTTTGGTCAGAGCCAAGTAAATATCATTCAAACTCGCTTCAGGCATGTCAAAGGCTTCGCGGAGTTGCTGGAGGTTCCCCTGAGCCCGCACCTCTCCCTTGTGGAGAATGACAAAGGTGTCACACATCTTTTCCGCCGAATCCAGCACGTGGGTACTCATGAGGATGGACTTGCCTTTTTGCTTTTCTACTTCTAGAAGCTGAATCAAGTCGGCAATCGCCAAGGGATCGAGACCAAGAAAAGGCTCATCAACGATGAAAAGGCTCGGATCTACGACAAAAGCACAGATAATCATGACCTTCTGCTTCATCCCTTTGGAAAAATGCACAGGAAACCAATCTAATTTTTGATCCAAACGAAACATTTTTAACAAAGATTCTACTCGCTCAAAAGCCGCTTTTTGCTCAATACCATAGGCCATAGCCACCGTCTCGATATGCTCTCTAAGAGTCAATTCCTCATACAAGCTAGGCGTTTCTGGGATGTAGCCAATCTGCTTGCGGTAATTGGTCGCATCTTCTCGCAGGGTTAGACCATTAATCTTGATTTCCCCACTATAAGGTGTCAAAAGACCGATAATCTCATTGATCGTCGTTGATTTCCCAGCACCGTTGAGACCAATCAAACCGACTAACTGCCCACTTTCAACTGTAAAGGACACATCTTTCAAGACAGGGACGTGAACATAGCCTCCTGTCAGGTTTTTAATTTCTAACATATTTTCTCCGAATCTGGTATAATGTAGCTATATTATATCAAAATTCAATACAGTAGAGGTGGATTTTATGTCAGATTGCATTTTTTGTAAGATCATTGCAGGGGAGATTCCTGCTTCAAAAGTATACGAGGATGAGCAGGTTCTTGCCTTTCTTGATATTTCTCAAGTAACACCTGGACACACCTTGGTCGTACCAAAAGAGCACTACCGCAATCTTTTGGAGATGGATGCTACCAGCGCTAGCCAACTCTTTGCCAAAGTACCAACAGTGGCTCAAAAAGTTATGAAGGCTACCAAGGCTGTCGGCATGAATATCATTGCCAACTGCGAGGATATCGCTGGTCAAACGGTCTTTCATACCCACGTGCACCTCGTTCCTCGCTACAGTGCAGAAGATGACCTTAAGATTGACTTTATCGCCCACGAACCTGACTTTGACAAACTTGCCCAAGTCGCTGAAACTATTAGAAATACCTAAGGAGATGCCATGAAACTATCCAATCTATTGCTATTTGCAGGAGCTGCAGCTGGAAGTTATTTTGTCGTAAAAAATCGCCAAGCCATCACAGAGGAGTTGCTGGATACTAGCGACCGTGTCGAGGCCATCAAGGAGGACTTGGATGTCATTCAAAACAGCCTGCAAATCATCGACCAACAAAAAGCCCTCATCAAGGAATACCAAAAAGACTTGACCTACAAGTTCAAAGTCTTGGAAAAAGATTTCCAAACCAGAATGGCGGTCCTCCAAGAAGAAAAACAAGAATAAGAAAGCCTCCAACTTTCCTTAAATCCATTTTGGGTTACTAAATTCGAACAGAAAAGGGAGGGAATGAAAGTGAAACAGTTTTTAAAAGTTCTAGCGAAGGTCCTCGCGATCCCTTGTGGCTGCCTTAGCCTTTTTACAGTCCTGGCATTTCTAGTACTGTTTTTTGCTTTCAGAGCCTCACCGATTGACATTCACAAGGGAAATAACGCCCTCAAACAAATCTTTATCTCCCTTGACCTCCCTCCCGAGAAAGTAAAATCAAATGGACACTATGAATTCGAGGGTGGAGGCTTACATTTTTATGTTACTTTCTCAGATGAGGTTGTCAATAGCCACCCCGTCCTAAAAGAAAGTCCAAAACTCACCAAAAACCGACTTGAAGTCTATGTCCTAAACACAGGAGATATTTCCTACCACTCAGTAGAAGACAACTTATTCAATCATGGTTTATTGCAATTTTTAGAGAAAGAAAGCGAGAAGTATCTCCAAGAAATCGGAAAGAAATTTAATCCCAATTACTCAATTCTCTTTTGGAATGATCAGGAAAGTCTAAAAAAGGGAATTACATTCTATGAAAAAGCTTTGACCTTGGTGGATATTCAGGATAATTCAGCGATCAAACACATTGATACCATCACCGTTAAGCCAGGCAAAGAAGCGGAAATCAAGCAACTCATCCAAGAGATGGATGCAGCTGGCTTGCTCACTCAAAAGTATAAATAGTAGGCTAACTGGAAAACGATTTTTCGACGCTAAATTTTCAAAAATAACATAAAAAAAGAGCCAATCGGCTCTTTTTGCTTTATTCTCCTTCAAAGGCATCTTTTATATGGTCAAAGAAACCTTTTTTCTTTGGATTGACTTTCAAGTCACCTGCAGCTGCGAATTCTTTAAGCGCAGCTTTTTGACGATCATTCAAACCTGTCGGAGTCACGACATTAACTGTAACGTATTGGTCACCAACGGCACCACCACGAAGGCTTGGTGCTCCCTTGCCGCGTAGGCGGAATTTCTTGCCAGTCTGAGTGCCTTCTGGAATGACCAATTCGACAGCACCGTGCACAGTTGGAATTTCTACAGTGTCTCCAAGAGCTGCTTGGACGATGTTAAGATTTAATTTGTAGAAAATAGTTGTTCCTTCACGTTCAAACTTATCACTGGCTTCAACTGAAACCACCACGTACAAGTCCCCGTAAGGTCCACCGTTAAATCCTGCTTCACCTTGACCCGCTAGGCGGATTTGTTGACCAGTTTCCACACCGGCAGGGATTTTTACATGTACGCTATGAGCTTGTTTTTCATGACCTGTTCCGTGACATGTAGTACATGGATCTTTAATTTCTTTTCCACGTCCATGACAGACATCACAGGTTACTTGGCGACGCATCATACCAAGAGGAGTCTGCGTATCAACGTTAATGACACCAGCACCATGACAGCGTCCACAAGTGACTGGACTTGTTCCTGGTTTAGCACCAGACCCGTTACAGGTACGACAGCTTGCTTCACGGTTGTATTTAACTTCTTTTTCCGTTCCGAAGATGGCTTCTTCAAAAGTCAAATTCACACGATACTGGAGGTCGTCACCTTGACGAGGAGCGTTTGGATTGCGCGAAGCTCCGCCTCCTCCGAAAAAACTTGAGAAGATATCTTCAAAACCACCGAAGCCACCTGCTCCGTCAAAGCCACCGAAACCACCAGCACCACCAAAGCCACCGTTGGCACCCGCAGCACCATATTGGTCGTAGGTTGCACGTTTTTGGTCATCACTCAAAGTCTCATAGGCTTCTTGAACTTCCTTGTATTTTTCCTCAGCACCAGGCTCCTTGTTGATATCTGGGTGGTATTTTTTGGAAAGCTTACGATAAGCCTTTTTGATCTCGTCTGCCGAAGCGTTTTTTGACACCCCCAGACGATCATAAAATTCAGTATTGTTCATAATTCAAGATACAAAGGGCGTCAAACGGACACAGCCAAAATAGGAGTTTTGACGACGGACGCGTGCGTCCTAGAAAAAACTATCTTTTTGGCACAGTCCGTAGCCCGTGTTCAGTTGCGAACACCTTTGTTCCTTTCTATTGATATTGCGAATCAAACCTCGATTTAGGTCGGGTTCAATTCCTTTCTTTTATATTGATGAGACAAACCACAAACAAATCAGGCAAGTCCCTTTTTACCGAAAAACAGAGGCTGGGTTGCAACCTCTGTGGTTAGATTATTCTATAGTAGAATGTTAAATCTTCTTTGAATTAATTCAATTTTATATTACTTTTTGAATTTCATAATAACTTGCAACTGCTACCGCAATTACATCATTACGATTATCCTCAAAATTAATTTCTCTATTGATAGGTCCCTCATCTCCAGATGATTTTGTTTTTCTCAATAAACCCGAGTGTAAAGTAGCTTCCCCATGAAATTTCACCCGAGTAACATCATTATTTTTATCTTCATAAATTTCTAAGAACTTTCTACCTTTAGTTACTGTGGGCGCATACAGAGAAACGTACGCATCATTAATCTTTTTCTCAAACTTTAAAGTTCCATCCTGTAATAAATCAATTAAATCATTAACTTTCATTTAATACCCCTTAATATACAAGAGTTAGTTGTAACATATCCACTGAATTATCTTATTTTTCCGTAAACTCTCCGTCTACGACGTCATCGCCAGCGTTTCCTGTTGCTTGTGCACCTTCTGCTCCTGCTTGAGCTTGTTGGGCTGCTGCGGCTTGTTCGTAGAGTTTAACAGCAAGTCCTTGAGCTTTTTCATTCAAGGCTTCGAGTTTTGCTTTCATTTCGTCCAAGTTGTTGTCTTCTTGCGCTTTCTTAAGGTCATCAAGGGCAGCTTGAGCAGCGTCGCGTTCTGCATCGAAGCCTTTACCTTCAGTTTCCTTGATAGTCTTTTCAGTCGCAAAGATAGCTTGGTCAACTTCGTTACGAAGGTCAACTTCTTCTTTACGTTTCTTATCTGCTTCAGCGTTCGCTTCCGCATCTTTCATCATGCGGTCGATTTCTTCGTCAGTCAAACCTGAATTTGATTGGATGACAATTGTTTGTTCTTTTTGAGTTCCAAGGTCTTTGGCCTTAACAGACACGATACCGTTCTTGTCGATGTCAAATGTTACTTCGATTTGTGGGATACCACGAGGTGCAGCTGGGATGTCAGTCAATTGGAAACGTCCAAGAGTCTTGTTATCTGCTGCCATTGGGCGTTCCCCTTGAAGAACGTGGATATCAACGGCTGGTTGGTTGTCTGCTGCTGTTGAGAAGACTTGTGATTTAGATGTTGGAATCGTAGTATTGCGATCAATCAGTTTTGTGAAGACGCCACCCATTGTTTCGATACCAAGTGACAATGGCGTTACGTCAAGAAGGACAACGTCCTTAACATCACCAGTAATGACACCACCTTGGATCGCAGCACCCATGGCAACTACTTCATCAGGGTTTACTGATTTGTTTGGCTCTTTACCAGTTTCAGCTTTCACAGCTTCTACAACAGCTGGGATACGAGTAGAACCACCAACAAGGATAACTTCGTCGATTTCTGACAAGCTCAAACCTGCATCTGAAAGGGCTTGGCGAACTGGAACTTTTGTACGTTCTACAAGGTCACGAGTCAAGTCGTCGAATTTCGCACGAGTCAAAGTCATTTCCAAGTGAAGAGGCCCAGCTTCACCAGCAGTGATAAATGGCAAGCTGATTTGTGTTGAAGTTACACCAGAAAGGTCTTTCTTCGCTTTTTCAGCCGCATCTTTCAAACGTTGCATTGCCATCTTGTCAGTAGACAAGTCAATACCATTTTCTTTCTTGAATTCTGCTACCAAGTGATCGATGATTTTTTGGTCAAAGTCGTCACCACCGAGTTTGTTATCCCCTGCAGTTGACAATACATCGAAGACACCGTCACCCAATTCAAGGATAGATACGTCAAATGTACCACCACCAAGGTCGAATACCAAGATTTTTTCTTCTTTGTCAGTCTTGTCCAAACCGTAAGCAAGGGCCGCTGCTGTTGGTTCGTTGACGATACGTTCTACTTCAAGACCAGCGATTTTACCAGCGTCTTTAGTTGCTTGACGTTGAGCATCGTTGAAATAAGCTGGGACTGTGATAACTGCTTTGGTTACTTTTTCACCAAGGTATTCTTCAGCGTAACCTTTCAAGTATTGAAGGATCATAGCTGAGATTTCTTGTGGAGTGTATTCTTTACCGTTAGCAGAAACTTTTTCTGAAGTTCCCATCTTAGATTTGATAGAGATAACTGTATCTGGGTTTGTAACTGCTTGACGTTTTGCGGCATCACCAACGATGATTTCTCCGTTTTTGAATGATACTACAGATGGAGTTGTACGGTTTCCTTCTGGGTTTGCGATGATTTTGCTTTCAGTTCCTTCAAGAACTGCAACTGCTGAGTTTGTTGTACCTAAGTCAATACCGATAATTTTAGACATGTGTTTTTCTCCTTAAATTTTATATTCTTTCTTTTTGATATTTCCCTTAAGTGGTGGGGACGTGAGCAACTCCCTTCGGGATTTCATCACTTATTTTTGAGCCAATTGTCTCAAAAATCCCCTGTTTCAGTAGCACACGCTACTGAAACTTTCACCACGGCGGGCAACATCTTCCTTGCAAGCCTCCAGCTTGCTTTTTATCTTTCTTCATAGTTTATTGTCGTTTCGGACAAGTTTTCTATTATGTATGTTGCAACCGTCAGAATTGCCTAATTATATACCACTACCATGGCTGGTCTTAGGATGCGGTCATGGAGTTTGTAGCCTTTTTGGAAGACTTGGGCGATGGTATCCGCTGGATGTTCATCGTCTGCTGGGAGAGTTTGGATTGCCATGTGGTAGTTATGGTCAAATTCGCCGTCAGCTGCGATTTCTTCGATTCCTTCTTCTTTCAAGGCATGTACCAAACTTTCTTGGACCATTTCCAATCCCTTTTTGACATCTTCTGTCAAACCTTCAACGGCTAGGGCGCGTTCGAGGTTATCCAAGGACGGTAGGATTGCTTTTCCTAGGTCTTGGCTACGATAGCGTTGTAAGAGTTGACGTTCTTCATTGGCACGGCGTTGGATGTTTTGCATTTCTGCATGAGCACGAAGGTATTTATTTTCAAACTCATCCGCGCGTTCATTTGCCAAGTCTAATTCCGACTTTTCAGGAGTTGTTTCTTCAGTTGTTTCAACAACTTCCTCTTCTTTTACTTCTTCGTTTTTTATTTCCTCAGACATTTTTCGCCTCCTTTTTAGGAATTTATGTAATTTCATGTTCAACTCACCTCATAATGATTACTACTCAAATAGCGGTAGAAATCTGTGAGTTTCATAGTTAGTACTCGATTGACAACATTGAGTTGATTAACCAATTGCTGGTAATCCAGATTAACCGGACCGATAATCGCCAGAATTCCAAATCCTCGATAAGGGATGAGGAATTTACTGCTAATCACTGCTAGGTTAGCTAGACAGGATTCCTGACTGTCTGCAACACGAACATTTTGCATCTGATCTTCATGCAGACCCTCACGAATCTCTAGAGCCACCTTCTGTGGTTGATCAAAGAACTGATAGGATGCTAGATTGGCAAAATTCAAGAGATTGACCTTGCCCGCCACCACAAGGTTTTCATGAAACATTTCCCTAAAGATATGTTCAAAGAGATCCATGACATTGTCCGTTGTTGTGAAGTAACGCTGGATAATCTGCGGAATCTCCGTCCGAATCTTGTAGTGAATATCCAGAACGGTGTGACCGAGGAAACGTTCCTGAATGATGCTCTTCAGTTTCAGCAAGTCTTCCTGCAAGAAATTCCTTGGAATCAAAAACTGACTAGTAACCGTTCGAGACTCGTCTAGGGTGAAAACTGCAAGAGCAGTGTGTTGTCCTAGAACGACAATATCGAAGGCCGTCAGGCGCTGTCTGCTTGGTTCAACATCCAGAGCCACTACCGTACAGCCACTTAAGTCTGTCAGTAGATTGGCAGCCTCTTGCAGAATATCCTCCAGTTTGAAGAATTCCTGATCAAAGGCTTTGACAATCTCGTATACCTCATTTTCAGCCAGTCTGTCAAAATCCAGTGAGTGTTTCACATAGTACTGAAAACCAGCAATACTTGGCATCCGACCACTTGAAGTATGAGCTTTCTCAAGCAAACCTTGCTTTTCTAGAGCCGCCATATCATTACGAATGGTAGCACTGCTAGAGTTGATAGACTCTTGCAAGGCTTTGGATCCGACAGGTTCATGCGTTTTGGTAAAGATGTCAATAATCAGATTTAAAATATCCTGCTGACGTTCTGTAACCATCTCATCACTCCTCTCTGTCTGATTAATTAGCACTCTATGTACACAAGTGCTAACTCATGGTTCTATTATACACCCTTAGAAGAGAATGTCAAGACAAAAACTCAAAAAATTAGCACTCTTTTGCCGGGAGTGCTAAAAATCAGTCTGAGGACCTAGAAAATCATTTTACAATCTTAAGATATTTCTTTTTTAGTCTGTAAAAACTATAGATTAGATAAGAAATCATGAGAGCATATAGGGCAAAGATTACAAAGAAGGATTGAGAAAGGGTTTCTCGATATAGAACCAAACAAGCAAGTAAACCTCCTAAAAGAGCTGTTATACTAGCACGAAGCCTAAGAATCACCAGCGCCCATCTAAACTCAAGATCCTTGCAGAAAACCTCATCATCAGGAAGTAAATCAGAAACTGCTTTACGAAACACCAGAGACGAGCCAGTCTCTACAAGTTCCCAACCACCGTCCTTCAGATTTCCTAGGTGATGATGATACTTTTTACTCAACTTTTTATCAAATACACGGTAAAGTACATCTTCCGGTTGACACTCTTCAAAATAGAAAAAACCAAAACAACTAGTTCTATACCTCCAACCTTTCAAATGCATCTCATGTAAATATTCTTCTTCCTTGTCCAAATCAATAATAGTGAAAATTCGAAATTCTACTCTGCTATTCATTGTCTTACCCCAAAATTAGAAAACATGCCTGGTGTTATTTATTAGATAATTCTTTCCACTTTTGACTCAATCTCCAAAAAATATAAGAAATCTGAATCGTAAAAACTATCAATAAAACCCAATCCCCAATCTATTATGAAAATCAAAAATACTTCCCAACTGAAAGAACTACCTCCACTGACAAACTTTGAGAAAACTGGTAGTAGAGCTAAAAAGAGAAGAAAAATAGGAAGCATCCGCATTGTTAAAATACGTTTGACCATAGCTAACTTGCCGGCCGCGTCATTATAAATTTCAAACTCGGCATCCGATTTAATTACAGAATGAAGCTTTCTAAAGTAGGAAAAACCATTAAAGTCTGTAATATGCTCCCAGCCACAGTCTTTAAATAGTTGTAAATAGGAGGCTCTCTCTGATTTTTTCATGGGATAAAAGTCCAACTGATAAGACACCTGCTCCGGTTGGCACTTTTCAAAAGTATACTTAACCGCAACTACTAAGTTAGAGTAGCTTACTTCCTTGAATTTCCAGCCCTCAGAATGCATTTTTCTAAGATATAAAGCCTCTCTATCATAATCCGCAATGGTAGCAATTCTATAAACAACTTTCTTTTCCATCATCCTTCCTCCAGACTGTTTCTATAGAGCCGTTCAATACGTTTCAATTCAATATCTAAGACTTTGCGTCCCAAGTCTGTAATCTGATAGATTTTCCGTTTTTCCTCTTCTCGGACAAAGGAAATCAAACCATCTTTTTCCATCTTTGACAGGGTTCCATACATGGTCCCAGGACTAATCGAAACCTGTGAATCTGTCATCTCTTTAACTTTTTGGGTAATACCATAGCCATGGTTCTCCTTTTGCAGACTGAACAGAATATAAAAACCCGTTTCCGTCATCGGAAGATAAACTCGACGAATCTTATTCGTTAATTCCATTTATAAGCACCTCCCATTTAGTTCGATATATCGCATTTCGTTATATAAAATATATCACACCTCGATATAAAATACAATAAAAAAGACTGCCCTGAGGCAATCTTTCTTCTATATTAGTAAAGGTCTAAATAATTATCAATTTCCCATTGTGAAACGAAGGTTGCATAACTTGCCCATTCAATTCGTTTAGCTTCAAGGAAGCTAGTATAGATATGTTCTCCGAGAGCCGCTCTGACAACTTCATCTTCCGTCAAAGCTTTCAAAGCGTTGTGAAGAGTTGATGGAAGATCTGTAATGCCAGCCTCCTTACGCTCTTCTGCTGTCATGATGTAGATATTTTCTTCGATAGGAGCTGGAGCTTCGATTTTGTTTTCAATACCGTGCAAACCAACTTCCAAAAGAACAGCCATAGCGATGTATGGGTTAGCCATTGGGTCCACTGAGCGCAATTCCAAACGAGTTCCCATTCCACGTGAAGCAGGCACGCGCACAAGTGGCGAACGGTTACGACCAGCCCAAGCAATGTAAACAGGCGCTTCATAACCTGGGACCAAACGTTTGTAGGAGTTAACCGTTGGGTTCATGATGGCAGTATAGTTGTAGGCATGCTTGATCAAACCGCCAAGGAAATGATAGGCAGTCTCTGACAATTGCATTCCTTTTGGATCATTGGGATCAAAGAAGGCATTATTCCCATCTGCATCGAACAAGGACATATTACAGTGCATACCTGATCCGGCAATACCAAATTTTGGTTTCGCCATAAAGGTTGCGTAAAGTCCATGTTTGCGAGCAATGGTTTTAACAACGAGCTTAAAGATTTGAATCTTATCACAAGCGCGGAGCACTTCATCATACTTGAAGTCAATTTCATGCTGTCCAACCGCAACCTCGTGGTGACTTGCTTCTACTTCAAATCCCATTTTAGTCAAAACATTAACGATTTCACGACGCGTATTGTCCGCAAGGTCAGTAGGCGCCAAATCAAAGTAGCCACCTTTGTCATTTACTTCAAGTGTTGGGTCCCCATTTTCATCCAACTTAAATAGGAAGAATTCTGGCTCTGGTCCAAGGTTGAAGGATTTGAATCCTACTTCCTCCATGTGACGAAGAGCACGCTTCAGATTCCCACGAGGGTCACCTGCAAATGGTTCACCTTCTGTTGTATAGACATCACAGATCAAACCTGCAACACTTCCGTTTTCATCTCCCCAAGGGAAGACTGTCCATGTATCCAAGTCTGGGTACAAGTACATATCTGACTCATTGATACGTACAAAACCTTCAATAGAAGATCCATCAAACATAGCTTTGTTTGACAAGACCTTGTCTAACTGTTCATCTGTAGCAGGAATTTCGACGTTTTTCATCGTTCCCAAAATATCTGAGAACATGAGACGAATAAAGGTAACATTTTTTTCCTTGACTTCACGACGAATATCTGCAGCTGTGATTGGCATGGTTTTTCTCCTTAATATATGACTACTTGCGGTTGCCTAACCGCGACCAAAAGGTGAATGTGCTGAAGCAAAGCGTCCCTGCTGGAGGAGTTCATTATGAAGTGCGCGACGCACCTCCGTTGGGCTCACCGCTTTCTTGGATTTCGCCTCACGTTCAGCATATTTTTTCTTAATGGCAGCGATGTTGAAACCTTCCGAGATATAGTCTTTGATTTCAAGTAAACGATCCATGTCATTCAAAGAATACATGCGACGGTTCCCTTCGTTTCGATCAGGCTTTATCAACTCTTGATCTTCATAATAACGAATCTGACGCGCCGATAGATCGGTCAACTTCATCACACTACCGATAGGAAAAACAGCCATATTTCGACGAAATTCTTTTTCCTTCATTTACAATTTCCTTCTTTCTGTCTATTATAGTCTAAAAAAAGACAAACGTCAATGGATAATGTCATAAAATATAACATTATTTTCTTTTTTTCTCAAAAAGATTTCTGAAGCGATCAATATCATAATTTACGATTATTGCCACAAAAACACCCATAAAAGTTTCAAATACACGAGCAAACACGTACAAAAATGTTTCTCCGCTCGGTATTGATAGGGTAATGATCAACATAGCTGCTACACCACCAATAACTCCCGCCTTGTTGTTCATAGCAACATTTGTCATAATGGTTAACATGGTGCAAATTGGCACAATCAGCAAGGTCACCCAAAAGGCTTCTTGAAATAGAGTGTTTAAGAGGAAGAAAACAAGGGCGTAGAAACCACCAATACTGTTTCCTAGGATGCGTGATGTCCCAAAATGAACACTCTTATCAAAGCTTTCTCTCAAACTAAAGACTGCTGTCAAAGCTCCGATTTGAAGTCCCTTCCAACCAAAAAATCCAAAAATCAAGAGAACTAGAAAAACAGCAATCCCGGTTTTAAAGGTTCGTAGACCAAGCTTGAACTGTGACTTGTCAAATTTATATTTTTTAAAATAACCCATAATCTCAACTTTCTATTTCCATTTTATCACAAATTAGTTGATTTTATGAGCCAAAATCAATAGGAAACGTTTTTAATTCAAACAACAAGAAAAAGAGGAAACTAAATTCCTCTTTTCATCGTTTCATTTAGGAAAACTTATTTTTCTGTGAGTGCAGCCAATCCTGGCAATACTTTACCTTCAAGGAGTTCCATTGAAGCACCACCACCAGTAGAGATCCATGAGAACTTGTCTGCGCGACCAAGGTTGATCGCTGCGGCAGCTGAGTCACCACCACCGATGATTGATTTCACGCCTGGTTGTTTCACGATAGCGTCCATGACACCGATTGTACCAGCTTGGAAGTCTGGGTTTTCAAATACACCCATTGGTCCGTTCCATACAACTGTTTTGGCACCAGTCAAAGCTTCGTCAAATTTGGCGATAGATTTTGGACCGATATCCAAACCAAGGAAGCCTGGGTCTACTGCTTCACCTTCAGTATCTTTTACTTCAGTGTAGTCAGCAAATGCGTTTGCTTCTTTTGAGTCAACTGGCAAGATCAATTTGCCGTTTGCTTTTTCAAGAAGAGCTTTAGCGACATCCAATTTGTCTTCTTCTACAAGTGAGTTACCGATTTCGATACCTTGTGCTTTGTAGAATGTGTAAGTCATACCACCACCGATAAGAACTTTATCAGCTTTTTCAAGCAAGTTTTCGATAACACCGATCTTGTCTGAAACTTTTGAACCACCAAGGATCGCTACGAATGGACGTTCTGGAGCTTCAACTGCTTCTTGGATGTAGGCAATTTCGTTTTCAAGAAGGAATCCAGCAACTGCTTTTTCAACGTTTGCTGAGATACCAACGTTTGATGCGTGTGCACGGTGAGCTGTACCGAATGCATCGTTTACGAAGATACCATCTCCAAGTGATGCCCAGTATTTACCAAGTTCAGGATCGTTTTTAGATTCTTTCTTGCCGTCAACATCTTCAAAACGAGTGTTTTCAACCAAGAGAACTTGTCCATCTTCAAGAGCGTTGATTGCTGCTTCCAATTCAGCACCACGAGTGACACCTGGAAGGAAAGCAACGTCTTGACCCAATTTAGCTGCCAAGTCAGCAGCTACAGGAGCAAGTGATTTACCAGCCTTGTCTGCTTCTTCTTTTACACGGCCAAGGTGAGAGAAGAGGATAGCACGTCCACCTTGTTCAAGGATGTACTTGATAGTTGGAAGAGCAGCAGTGATACGGTTGTCATTGGTAATCACGCCATCTTTAACAGGTACGTTGAAGTCAACACGAACGAGAACTTTTTTCCCTTTCAATTCAACGTCTTTAACAGTCAATTTTGCCATTAGATATGACTCCTTCTTTTTTTATACGTGTTAATTATATCACAAAATCAACAAAAGAGATAGCAAAACCCTAAACTTTTCCGGTTCTTTATTTCTGTAAAAATTGATTCATCTATCTATAAACTTTATTTTAACAAGCTTTATTTCGATTTCTAAAAATAGTAGAAAAAGTAGAGACTATGGTAATATTTAGAATTGTAAGAACACTTTAAACAAACAGCAACTTAGTTGATAAAAATGATGAAAAAATTAGAGAAAAATGAGCTGGTATTCTTTTGTTTGATGGAACAAAAGTATTTTATGTAAAAAAATATTCGGAAACCAGATATAATTTCAATAAAAACATTGAATGTAAGTGTTCTCAAATGAAATCGTAGCGTTTTTATGATAGAATAAGCTGATAAGAAATTAGATTTATATTTGAAATGGAGATACAAAATGAAAAAAATGGTTCGTTCTATTATAGATTTTTTTCCTGATAAAAATCAGTGGTTTAATTTTGTAGATTACTTTTTATCATTCAAAGCAATAACATTATTAGGTTTTATCTCTGGGTTATTTACTTTAATCATTGATAATACTGATTTTCTAAACTGGGTATCGAATCTCTTTAGATATTTAAGTGAATTTAAAATTGAAAAAATATCAAACAAGCAACCTACAACTGTATCTGAATTTTTTGGACTATGGCTTATTATTTTTCTGACTGCTATAGTTATTGTTCAATTCTTTTCTTTTATTAAAAAGTGGAACGAGGTAAAAGAAAAGAATAAACTATTAGAGGAGTTGTTACAATATAGCTCAAGATTAACTCAGAATAATACAATTCATTTGACGCACACGGATAAATCCTTTAATCAATACGAGTTTTCTAATCTTATTATTCACGACATATATAACACAACGGAAGCATTAAATAATAACAATGAACTAACAGTTCCCTCGAATATAGATGATATAATGTTTTTATTAAAGATTTTATCAACTAAAATGATTACTATTTTTGATAAAATTTACTGCAAGGGTTTGAAAAATTTTCTTAAAAATATATTGAAAGATACTAAATTTGCAATGAAAAAATTATTAGACGATGAAATTTATATACGTCTATACTTTTATTCCTCTGATACTAGAGATAAGATGTACTCATCATTTGTTGATGACGAATTATTTTTCTCTGAGAGTAGCTTAAACCATAAAACCTGTTATGAAGTTAGCGATGAACGATTCCAAGAAATTCAAAATCCTAAAACGAGTAAAAAGTTGAAGATTGATAAACATAGAAAAATTATCTTTAGAATTGGGAGCGATAATATAAATAATAGAGAAACGGAGTTCTATGGATTCATGGAATATGATTTTAGTAACACTTTTATAGGAGAGAAAGATTTTCTGGATAGTGACTTTATGCAAAATACAATAAAGTCACTAAGTATTGTAATTATTGAACAACTGAGTTATAATATGAGAGTTGTACGCAATAATATGACTGATATTCGTGTGCGAGCACTTAAACATAGCGATAATCTACTTAATGAAGATTTTGATTTCTTGAAAACTATTTATGATAATTTTTAGAAAAGAGGAATAGACATGTCTAAAACACAAGCCCTAAATACTACTCAAACTCATGATAAATTATTAAATGATAACAAGGAGTTAATAAGAATAATCGGAACTGCCCTTTATCCAGCAATTAAACAACTGGAATTATTACAAGAAGCTCGGGAAGAAATTAGAACTATGAAATCAGAAGAAAGAACTTCATATAAGCTCAAAGTTCAAGAAAAGGCAATCGCCTGGGAGAAAAGTTTAATTAAGTAGGAATCGCTAACTTCTCAGACTCACAAAAAATGTGGGTCTTTTCTTTTATTTCAACATTCTTCTAAAGATATAGTCACCCTGCTATAATAGTAAAGAAAGGAGACATTTTGATAAATCATCACAAGAACAAATTAGAAAATATCAAAACCATAAATCTCCTTTAGTGAACGATAATTGAATATATGAAAAAGACGGCTCACTTGAACCGTCTTTTAACTCGCTTATAAGATGCATGAACTCAGATTATTTTAGAGTGCTGAGTGTCAAGCTGTCTTTCATAGCATTTTTAGCTCACGTAATCGTGAGCTCTTTCTTTCTCCAAAATTCTTGTTAAACCGAAACTATCTCTGCTACAATGGCAAGTGTCATACTATCTATAATAGATATTCTCCTATGTCATTTTCTATAAAGAAATAAATCTCTGTGATTCGTAAATAAAACCATAAAAATATTACTATATCTAAATAATATTTTAACTAGATTATACAATTTACATTATTAATCGTCAATAAATCTTGTGATAAAGTTTTATTATAATTAATGAATTCAAAGTCTTTCATAACTTTTTCTAAAGCAAGATGGGAAAATCTAAAGGTACTATTAGACGATTTTTTATCCTTGAATTGTCAAATTAAGTGCACAATTTTACTGAAATTCCATGGTATCAAATAAACTGATTAAAGTGCAGAGATATGATCAAACTAAATTTGGAGGTTATGTTACTGAAAAACACTTTATGATGGCTTACAAGCTATTCAGTCTCAATTCAGAAAACATTGGGATGAAAGGGTGCAAAAAGCAACAACTATTTTTAGCTGTTGCTTCTTGAAACGATTTCTTTCTAATCTCAGCTTAGGAAATACTATCTATCCTTAATCTTCTCTCTTTTTCAAAGCTACAAGTCCATAACCACTCATCACTCCGAGGAGTCCCAGAGCTACTAGACTGGCATCTGTTTCAACACCAGTATTTGGAAGTTGATTTGTTGCTTTTTCAACTTTTATCGACGCTGCTAAAGACGCTTGGTCTGTTGTTTGTGAGTTTAGCTCTTCTTTTGTTCCAACTTCTGTGATTTCTGGGATAGCTTCCTTGAGAACTTCAGTTGAACGAAGGGTGCGTTTGCCCTGAGCATCAACTTCTACAAAGCGACGAACTTGACCTTCAACGCCTGCTTGAACTAGCTGGCGTTTGCCTTTGAGAAGGGCTGCATTTGGTCGCTCTTGACGGTCGAAGGCAACTGAAACTTCTTCAACTTCCAGTTTCGGAGTTACTAGAACTAAATCTTTCACACCTTCTGCTGGTTGGTTGCTGGATAGAACTTTTGTACCAACTTCGGTAATCTCTGGAAGAACTTCCTTGAGAACTTCAGTTGAAAGAAGAGTGCGTTTGCCTTGGACATCTACTTCTACTAGACGACGAATTTGACCTTCTTCTCCTTTTTGGACAAGTTGACGTTGACCTTTAAGAAGGTTTGCATTTGGTCGCTCTTGACGTTCAAAGGCTGTTGTTTCAGTTTCCACAACTAGTTCAGGCAATGCCTCTACTGTTGGGGCCACTTCATTAGGATCCATGCTGCCAACGTGGTGACTTTCTTCTGCAGGAGCTAGTTTCTTGTTCAGCTTTTCTTTCATTTCCGCAAAAGCTTGTGGAGTTGGCATTTGTGAAGATAATAAAGCTTCTGCTTGGGCAATCAAGTCAGCTTGAGAATCTTTTTCACGGAGGGATTCGAGCAAACCTTCCAATTCTTCTCTAGCAGTTTGATAACGTTGATTGCCATCCAAGTCTGCACCTGCTTGTTTTAATTCATTCAAGGCTTTGTTGACTTCTTCTTGACTGGCATCATGGTTTTCAGCAACTGCCTTGGCAGCATTTAGTTTTTCTACTAGCGCAGCTTGTTTTTCTTCGTTTGAGAAAGTATAAGCAACTGTCGACTGACGGCCTTGGGCAGCAGTGATTTCTTGTTTGAGGTATTCATCATTAACTGCAACCTTTGGAGAAACCAAGACATCGAACTCAGCTGTATGACCTTTGTAATGTAGGGTCAAGGTCTGGCGTCCAGTCTTTTGAGAATCGTAGCCCGTAATTTCAACACCTTGATCAGTAAAACCGTGAGTCTCTTCTGTCTCGTCATCATAGAGAACTCCGAAGCGACCTTCTGCAAGATCCAGTTGATCCCCTACTAGATAGTCTGTTTTTGGTTTCTGAGTAATGTACAAACCTGCTACTTCTTTTGGTTTTCTTTCATCTTGACCAGTCACTTGGACTTTTAGATCACCTGAAACTGGTAAACCAAGGTATTGAAGTGTTAGGTTTTGTTCCCCTTTTTGATGAGCGTCGTACCCAGATACCGTCACACCTGAGTGAGTAAGGTTAATCAGCTCGTCGGCTTGTCCCCCTTCGTATTGAACGCGGAGTGTTCCGCCTCTGAGGTCCAGTTTTTCTCCCTCTTTATAAACCGTCTTCTTAGGTCCTTTTTCAAGACTAACTGCAGCAATTTTTCTTTCATCCTGTGGAATCGCTACAGCCAAGGTGTTACTGATTTCTTTTCCAGGTAGTTGAGTACGGTAGTAGAGGAGATTTGGTTGTTTGTCAAAGGCTAATGGTGCTGTTGCCAGATCGCCACCAGTTTCAGACTTCAATGTTGCAATCGGTGTTTGTGAATTCGCTTTGTCGTAAACGGTGATGGTTGCACCTGCTGGAACATCAGAGAAGCCTAGTTGAACTTGATGGTTTCCAAGTGAACGAGCAGCTACCTTAGCCATTGGAATATTTTGACTTTCTGTGTCCAAGGTTTCGTACATCTTCCAGTTGTAGATACGAATGGCCTTCCAAGGTGTTCCGTTATCAGATGTAATGACATGCAAACGCCAGTCTTGAGCGGTGATTGGTTTGTCAAGAGTGATATCTGTAACGTGCGCTTTATTGCCACGAACTTCCTTGGCTAGTTTCCACTCGCCATCTGTATCCTTGTAGTAAAGATCAAAGTCCTTGGTGTTCATCAGACCATCGTTAACAGACTCACCACCAGCTCCCGCATGATCCATTACCCATCTGACAACACGACGTGGTTGGGTCAAACGAATATCGACACTACCGCTCAATTGTCCTGAAGACCACTTGTCTGATAGACTTGTAATCGTACCGTTCAACATGCCTTCGATGCCTTCACCGCCTTCAGTATTTGGGAAGGTGCTACCAATAACCGTTGCACCTGGAACAATATTTTCAGCCAAGGGTCTTGGGAGAGTTGTATCCTGAACCGTCATGCCCCAGTTGAATGACGCAGTTGCAGCTTCTGAACGGAGTCCATTTTTACCAACTGCAACGACTTTCAATTCTTGCGTTGTACCAGTCGCATTAGCAGAGCGGCTAACTTTTGGCAAGTAGATGGTTGAAGCAGATGAACCTGTCAACAAACGCCAGTTGTCACCGTCTTTTTCGTAGACTTCATAGAAATCTGCATCTTGGTTACCCGTAAATTGAACAACTGCTTCAGCTTCTTGGGCATTCTTAAGAGATTGCTTCACCACAGAGAGACCTGTAGGTGATTGCGGTGCTTGGTCATTGTCTGAAATTGTTAATTGACCTAGGTTGAACTGATAATTCTTTACAGCACCTTTATGTTCGAAGAAGAGTTTAACTGCATAGATGGTTTTTCCTGCTAGTGAGCTAAGATCAATTTCTTCATTTGTCCAGTTGTCAGAAAGAGTCAGTTCTTTCCATGCATCTGCATCCTCAAATTTATAGTCTGGAGTCGTAGAAAAGGCCATAAAAACTTTCGACCCTTTTCCTCCCTTGTGGGCAACCCGAAGTTTGGTTTTCTCCGTTACTTCTAGTTTGGTAGAATACAAATTCACATCTTGGTCCGTCTTACCAGCTACATCACCTGAGAATTTAAGAGAGTTTCCGCCATTGTAGGCATCTGTAAAGTCATATTCTGCACGGAGTTTTTCACCCGTTGAAGTCTGCCACCAGCGCCATGTTGGCAAGACACCTGAAACAGAACGATAATTCCACTCAGAATCCTTAGAAACCTTACCGTCTACAAACCATTTTCTACCATGTCCTGTGTTAAAGGAAGTTGTGAAAGTGCGACCGATAGCTGGAGTGCGATCCGCAACTAAATTGGCAATTCCATACCACTCTTTATCACCTGGTTTTTGAGCCGTTGGATCTCCTTGGTAACCTGTGAAGAAGATATCTTCGTTCTTGTGGTAGTCTTCACCTGTTTTTCCTAGACTGGTAATCGTATCTGGCGCAAAGAGTCCAAGTGACAAGCGCAACTTGCCATTTTCATCTAAGAGAGCATCCCAGTTGACCTTGGTCTTATATGAACCACCTTGTTGCAATTCCAAGCCTGCAAAGACATCATACTGGCTACGTTCTAGCCATTTGGCCATTTCTACAGAGTGGTCATTCTTTTCCTTGTTCCAGTTGAAGTTAGCAAAGAATTGATCTGCAGGGACCTTGTCACCTTCTTTTTGCATAAACTGGTAGTTATAGTCTCCCAAGCCATCTTCGTGGTAACGACCATATTTGTAGGTCATGGCGTCATACCAAGCATACTTGATTGGGTGGTTGACTTTAGCCGCGTATTCTTTTGTATAGAGCATGAATTGGCGCATTTTTTCACCAAGAGGTGCTACCAATTCCCCCGTTGTTTCTTGGTTTATAAAGTAACCATCAAAGCCATAATACTTAGCGAGATCAACGAGTTTACGTGCAATCGGGAAGGTGCCATCCTCATCTTGCTTCAAGGCTTCTGCAAATTTCTCTTGGTCAGCAATGCTGTTTGACCAGTTGAAGAAGAGGGTTCCATAAACAGGCACACCATTACGGTGCCCTGCATCAATGACATCTGGAGTTGGGACTAGGCCTTCCCAGAAGACCATTGAATCCAAATATTGCCAGTAATCAAAGGCGTAGGCCTTGAATTCTTCTCCACCAACAGAAGCGTGGTCTTTAGCCTTTGAGTTGGTATTTGCTAGCGCCTGAACCTTGGCCCTTCTGCTTGCTTTTTCATTAACCAACTGACCTCTATGGCGCTTGGCGAGTTCAACTGAGGAACGGTTGATGGGATCATCCTCACGCGCACCAGATTCCCATTTCAACAAATCTTCCCAAGTATCAAACTTGATTTCTTTTGGTCGGAGACTCTTCTCTTCATTTTTAGGAACGTCTGCTAGACTTGGTTTGTCGGCCTTATTGTCAACCACCTGAGGAGCGTCCTCAGGCTTGACTCCTTCTTTGTCAGTTGCCGGAGCTGGCTTTGCCTCTTCTTTTTCATTGACCAAATCAGCTATTGCTGGAGTGTTTTCTGAAGTTGGTTGCTCAGCTACTTTGTTTTCAGTTTCTTCTAATTGTTTTTCGATGACTGCAGTGTCTGGACTCGCTGTTTCACTAATGCTTGTAGCTTGAGCGCTCGTATTTGCAACTGCCTCAGGGACAGAGATCTGTTTGGCAAGGGCTGGGCTCGCAAATAGAGCTGAACCAATCATCAAGGAACAAGCTCCGACTGACAGCTTTCGAATACTGTAACGGCAACGTTTTTCAAAAAATAGATCTTTCATCTTATCCTCCTAATAAAATAAAAAGTAAGCGCTTTACTTTTTAGATAAACAGCAACTGTTCTTAGTGGACACCACCAGAACAGGATTATTTTCATTTTATCTTATATGAAAGCGATGTCAATCTATTTGACACAAAAACTATAACTAGGATAAGAAACAGTTAAATTTGGATATAATCCTATAAATCATCTATCTCAAAGGGAATCTATCTCTCATTTTAAAAGAAAGTTGCCTTTTCTTAGGAAAATTTCATCTAAACACTTGTTAGATTTACTTTTATCCTTTAAAATAGAATAGGAGAAATTCCGCGATTATTTTTCGGAGGAAAAAGAAATGTCCATTAATTGGCAGGAAATTTTATTTCACTTTTTAGGAGGTCTGGGACTATTTTTATATAGTATCAAGACCATGGGAGACGGTTTGCAACAAGCTGCTGGAGATCGCCTTCGTTTTTACATCGACAAGTACACCAGCAATCCCTTTTTAGGTGTTCTAGTCGGGATTGTCGTGACTGCCCTGATTCAGTCAAGTACAGGGGTTACAGTTATCACGGTTGGACTGGTCAGCGCTAGCCTTCTAACTCTTAGACAGGCTATCGGAATTATCATGGGAGCCAACATCGGAACCACCGTCACTTCCTTTATCATCGGTTTCAAGCTTGGCGAGTATGCTTTACCCTTGATTTTCCTTGGAACCATGTTCCTCTTCTTTACAAAAAACAGAACAGCAAACAATATCGGGCGCATCCTGTTTGGTGTAGGCGGAATCTTCTACGCCCTCAACCTCATCAGTGCCGGTATGAGTCCGCTTAAAGATTTACCACAATTCAAGGAATATATGGTAACCTTGGGACAAAATCCTATTTTAGGAGTAGTCGCCGGTGCAGTGATTACCGTCCTCATCCAAGCTTCTTCTGCGACAATCGGGATTTTGCAAGGTCTCTATGCAGGTGGATTCCTTGACCTTAAAGGTTCTCTACCAGTTCTCTTCGGGGATAATATCGGGACAACCCTAACAGTTATCATCGCGGCAGCTGGAGCCAATGTCTCTGCGAAACGCGTTGCTGCAACCCACGTCACCTTTAACGTATTAGGAACTATTCTTTGCTTGATTTTATTAGGCCCCTTCACTGCTATGATTGAGTACTTCCAAGCACTCCTTCACCTCTCACCTGAGATGACCATCGCCTTCTCGCACGGTGCCTTTAACGTAAGTAACACCATTGTACAATTTCCCTTCATCGGAGCCTTGGCCTACTTCGTAACCAAGCTCATCCCTGGTGAAGACGAGGTTGTCAAGTACGAGCCCCTTTATCTCGACGAACAACTTATCCAACAATCTCCTTCTATCGCTCTAGGAAATGCCAAAAAAGAACTTTTGCACTTGGGGAACTATGCAGCAAAAGCTTTTGACCTTTCTTATAACTATATCATCGGTTTGGATGAAAAGGTAGCTGAAAAAGGGCACAAGACAGAGGAAGCCATCAACACCATTGATGAAAAACTCACTCGTTACCTCATCAGACTTTCAAGCGAATCCTTGAGCCAAAAGGAAAGCGAAGTGTTGACTAACATTCTGGATTCATCTCGTGATTTGGAACGGATTGGGGATCATGCAGAAGCCCTAATCAATCTGACCGACTACCTTCAACGTAAAAATGTCGAATTCTCTGAGGCTGCTTTGCAGGAATTGGCTGATATTTATCAAAAAACTACTGGCTTTATCAAGGATGCCCTTGATAGCGTGGAAAACAATGATATTGAAAAAGCTCAGAGTCTGATTGAACGCCATAAAGAAATCAACAATATGGAACGCATTCTCAGAAAAACCCACATCAAACGCCTTAACAAGGGTGAGTGCTCAACACAAGCTGGGGTCAACTTTATCGACATCATTTCTCACTACACTCGTGTATCTGACCACGCTATGAACCTAGCTGAAAAGGTCATCGCTGAACAAATCTAAGTACCAAAAAGCTATCCTGAATAGGATGGCTTTTTCTCTTAATCAAGAATGTCTTTTCTGACATATAAAAAATACTTTGATTCACAGTGGAATCAAAGCATTTTAAAGAGTTCACCAAACATAATAGCAGAAATTGCAGTGCCCCTGTACTTGGCCTCTTCTCTTTTGATAAAGCGCGCCAAGTTGATCAATTCAGGTTCTGGGTGTTTGGGATTGATGAGCAATTCGCGATTGACAAGTCCTGAGAGTCGGACTGCTAGTAATTGCTCATTTGTAGTGGGTAGTTTTTTAGCAGTCTCTAGGAGAGCAGCAACTAAATCTTCACTCAAGCCCTGACGAGCATGGTTATAGAGATCTCTTATAAGGCTTTCTAGGTTTGGTTCTGCCATCCTGACCACCTTCCCTTATGTTTAATAATTTTTAATCAAATCAACCGTTGAACGGTCCAATTTTTTCACCAAGGCTTGCAAGAAAGCTTGGGCTTCTAGGAAGTCATCCATCGCGTAGAGAGTTTGGTGAGAATGGATATAACGGGCACAGACACCGATAGTTGTAGATGGGACACCACCATTTTTCAGATGAGCTGCTCCAGCGTCTGTTCCACCTTTTCCACAGTAGTATTGGTACTTGATGCCAGCTTCTTCAGCCGTTGTCAAAAGGAAATCCTTCATACCTGGGAGAAGCAAGTGACCTGGATCATAGAAACGAATCAAGGTTCCATCCCCAATCTTGCCTTGGCCACCATAAACATCACCAGCAGGTGAACAGTCAACGGCTAGGAAAACTTCTGGATCAAACTTAGTTGTAGAAGTATGAGCCCCACGGAGACCAACTTCTTCTTGGACATTAGAACCAAGATAGAGTTCATTTCCCAGTTTTTGACCTGATAAAGCTTCAGCTAGCTCGCTTACCATGAGGACACCATAGCGGTTGTCCCAAGCTTTTGAGATGATATTTTTTTCATTGGCTGTCAAGATCGCTGAGCTATCTGGTACGACGGTATCACCAGGACGGATTCCAAAACTTTCTGCCTCGGCCTTATCCGAAAAGCCACCATCAAAAATGATATCTGCAATAGCTGGCATGCTTGGTCCACCTGTTCCACGTGTCAAATGTGGAGGGACAGAACCCGAAATCACAGGAATTTCACGACCATCACGAGTAAAGAGTTTAAAGCGTTGGCTGCTGACCACCATAGGGTTCCAGCCACCGATTTCAACGACACGGAAGGTACCATCTGGCTTAATCTCACTAACCATAAAACCAACTTCGTCCATATGAGAAGCGACCAAGATGCGTGGTGCATCCGCAGCTTCTGAATGTTTAATTCCAAAAATACCGCCCAGACCATCTGTCACCACTTCATCTACGTGCGGTGTCAACTTTTCACGAAGATAAGTCCGGACAGGTGCCTCATGACCTGAGATCGCAGGGATTTCTGTTACTTCTTTTATTTTTGAAAATAATGTTGTCATATCAGTTCCTTCTTTCTGTCCTCCATTTTACCACTTTTTATAGAAGAAGGATAGTGGGAAGGTAGATTGGTTTTTACTCAGTTTTCCAATAAAAGAGAGGGGCAGATATTATTTCAAGAATTTTTCTTTCTTTTTACATTAAATTGTCAGAATATTTATTGACAGATTAAAGAAATCGTGTTACATTTATATCCGCAGGTATCTAACGATACCAAATCTATTTGAAAGGACGGGGGTATGAAACTCTCTCATTTTTTAACTGGCTTACTTCTACTCCTGGTCTTTCTCTCCATCAGCATTGGAACCAGTGATTTTTCTTGGGAGAAATTTTTTGCTTTCGACCAGCAGACCTGGCTTCTCTTTCAAGAGTCGCGTCTTCCAAGGACCATCAGTATTCTCCTTGCAGCCTCTAGTATGAGCATAGCAGGGCTCCTCATGCAGACCATTACTCAAAATCAATTTGCTGCACCGAGTACAGTTGGAACCACTGAAGCCGCCAAACTGGGAATGGTGCTGAGCCTCTTTGTCTTTCCGTCTGCGACTCTGACCCAAAAGATGCTCTTTGCTTTTGTTTCATCCATCGTATTTACCCTCTTCTTTCTGGCCTTTATGACTATTTTTTCTGTAAAGGAAAGGTGGATGTTGCCTCTGATTGGAATTATCTATAGCGGGATTATTGGTTCCGTGACAGAAGTTATCGCTTATCGTTTCAATCTGGTTCAGAGTATGACCGCTTGGACTCAGGGCTCCTTCTCCATGATTCAGACAAATCAGTATGAGTGGCTCTTCTTAGCTCTACTGATCCTGATTGCCGTTTGGAAATTGTCCCAAACCTTCACCATCATGAATCTAGGAAAAGAAGCTAGCGAGAGTTTGGGCATTTCTTACTCCCTACTTGAAAAACTGGCCCTCTTTCTAGTGGCACTAACGACAAGTGTCACCATGATTACCGTGGGTGCCTTGCCATTTCTCGGGGTCATCGTTCCCAATCTTGTCCGCAAGCGCTATGGAGATAATCTGAGCCAAACCAAACTCATGGTCGCTCTGGTCGGAGCCAATCTGGTTCTGGTCTGCGACATCCTCTCTCGAGTCTTGATTCGGCCCTATGAGCTGTCTGTCAGTCTCCTGCTAGGAATCATCGGTAGCCTCGTCTTTATCCTACTTCTCTGGAGAGGGGAGCGAAAAGATGCAGTCTAAAAGCAAACATGTGAAACTCTTCTGCCTTCTCATTATTCTGGCCATTGGAGCTTGTCTCCTCTACTTTTGGCCTATCACTAACCTGTCTGCCTTTGCCTGGAAGCTGCGTTCCCAAAAAATCATCGTTTATCTCTTGGTAGCCATCGCGACAGGGATTTCGACCATCAGTTTTCAAACCCTGACGGAAAATCGCTTTCTGACGCCAAGTATTTTGGGAATCGAATCCTTCTATGTCTTGCTACAGACCCTGCTGCTGATATTTGAAAGCAAATTTCTACAGCTTGGAAAGTCTCCTATCTTAGAATTTCTAGTCTTGCTTCTTGTTCAATCCCTCTTCTTTCTCGCCTTACAAGGCTACTTGAAGAGACTGATGAAGCAAGATCTGGTCTTCATCCTGCTGATCTGTCTAGCACTCGGAAGTCTCTTTCGAAATATCAGTACCTTCCTTCAGGTCCTAATGGATCCAAATGAATACGATAAACTGCAGAACAGTCTCTTTGCTTCCTTTCAACATCTCAACACTTCCATCCTAGCCATCGGTTCTCTGATCATCCTCGCCTTAACAATCTTTTTCTTCCGAAAAGTAGTCATTCTGGATGTCTTGCACCTGCAAAGAGAAACAGCTCAGATATTGGGACTCGATATTGAAAAAGAACAGAGAGAACTCCTCTGGGGTATCGTGCTTTTGACCTCAACAGCCACTGCCTTGGTAGGGCCTATGGCCTTCTTCGGCTTTATGCTAGCCAATCTCACTTACCTGATTGTCAAAGATTATCGGCACAAATTGCTCTTTATCGTAGCCATTCTGATTGGATTTATTAGTTTGACCTTGGGGCAAGCCCTCATCGAACGAGTCTTTGCTCTGGAAATTCGCATCAGCATGATCATCGAGAGTGTGGGTGGTTTCTTATTCTTTATCTTACTATATAGGAGGGCGCGTCGGTGAAACTGGAAAACATTGACAAATCCATTCAAAAACAGGATATTTTGCAAGACATTTCCCTTGAAGTCAGTCCTCAGAAACTGACAGCCTTCATTGGTCCAAATGGTGCTGGAAAATCAACCCTTCTCTCCATCATGAGCAGACTGACCAAGAAAGATCAGGGAATCCTCAGTATCAAAGGCCGTGAAATCGAGAGTTGGAATTCGCAAGAACTAGCCAAAGAGCTCACCATCCTAAAGCAGAAAATCAATTACCAAGCCAAATTGACCGTTGAAGAACTGGTCAGTTTTGGACGTTTTCCCTACAGCCGTGGCCGACTGAAGGCAGAAGACTGGGAAAAAATCCGAGAAACTCTAGACTATCTGGAACTGACAAACTTAAAAGACCGCTACATCGATAGTCTGTCTGGCGGACAGCTCCAACGTGTCTTTATCGCTATGGTACTGGCTCAGGATACGGACTTTATCTTGCTAGACGAACCACTCAACAACCTCGATATCAAGCAAAGCGTCAGCATGATGCAGATTCTTCGGCGACTGGTGGAAGAACTAGGCAAGACCATTATCATCGTCCTCCACGATATCAACATGGCTAGCCAGTATGCGGATGAAATTGTTGCCTTCAAGGACGGTCAAGTCTTTTGCAAGGGAACGACTGCTCAAATCATGCAGGCTGACCTGCTCAGTCAACTCTATGAGATTCCCATCACGCTGGCGGATATCAATGGCAAAAAGATCTGTATCTATAGCTAGTAACTCAGAAAATCATGTTAGAGAATTCTCTGTCTCTTAGTCAATAAGCCCCAGAGACTCCCTAGATCGTTATCACATTTTAAAAAGGAGAAATCATGAAAACATCCCTTAAACTTTATCTCACTGCCCTAGCAGCCAGCTTCTTGCTCTTACTTGGTGCATGTAGTACAACTAAAACTACGAAGCAAACAGAGACAAGTAGCTCTGCTCCAACAGAGATAACTATTAAAAGTTCACTAGACGAGGTCAAACTTTCAAAGGTTCCTGAAAAGATTGTGACCTTTGATCTCGGTGCTGCGGATACTATTCGCGCTTTAGGTTTTGAAAAGAACATCGTCGGAATGCCTACAAAAACTGTTCCGACTTACCTAAAAGATCTTGCAGGAAATGTCAACAATGTGGGTTCCATGGTTGAACCAGACCTAGAAGCCATTGCTGCTCTTGAACCAGACCTAATTATCGCTTCACCACGTACTCAAAAATTCGTAGACAAGTTCAAAGAAATTGCTCCAACCGTGCTCTTCCAAGCAAGTAAGGACGACTACTGGACTTCTACTAAGGCCAATATCGAATCCCTAGCAAGTGCCTTCGGTGAAACTGGTACACAGAAAGCCAAAGAAGAATTAGCTAATCTAGATAAGAGTATCCAAGAAGTCGCAACTAAGAATGAAAGTTCTGACAAAAAAGCCCTTGCCATCCTCCTCAATGAAGGAAAAATGGCTGCCTTTGGTGCCCAATCTCGTTTCTCTTTCTTGTACCAAACCTTGAAATTCAAGCCAACAGACACCAAATTTGAAGACTCTCGCCACGGACAGGAAGTCAGCTTTGAAAGTGTCAAAGAAATCAACCCTGACATCCTCTTTGTCATCAACCGTACCCTTGCCATCGGTGGGGACAACTCAAGTAACGATGGCGTCCTAGAAAATGCCCTCATCGCTGAAACTCCTGCCGCTAAAAATGGTAAAATTATCCAACTAACACCAGACCTCTGGTATCTAAGTGGTAGCGGGCTTGAATCAACTAAACTCATGATTGAAGACGCACAAAAAGCTTTGAAATAAACAAGAAAACCCAACATCAAATGATGTTGGGTTATTTTTTTTCTTGATTTCGTTTGAGAGAAAAATGGTCTGGGACGGGATCTTTTCCTATTGGCGACCAAGGATGGCATCGGAAAATTCGAGCCAAGCCCATCAGAACACCCTTGAAACCATGCTTTTCAATAGCCTGAATCATATAGTTGGAACAAGTCGGCTCAAAGCGACAAGAGGGGGGAAAGGCTGGTGAGATAAAACGTTGGTAAAAGCGTACTGGCGCTATTAAGATTCGTTTCATTATTTCTTGGTTACAGCCATGGTGTGTAGTTGGCTGATTTCTTTTTTATTAAGGCGACGGGATTCTCCTGGACGAAGACCTGTCAAGTCTAGGTGTCCGAAACGTGTCCGAGACAGTTTATCAACTTGAAGACCGACGGCTTCAAACATCTTTTTAACCTGATGGTTACGCCCTTCATGGATAGTCAACTGTACCACAGAGCGGTTTTTGACTGGATCCACTTTGAGAATTTCATAAACAGCTGGCTTGGTTTTCTTGCCATCAATCTCAAGACCGCGGGTCAAGGGGCGGAGATTGTCCTTATTAGCCACACCTTTAACACGCGCAACATAGACCTTGTCAATCTCATTACGGGGGTGAATCATCTCATCCGTAAAGTCCCCATCATTGGTCAAAATCAAAACCCCTGATGTATCCCAGTCCAAACGTCCCACAGGGTAAATGCGTTCTTTAACATTGGGCAAGAGGTCCACAACAGTCTTGCGGCCCTTGTCATCTGTCACACTGGAAATCACTCCACGTGGTTTGTTAAGCAGATAGTAAACCTTTTCTTCGTTGTAGATGGGCTGACCTTCCACTTCGACCTTATCTCCAGACTTGATGGTCGTTGCGAGTTCACGCACCACTTGGCCGTTAACCGTCACCAAGCCTTGCTTGATTAGTTCTTCTGCTTTTCTCCTACTGGCCACACCTGCGTGGGCAATATATTTATTGATTCTCATCTTCTTCTATCCTTTCACCAAATAATTGGCTTTCTTGGGCTTGAATCTCAAGCTCATCAATCACTGGTAATTCTTCCAAATGGTTAATCCCCATGTAATCTAGGAAATAATCCGTAGTCACATAGAGGTTTGGTCGCCCAAGAACTTCTTTTTTTCCATCTTCTCTTATCAATTCAAAAGCCTGCAACTTTGCCAAGGCTCCACTCGAGTTGACCCCACGAATAGCATCAATTTCTATCCGCGTGATAGGTTGCTTGTAGGCAATGATGGACAAGGTCTCAAGAGCAGCCCGAGACAAACTCTGGTTGATAGGCGCCTTGGAGTATTCCTTCAAAATCTCTGCAAATTGAGGCTTGGTGACCAATCTGTAAGCACCACCTGTCTCGATCAGGGACAAGCTCGACTCTTGGTCTTCTTCATACTTTTGGGTTAATTTTTCTAAACTCTGTTGGATGCCTGTCGGGGGAAGCGATAGGAGTTCAGCCAACTGACGGACCCGAATCCCATCTTCACCTGCTACAAACAAGAGTGCTTCTATTTCTGCTAAAGTACTCATCTTTCCTCTCTATCAAGTCTAGCTTTGTGCCTCTTGACTTTCTTCCTTCTTTTCCATGAGATAGATATCTCCGAAACTCTCCTCTTGCACGAGGATCAGTTCCTGGGTTTTGATTAACTCTAGGGTCGCCAAAAAGAGGGTAATAACCTCTTGGACATTCTGGGCTTCCTTGAACAAATCCTGCAAGCGCAACTGGTCTCGTCCAGTCAAGGACTCTTTTACGATGACCATCATGTCCTCAATCTTATATTCATCTCGCAAGATAGTTGTATGATTCTGAGCAAATTCCTCTTTTTTCTTGGCTAGGATATTTGAAAAAGCCAAAAAGAGGTCAATGGTCGTCTTGTCATGCACAAGCTCCGCATCTTCGTAGATCAACTCTGTTGGCGCTTTGGAATAGTACTGGGCCCGATCTTGGTGCTTAGCCTCCAAGTGCTCACCCAAGAGCTTGAACTTGCGGTATTCTTCGATTTGAGAGAGAAGGTCTTGTTCCAGGTCATCCTCTAAGTCTGTCACTTCTGCTACCTTTGGCAAGAGCTTGCGGCTCTTGATCAGCATGAGCTGACTGGCCATAACCATATACTCGCCCGTTACTTCCAGACGCATGGCCTGCAAGGTTGAGACATAGGCTAGATACTGTTCGATAACTTCCGTAATGGGCACATCGTAGATATCCATCTGGTACCTAGAAACCAAGTGCAAGAGCAGGTCCAGGGGCCCTTCAAAATCTTTTAATTTAATATCCATTATCTATATTTTTCTAAGGTCAGTACTGTTTTTAATCCTAATTTTTTTGCAATTTCGTACAAATCGACCTTGTTTTCTATTTGTCTTAGAATGAACTGTTCCCGCAAGGCTTGAGCGGATAAGGTGGGGAAACCTTTCTCCTTGACAAAGGACTCCAGCTGACGAAAGGCCCACTGACGAGAATAGGTTTTCCCACTCCTTTCAAAGAGATAGGTCTGCCCCATCAAGGGTTCCAATTCTGGAGTCAAGGTCGTGGGTATGGTGACAATCCTCTGTTGGGAAGCCTTGCTGATTCGCAACACCTGAAAATCCAGATTGATATCTGCAACCTTAAGGACTAAAATCTCACTTGGCAAGAGTCCCATTTCTAGGATTAAGAGCGCTATCAAGCGTCCTTCTGGATAGTCACTTTCCTGCCAAAAAGACTCCAGGTCTAACAGTGCTGGCTTTTCGGTCTTCTTTTCAGCTTGTTTGGCTAATTCCAAGCGGTAAAAACTGTCCACCTCTCCTCTTTGATAGAGAAAGTAAAGAAATTGATTACAGGCCGAAAGTTTTCGCTTCTGGGCACTCATTTTTAGATTGGCTAGCTGTGCTTGGTAAATCTTGAGACTGGTCTCAGAGACCCGCTCCCCTACCATATCTAAAAATTGCTCCAAATCATACCTATAAGACTGCTTTGAATTAGCAGACAAGCCCTGCTTTTTTTCTAAGAAGGCTGAAATGCTATCTCTCATTTGCATCGAATCTCATATTCCTTACTAAAGTCATGCAAGAGGGCATTGACTGCCTTGAGGATGGACTTGCGCGTGATGATTCCTTGAAAAATCCCTTCATCATCTACCACTGGCAAGAAAGGTTCATCCACCAGTTTATGGAGGACCTCTGTGATGTTATAGTCTGGAGCGACGACTGCCACATCTGTCTTAGTCATATTGACGATGTCTGTCTTTGCCATCTGCTCATCCGTCAAACCTTGCTCCATTTGATAAGCCAAAATGTCTCTCAGACCAATAGTCCCGACAAAGCGTTTATCAAAGGTCACAACAGGGATACGGGTATAAGTGATTTGGCTCAACACTAAAATCGCATGATCAGCATTATGGGTATCAATCAAGGCTGCTAGATTCTCAGCGGGGGTAAGAAAAGTCTCTTCCTGCTCCAATAAAAATGCTTCAAATTCCTTGGCAATCATCGAGCAAACTCCCTGGACAAGCCTGGATAAATCTCATGATCACGTGTCAAAAAGTCTACTTTGAAATAGCTGTCATCAATCTCCACACGGGCATAGAGACATTCTCTAATAGTGCCTCGTGGTTGGCTGATGGAACCTGGATTTAGAAAAAGAGTCTTTCCTTCCATCCAAGCATTTGGGACATGCAAGTGACCATAGAGACAGATGTCCGCTTCTTCTTCCTGAGCCCAGTAGTCCAACTTTTGAAAGTTGAAATTGATATCAAATAAGTGTCCGTGAGTCTGGATGATCTTGGTCGGACCAAGTTGAGTCACCAAACGTTCTGGGTAGCCAGCATAAAAGTCCATATTTCCTTTGACGACATGGATGCCTTCCCAAAGCGGAGAGTCTGGACGGAGTTCTGAGTCACCATCGTGAAAAATGGCATCAACTTTACCCAGATAGCGGTCACGGATTTCTTCCACAATCAAGCTATCTCCGTGGGAGTCACTCATTACAATGATGGTTTGCTTTGCCATGATGGAAATACCTCCAAAAGTTTCTTAACGGCTAAGGCACGGTGGGATTGGCTATTTTTTTCTTCAAGGGTTAATTCGGCTGATGATTTACCTGTCTCTCCTACAAGGAAGAGGGGATCATAGCCAAAACCATTTTCACCCTTAGGTTCAAAATTAATGTAGCCTGGCCAGTCAGCTTCAACAACCAAACTTTCCTTATTTGGACTGGCTACAACTAGGGTTGTGTGGAACTGAGCCGAACGGTCCTTGAGATCAAAGACCATGGCCAATTCGTGCAAGAGCTTGGCATTATTTTCACGGTCAGTGGCGCCGACTCCTGCAAAACGGGCTGACCAGACACCTGGCAAGCCACCAAGGACATCGACTTTGAGACCTGAGTCATCTGCTAGAACCATCTTGCCTGTTAATTGGGAAATGGTTTCTGCTTTGAGGCGGGCATTTTCTTCAAAGGTCATGCCTGTTTCAGCTACTTCAGGTAAATCTGGATAGTCATTGAGATTTTCCACATCATAGCCTAGTTTGTCAAAGATTGCTCGGAACTCCTTGGTCTTGCCTTCGTTTCGAGTCGCTATCAACAAGGTTTCTCTAACCTTGCTAGTTTCAAAGAAGACTTCTACATCAACACCTTCTTTAGGCAATTCTACATGCAGGAGTTGCCCATTTTCAACCAAGAGCAGGGCTCCCTGACGTTGGATGACTTCCAAGTTACGTCCTGCTTCTGCATTTAAAATCTCAACGATAAAGGAGAGCAGACGGAAGTTAGAAGACCAGCGCATCACCGTTATCGTAATTGGAAAGCCGTTTTCCTCATCACGAAAAATCCGCGCCAAATCCATAAAATCAAGCTCAAGAGGATCTTTGATGAGGCTGTAGATGCCTCCATAGACATCCCAGACACCGACATACCAGTCCTGGTCGTCCTTGTATTCATAAATTTTGTTTGTCATAATGTTACATGCTCCACATGAATCTCTTTTTCCAGCCATTCTTCCCCAATCTGGGCAAAACTTTGGCTGCTGGCTGTTGTGTAAAAACGGTGCTGGAGTGGTCCGGCATCGCGACCACGATTGATTTCAAAATAATTGAGTAAAACTGAGATATCTCGTACGCACTCTGCCCCACTATCGATCAGCTGAACCTTCGGTCCCATGACATTCTGGATGATAGGGCGAAGGAGCGGATAATGAGTACAACCTAGAATCAGGCTATCCACTTTTCCGACCAAGGGACGCAGGGTTTCATAAACTACTTTCTTGGTTACACTGGTTGATAAGGCACCAGACTCGACCAAGGGGGCAAACTTGGGACAGGCCAAACTCTCCACCTGTAAATCCGGATCCAGATCATGGATTTTCTGACGGTAGATGTCTGATTGTACCGTCATGGGGGTTCCAATCACTCCGATTTTCCCGCCTTGACTGGACTTGATAGCTGCCGAAGCTCCTGGCAAAATCACACCTAGGACGGGAATGTCTAGTTTTGCCTTGATTTCTTCCCAGACGACCGCAGTCGCAGTATTACAAGCAATGACAATCATTTTGACATCCTTGGTCAAGAGAAAGTTGACCAACTGCCAAGTATATTCACGAATTTGCTCAGCAGGACGGGGGCCATAGGGTGCCCGTGCTGAATCTCCAATATAGACGATTTCTTCATGGGGAAGCTGGCGCATGAGCTCTCGTACAACGGTCAAACCCCCGACACCTGAATCCAAAAAACCAATTGGTCGATTATCCATACAGTCTTCTTTCTAGTCTTTTTTTCTGATTGATAGTTCATCATGATTCCTTGTCCTGAACGATTTGACCGACAGCTTGATAGAATGTCAACTGCCTCTCTCTTAATCATAATCAAATATCAATAGAATGCAAGGAAAAAGTCTTATCCTTGAGAACTATTGAACATAGTGAGAAGTCTGGAACTTTCATCCCAGACTTTTCCTATTTATTTCTTTTTGTTCTTAGCAAGGGCTGCTTTTTGTTGACGGATGATTTGGTGGT